>NZ_PPEL01000018.1 GCF_002899695.1 Rubneribacter badeniensis
GGCGGGAGGGAGCGCAGCATACGGCGTGCGGGAATGGGAAGCCGGAAGCTTTTTTTGTTGCGGGGGGGGGGCGTTTCGGTGACTTTCTTGGTCGTATAAGCTACACTAGAGCCAATTACGGGATGGGTTAGGGGCAGTATGGAGCGCTTGAAGGAGCTGTTCGTCGGCGTGAAGGCGCGCGATGCCGTGTTCATGAGCGGCTATGCGCTGTATTTGGTGTTCGGATACGTGTCGTTCGAGTCTCCGACGATGTTCGTGTCCATGGGCGGCTCGAACCTGCCGGCCCAGTCTTTGTTCCAGGTGGCCACGGTGGGCGCTCGCGTGCTGGTGTACGCATCGATGATCGCCGTCATGCGACGGCGCAGCCGCATCTCCACCCTCGCTTCGGCGTTTCTGTGCGCGGGCGTGGCGGCGGCGGGCTTTCTGGTCACGAGGATGGCGTTCGAGTTCGCCTCGTTCGTGCCATCGGAGGCGCTTCTGCCGTGGCTCATGTTCGGCGGTTTGCTGTACGGGGCGGGCGGCGCGCTGGTCACGCTTCTGTGGGCGCGGTTCTCGGGAACGCTCGATGTGCGTCGCGTCTACTTGTTCGTGCTGTTGAGCAACGCGCTCAGCCTGGTGCTCTACCTGTTCGTCACGCTCTTGCCGACATCGACGATCGCCCCGGCGGGAGCGGTGTTGTTCTTCGCGTCCGTTGCGTTTTGCAAGCGGTGCCTCGACATGCGCAGCCCCATCGAGGAGGAGTGCTCGGTTCCGGTGCTGAAAGGCGCGCTGCTGTCGCTGTGGCGTCCCATCCTGGGGACGGCCATCCTGTCGTTCATGAGCGGTCTGATGATCCAGGTGTCGATCCAGCAGAGCATACCCCTCGCGACGTTCCAGTACACGTCGATCATCACGCAGGGGGCGGTCGTCGTGGTTTTGCTGCTGCCCGCGCTGGTGGCGAAAAGCCAGCCGAGCCTGGGATCGGTGTACAAGGTGGCCCTGCCGCTTTCTGCGGCGGGATTTCTGCTTCTGCCGCTGATCTGGGACGGGGCTGGAGGGCTTGCCAACGCGTGCGCCCAGCTGGGGTCGCTGGTGGCCGGCATCATCTTATGGTGCATGACGGCGAGCGCGGTGCGCGACACGCGGCTTCCCGCAGGGCTTCTGTTCTCGTGCTCGCTTGTGTGCACGAACGGCGCGCAGCTGGCCGGAACGGTGGTGGGGACGCTGAACGCCCACACGTTCAGCGTCGGCGACCTCAAGCTGACGGCGGTGGCGCTGGTGGCGGTGTATCTGGTGGCCATGGTGTCGACGTTTCTGTTCAAGGACAAGGCGTTCTCGGGCGAAGAGGCGGCTCAACCGGTTCCTGCGACGGCCGCGCCCCAGGCTGCGTTGGAGGAGCGGTGTCGGGAGATCGTCGAGGGCTACGGGCTGACGCCGCGCGAGTCCGAGATTCTGAAGTATCTGGGGCAGGGACGGACGGTCCGGTCCATATCAGAGAAGCTCGTGGTGTCGGAGAACACGGTGAAGTACCACGTCAAATCCATTTACCAAAAGCTTGACGTGCATTCTCGCGACGAGGTGGTGGACCTTATCGAGCGTGAGGCATAGGCGCGCCGCAGGGTCGTTGTGAGGGCTGTGCGGTTCTGTGCTGTCCTTGTTCTGCGTTGCCGCTCGGATCGGCCGCTTTCGAGGCGGAAAGCGGCCGATCCGAGCGACCTCTCTGTCAAACCGGGATTGGTATAAGCCGGGTTGCCGAGCGAGGTCCTGCCGGCGCGTCGCAAGGCCCCTTTCCGCCAACGGGCGGGGTCCTCCGAAATGCTGGCAGGGCTTCGCGCGGTACTCGGTGAGCCGACCCGGCCCCTGCCGACCCTGGTTTACATAGGCCGGCCGGCACCGCCCCCTTCCCTTCCTCTCGGGGGCAGGGAGGGGAGCGGCGGAGATGCGGCGTGTGGGCCGCAAGAGGCGCAGCGTGCGGGCTGCAGGAGGCGGAGCGCGGTGGAGGCGTGATGGGTCGTTGGGGCGGGGGCGTCCGCTCGCTGCTGGGAGAGGGTCGTCCGATTGTCTGCGTGAGCGTCGGAGCGGACGGGGCTTTGCTCGTCGTCGGAGGCGGGCGGGGACGTCTGCGTGCCGCCAAGGGCGGGGCGCTCGATTGCCGCGCGTGCCGCCAAGGGCGGGCGGGGCGTCTGCTCGTCGGCCTATGGTTCTTTCCTGGTATCAGTTGACGAAGGGCTGCCTGCGCGTAGTAGGATGGTTGCAATATCGCGAATGCACGAGAGAAGGAGCGTGGAAATGAGTCAGAGCAACGCCGATCGAGCGAAAGAGTACCGAAGCCGTTTGTTTCCCGGGTTCGACTCGCCGCTGGCGGGCACCGATCCCGAGTTCGTCGAGCGCATGGACAGCTTTGCGTTCGGCGAAGTCCCCTACAGCGACGATCTGGACGACCGCACGCGCATGATGGCCATCCTGGCATCGCTTGTGGGCTCTCAGGCGGTCGATATGTTCAAGGCCATGGTGAAAGGCGCGTTCAATTTGGGCGTCACGCCGGTCGAGGTGAAGGAGATCGTCTACCAGGCCACGCCGTACGTGGGCATGGGCCGCATGCTGCCGTTTCTGTACGCGGCGAACGAGCTGTTGGAGCACCGCTTGGTGGAGCTGCCGCTTGAGGGGCAGGCCACCACGACCGAAGAGACGCGCCTTGAGGCCGGCGCGCAGAAGCAGGTGGACATCTTCGGGCCGCAGATGGCCGACTTCCACCAGTCGGGGCCTGAGGAGACGCGCCACATCAACCGTTGGCTGGCCGAGAACTGCTTCGGCGACTACTACACGCGCACGGGCTTGGACGACGCGCAGCGCGAGATGGTCACGTTCTGCCTCCTCATCGCCCAGGGCGGCTGCGAGCTGCAGGCGGTCAGCCATGCCAAGGCGAACATGCGCGTGGGCAACGATCGGGCGTTTTTGATCAAAGTGGTGTCGCAGTGCCTGCCCTACATCGGCTATCCGCGCAGCTTGAACGCTCTGCGCTGCATCGACGAGGCCGCCGAGGCGATGGGGGATGGCGGCGAATAGCACGTGGCGGCTGGTGGCTCCGGCTCTTCCATGGGCCGGAGCCGCCGTTGGCCCAATGCCCGCTTTCGCTCGGAACGCACGTTTGGGGTTGGTCGAGGAGCGCGTTTCGGGCGAAGACGGGCTTTCGCGTGCTGCGGTTTAGGAGGCGCGTGAGGACGTGCGCTCCACCAGGTCGATCAACTCCTGGTGAGAGTGCACGTCGAGCTTCGCGTAGATGTGGCTGACATGGGTTTTCACCGTGTTGTACGACACGGTGAGTTCGTCTTGGATGAATCGGACATTGCGTCCGCGCGCCAGGTACTCGAAGATCTCCTGCTCGCGGTCGGTGAGCCCGGCGGCCGCGCCGATGGCCGCGCACCGGTCGGCGATGGGGGACAGCGGGCTGTCGTCCGCATTTGACGATACGAGCGATGCAAGCGGCTCGACACCTTGGATGGTGTGCGAGAAGCTGAACGATTTCTGCACGAGCACCACGTACGTCACGATGCCGAACACGATGCAGGCCGCTATAAGGGACGTTGTGGTGGCGTCGGCCGCCATCTCGTTCGTGAACCGTCCGAAATTGGCGCCCAGCAGCGTGCCCCAAGACGCCATGGCATTGCCCCAGGCCAGCATCGGCAGCGCGTTCACCGTGTTTTTCGCTCCCAGCGCGATGAGCACGAAGTACATGAGGATCTCGAAGAACCCCGTGCCGCATGATAAGAGCGTGCTGATCAGCGTGCTCTTCGCCGTGGCGATGGACAGCACGAGAAATCCCGCCACCGAACACAGGATGGACAGCTGAAAGAACGCGTCGGGCGAGAAATCCCTGCGGCTGAGCATCACGTATCCCAGCACCAGCGCGAGCGGCACCAACGCGCCGAGCGCTAGCAGCGGCACGCGCTCCACTTCACCGAACGTGAGCGTGTAGCCGTAGATGAAGCGGAACAGCAGAAGCGTGACGAACAGCTGGTGACCGAACGGCAAAAACGACGACGGAGCTGTGACCGCAGCCTGTGCGGGCGAGCCTTCCGCGTACATCTGATTGAGCAGGGGGCGCGCGTACGGCGCGATGACGATCACCGTGACGAGGGGGACAACGCAGAACAAGGTGAGGTTGGCGGCTTCGGGCAGTGTGGCGAACACGCCGCGCAGTGCGTAGGCCAGCACATAGGCGAGCGTGACGCCGATGCCGAGGCGGCGCATGCCGAGGCCGACGCAGCCAATGCCCACGATGATGTTCGCAAGCCCTGCTCCCACGGTGACGAGCGCTGCGCCGCAGACGAGCACGGCAGGCAGCTGTCCGCACATGCTCACGATCACTGTGATCGACCCTACGATCATCGTGGATGTCGCCGCCATGAAAAGCCTGCGGCTTGTGAACGGGCGCGGGTGCCAGTACGACGCGAACGCAAGCGCCGTGAGGGCGAGGCCGCCGACGATGGCGCTGGCTTCGCGTGTTTGCAGATACACATGATCGAACAGGGGAAACGCGCTGTAGTTCAGCAGCCAGTAGCTGACAAACGATCCCATGAGCGCAAACGTGCATGCAAGAAAACGCGCAGGATGGGCAGACGGGGGCGCGTCGTGCGCCCGTGTCCGCGTTCCCGTTCCGCGCGGTATGACGAACGCGGCGGCCATGATGCTGACATCCCCTCCCCGGATCGCATCGTGCGATGACTAGGAGGCTATTCTATCAGGAGCTGTTCGCGCGGGGAGGCGCGGAGGGCAAAATCACCCGACTCGTATGAGGCGTCTCACTCGGGCGGCATGACGATTTTCGAGCGCGTTGCCCGTAAGGTTGAAGGCGACGCGGTCGATGCGCTTGGCCGCTTTGGCGCTGGAGACCAAAGGGATTCGAGCGTCTTGGAGGACTCTGAAGAGTTTGGAAGCGCGCGTTCGAAAGGAAGGGGAGCGTTATGACGAAAGAGGGCAAGGGGCTGAGCCGCCGCACATTTTTGGGATTGGGTGCCGCAGCCGCTGCGCTTGCGGGCGCAGGGTTGGCGGGGTGCGCGCCGCAAGCTGCGCCTTCGAAGGAGGACGAGGCCGCTGCGGCGGCGAACGACTGGCTGGGTGAGGAGCCCGAGATTCCCGAGGACGAGATCGTCGAAACGGTGGACACCGAGGTGCTCGTGTGCGGAGCGGGCACCTCGGGCTTGTTCGCCGCATGCGCGGCTGCCGAGGAGGGCGCGAAGGTCGTCTGCCTTGAGAAGGGTGCCATCGGCGGCGGCGTGCGCGACAACCTCGGCTCGATCAACAGCCGCTTGCAGAGGGAGGCGGGCTGCGAGATCGACGAGAACGAGATATGCAACGATCTCGTGCGTTACGCGAACGGATACTGCAACCCGCGCCTGTACCACTTGTGGGCGCAGAACTCCGGCGAGGCCATCGACTGGTATCAGGATCGTCTGGAGGAGGCTGGCTTCGAGCTGTTCTTCGAGGCTGCGAACAATGCCAAACCTTCGGTCTGCAAGCACTGGGCGACCGGCCATATTCCCAGTTGGCCAGCCGATGCCGAGTTCGCCGGTCTCAAGGACGTGGTGAACGGCAAGATCGTCTTGGGCGACTACGCCGAAAGCGTGGGCGTGGACTTCCGCTTCACCACGCCTCTCGTGAGGTTGCTGCACGAAGACGGCAAGGTGACCGGGGCCATCGCGGAGGGATCTGAGGGCTACGTCAGGATCAACGCCAGCAAGGGCGTCGTGGTGTGCACGGGCGGCTACGCGCGCAACGAGGACATGCTCAAGGCGCTGCAACCCCAGACGCTCGACAAATACTCGCTGTCCATCGCCATCGACGGCACCACGGGCGACGGCATCAAGGCGTGTTTGTGGGCGGGCGCGCACATGGACGAGGTGCATACGGCCATGGTGTTCGACCGCGTTGCCGTGAAGCCCGACGAGTTCGGCGGCTCGCAGACCACGGGCTCGCTGTTCTGGATGGGTTCGAATCCGTGGCTCAAGGTGAACCTCAACGGCGAGCGCTTCGCCAACGAGTCCGGTCCGTACGACTACATCCTGAACGCGGCGCTCACGCAGCCTCACCATACGGTGGTGGACATATGGGATTCGGATTACGAGACGTATTTGGAGCAGTTCGACATCCATGGCTGCGCACGTGTGTATCCCTTCGAGAACGGGGCGCCCACGAACATGACGCTCGAAGCGGTGAAGGGGCTCAACGACGGGCTGCTCGAGCAGGGCTACATCGTGAAGGCCGACACCATTGAGGAGCTGGCGGAGGGGCTGGGTATTCCCGCCGACAACCTCAAGAAGACGGTCGAGCGCCAGAACGAGAACTACGACAACCAGGTGGATCCCGATTTCGGCAAAGAGGCGTTCCGTTTGTCGCCTGTGCGCAAAGCGCCCTTCTACGGAGTGCGCACTTCGGGCTACATGCTGTGCACGCTCGACGGCATCACCATCAACGAGAGTTTCCAAGCCGTCAACGAGGCGGGCGAGGCTATCGAGGGCCTGTACGTGGCCGGTGTGGACTCCGGGTCGTATTACGCGGGCACGTATCCGAACCTGTCCACGGGCAACTGCTGCGGGCGTTCGGTGACGTTTGCGCGCATGATCGGCAAGGCGCTTGCCGCCAAGTAGCTGCGAGGGGGCGGCGTGCGTATCCGGCGTGGGATAGCGCACGCCGCCCTTTGTTGGGCGTTCGTC
The DNA here is from genome assembly GCF_002899695.1 of Rubneribacter badeniensis. Taxonomy (GTDB): domain Bacteria; phylum Actinomycetota; class Coriobacteriia; order Coriobacteriales; family Eggerthellaceae; genus Rubneribacter; species Rubneribacter badeniensis. The sequence goes on from NZ_PPEL01000018.1 coordinate 6,693, forward strand.
TCCGGCGCACTGTGCTCGGTGCGGCGTGCCGGCCCTTCTCTCGGGTGAAGACGGACGTTGCGCCGCACCCACCCCAAAAGCACAAGTGCTTTTGGGGTGGGTGCGCAGCGACTACTCCCGCAACGCCATTCGAGTTTTGATGATATGGACGTGCGGGAGGTAAACCGTTCACCAAACGCAAATTTTCCCCGTTTCGTGTCGGATCTGCTGTTAAACCAAGATTGATATAGGCCGGGTCGGCCCGGCGGGCGAGGCCCCGCCGGCATCGCAGAAGGCCCCCGTCCGTCGGGCGGGCGGGGGCCTTCCGAAACCCCGACCAGGGTAAACCCGGTTCAAGGATTGGCAAACATAGGCTCGTGTCAATTCTGGTTTAACAGAGACGCGTCGGATTGGCGTTTTCGGGCTTGGTCGACGCGTGAGCGTGAATGCGGGGGAGGGGCCCCTTCGGGTATTCGCGAGTTCCTTTTTTACGCGGTCTTCCGGTGGGTGTTCGGGGGCGTTTGTGCGCGGGACGATCTCGGCCATCGTTCGCTGAAGTGGCAGCTTTCGGGTTCGGGAGAGTTTCCGACGGGCGTTGCTCTAGGCGCGTTGCTTGCGAACGAGGTGCCCTTGGCGTTTGAGAAGATCTGCCGGCGATGCGCGGGAGCAGCGCGATGCGAAAGAGGCGCGAGTTTGATTTTGCTAGGCAGAACGCAAGCGAGGCCCCTGCGCGCAGGGGCCTCGCCGGACACGTGAAAGCGTGCAGCTTCGGGTTCGAGCGTTAGACGAACGCCACGGGGGCGGCGGCCATCACCACGAGGTAGCGCAGCAGGAAGCCGCCCACCACCACGCCGACGTCCGACAGGGCGCTCACGAGGTGGGCCTTGCGGCTCTCTTCGAATTCCTTGGGACTGACGAACAGAAGCCATGTCTCCAAAGCCGTGGGCAGCACGAGGCCGAACCCTACAAGCCCGAGCCAGAACATCAGCGCGTATTCGCCCGCAACGAGGGACGTCACCGTCTGCCAGCCCGCGTCGGACACGTAGCCGGTCACGAACAGAAGCGAGGCCAGAAGCAGCAGTTCGGCCACCGGCAGGCAGAAATGGAACTTCTTGAGCACGCCCACGCGGTTGAACTCCTCGGCGTGGAATCCCACCGAGGCGAGCAGCACCGAGGCCGCGCCGCTTGAAAACGCCGATACGAGGAACAGGGTGGGTAGAAGCGCGCTATTCCACAGCGAGTAAGGACGGCACACGCCCAGAAGCGCGCCGGTGTACATGGCCACGCACACCGCCAGCGCAAGGCCCGCCACGTTGACCCACTTCGGCACGCTGCGGCCCGCCAGGGTGAGCACGAGCGCCGCCAACGCCGCCAGCATGAACAGCGACAGGAACACCACGCCCCAGGTCATGACCGACAGGGGGTTGGAAAGCAGCAGGGCGAAGCGCAGCGGGTCGTGCAAGCCCGCCTCGGCGTCGAGCATGAGCAGCACAAGCCCGATGCCCACGGCGATAGGGGCGATCAGGTAGCCCGTGCGGCGCATGGAGGTCGCATCGGGATGCCGCCACGAAAGGAAGGCCGACGTGGCGAACGCGCCGGCTCCCAGTCCCGCGAGGAACAGGTACCAGATAATGGGGGCGCCCCATACGGGTTCAAAGGACATGGCTTCATCACCTCACGTAGTAGAACTTGGCATGGGACAGGTTCGGGGCGAGCGGCTGCGCGTTGTGCGCGGCGACGGCCTTGGCCACCTCGGAATCGGGGTCGTCCAAGTCGCCCCAGATGCGCACGTTGGCAGGACAGGCGGTCACGCAGTTGGTGGACGTCTCGTCGCCGCCAGCCACGCAGTAGCGGCACTTGTCGACGATGCCCGTGGCGTGGTCGAGCGTGCGTGCGCCGTAGGGGCACGCCGCCATGCAGTAGCGGCACCCGATGCAGCGGGTCGTGTCCATGTGCACGCCGCCGTCCGCGTCCTGCCACGTGGCCTTGGTGGGGCACACCTGAGCGCAGGGAGCGTCGTCGCACTGCATGCACTGCGTGGGGATCGTTTCGGTGTGCAGGTTGGGGTACTGGCCGGTCTCGCGCTCGTGGAACGTGATGAACGACACGTCGGCTGGCAGCCCGTTTTGGTTCTGGCAAGCGAGGCGGCACGCGTGGCAGCCCACGCACGCCTTCGCGTTGATGAACATTCCGTACGCCGTCATGGGATCACGCACCTTCCTTCTGCAGGGTCACGAGCGTTTCGTTGAGCATGGCCGCACCGGTGCCCGGCTCGTATTGGCAGGGGATGAGGCTTTGCAGGCGAGCGGAGAAGCCCTGGTCCTCGCGGCCGTAGTGGGGCGGCAGGTACACGGCGTCGGGGTGGATCTGCCCGGTCACCCGTGCTGTCGCCACCGTCTCGCCCGTGCCGGAGGTCACCTTGACGCGGTCGCCGTCGGCGATGCCGAGGGGCTCGGCTGTCTGGGGATTCACCCAGAGGCGATCGAGGCCGTTGTCGACGGCGTCTTTCCGCAAGCCCTCGGCGGCCAGCGTGTACGTGCGCACCTGGGTGAACTGGTCGCCCGTGATAAGGCGCAGCTTCCCATCGGAGGGCTGCACGGCGGGCTCCACCCACTCGGGCGTGGCACTGCGCTCGGCGGCGGCGAAGGCGTCGCAGGAGAACTCCACCTTGCCCGATGCCGACATCATGAAGGGCATCGAGCCGTACTGGAGGGTGCAGCCGGGAAGCTCCGCGACGCTCGCGCGCCGCAGCTCGTCGTAGGACACGCCGTAGGCTGCGCAGAGCGCTTCGTTGTAGTCGTCGAGCGTGAACGCGAAGTACTCGCTCAGGCCCAGATGGCCGGCCAGGTCGGTGACGATCTCGTAGATGGCCTTCGCATCGGGCGCCACCGGCTCGATAACCTGGTTGCGCAGCGTCGCCATGGACGTGACCGAGGTGGCGGTGCCCACGATGCCGGGGCGCTCGAGGAAGGTGAGGGCGGGCAGCACGTAGTCCGCGCGCTTCGCGGCGGGGGTGAGCTCGGTGGCGATGACCGCCTTGAACGGGATGGCGTCGAACGCTTCGGCCGTCCCTGCGGCGTCGGGCCAGTCGCTTACGGGGTCGCACTCGCAGAACACCGCAGCTTGCAGCCCCGCGCGCAGGCCGGCCTGGCAGCTTGTGGAGCGCGAGAGCGCGAAATCGCCCTCTCCGGCGGCCGGTGCGGAGGGCTGCCCGGTGGGGATGAACATCGTCTGGTCGAGCGCATCGTCGCCCAACCACGGCGAGGTGGGAAAGATGAGGCCGCCCTCTTGGTTGAAGTTTCCGAGCAGCGCGTTTAAGAGCAGAAGCGCGCGGATCTGCTCGGCGCTGTTGGCGTAGCCCGACCCGAGCGTGCCCGCCCACTGCAGATCGACGTAGCAATGCGGCGCGGCCTCGGCGAGCGCGCGGGCGATCTCCTCGATCTTCTCGGCGGCGATGCCGGTCTTCTCGCTTGCCCACGCGGGGGTGTACTGGGCGATGGCGCGGGCGTAGTCGTCGAACCCGTTGCCGTTCGCTTCGACGAACGCCTGGTCGTGCAGCCCGTTTTCCACGAGGAAGCACGAGACGCCCAAGAGGAACGCCAGCTCGGTTCCTGGCTTGATGGGCACCCATTCGGACGCGAGCGCGCCGAAGGAGCACAGGCGCGGATCGACCACGTACACAGTGCCCCCGTTCTCGCGCGCCTTGATGATCTCCTCGATCTCATGTGGACGGACACCCTCGTAGGATGACTTGTCCAGCAGCACGATGCACCTCGATTTGCCTGCGCTCGGCGCGGGGTAGGCTCCCATGACCGTGGGGATGACGGTGGAGATGTCGATGTCGGCGAGCGCGCTTTCGTCGTAGTAGTTCGCGGAGCCGAAGGCGCTCATGAGGCGCTTGGTGTAGTAGCTGTCGGTGCCGCGGCCGTCTTGGAACCAGCCCGTGCTTTGCGGGCCCGCCTCCTGCATGTGCTGAGCGATGTCGGAAAGCGCCTCGTCCCACGAGACTTCCTGGAAGCCGCCGGAGCCGTCTGCTTTGAGCGGCGTGCGCACGCGGTTCTCGGCGTAGGGCACCTTCACATAGCCCTGCCCGCGTCCGCACAGATAGCCTCCCGTGTGCGGATGCTCTTTCAGACCTTGCGCGCGCACGATGGTGCCGTTCTGCACGTACACGGCCATGCCGCAGAAGTTACCGCATCCCGCGCACAGCGTGGTGATGCGATCCTCTTCGACGTCTGCGCTTCCCCATGACCCTCCTGCGGCAAACGCTTGACCGGATGCGAGCGGTCCTCCCGTTGCGATCGCTCCTCCTGCGGAGGCGAGCATCGCGGCGCCCGCGCTCGCGGCGAGGAACCCCCGTCGCGAAACTGCCGTTTTCACCATACCGATCTCCTCTTCTTGCTCGGTTTCTTCTGGTGGCGGCTCCGGGCGGGTTCGATGCGGAATCCGCCCGAGCCGTGCGCACTGCAGCCGTGCGCGGGTTTCATTGTGAGGCTGCGAGCGGGTTGCTTCGTACCCTCTTCCCCGGTACGAAGCGCGTCTTCTGGGAACTTACCCTGAAAAAGGGTACACTTCCGCGGGCGTGCCAAGGTGTAACATGGGACAAGGGACGGTGATGCCGACGTGGCGTGCGGGCGTGCGGTGCGAGCGGGCGCTGCGCTTGGGGGCGGGCATGTTGACAAATCGTCTTGGCGAGCGTGCGGCGCGTCGTGCGGCCTTGCGGCAATTGGCGCAGCGTGTTGGCCGTTCTTGGGAATGCGCGACACGTTTGCGGTGCCATGGCGGTTGCGGGTGCGGCTGCGCACGCCATGTGGACGTTTCGCGTGAGGCATCTGGCATGGCGCGGACGCATGGGAGGCATCTTCGGCTATTGTCGGTGGTCATGCGAGGCGTGCCGGCGCGAGCGCGACGATGGCGATGCGATGCGCACGGACGTTGATCGCGCTTTCGCGGGATGCGCGTGCGACGTGGCGGTTGCGCGCGGATGCGCGGGTGCGAGGCGCGATGCGGACATGGCCGTCGCGGCATCTGCCCGCAGCACGCGTGCATGGCGTTCGCGGCACGTGAGGCAGTGTGGAGCGCAAGGCTGACGAAGGGGTACGGCCATGATGGATTCAGCATCGACGGTGGGGCACCGATGCGGGAGCGATGCCGCTTCAGGCGTTCGGCAGAATGCCCCATCGGGCAAGGGCGCGTCGCTTTTCCAATCGCGTTCGACGCGAAGATCGGTCAAGCGGGCGGTGCGCTCCTCTCTTCCCGTGATGTTGGGGCTTGCGTTCTCCAACGTGTGCTTCAACGTGGCGTTCAATGAGAGCACGGCCCACTTCGAGGATGCCCTGCGGGGCAACGCGCCCGTGTTCGTGGCGCTTGCGCTGATGGGGCTGTTCATGCTGGTGCTGTTTCGGCGTGCGGAGCCGTTGCGCCCCGAGACGGCGGCTGCGGGTGCCGTGGCGTGCATCGCCGCCCAGATTCTGTCTGCCGCGATGCTGGGATTGCTCGATCCGGTTTATGTCGACACCGATGCGGCGCGCATCCTGGCAACTTCGGTGATGGACGTGGGCGCTTTGGGGGCGCTTGGGTACTGGCTCAGGTGCGCGAGCGGGGCGTCGGCGACGGTGGCGGCGATCGTGGTGTTCGGCGCTGTCATCGTCAGCGCGCCGTTCATCTGCGCGGCGGCGTTCATGCCCTATGGGGCGGTGTACGTCATGTTGGGTTTGCTGGGCATCGCGCAGGCTGCGCTGCTGCTCTGGGCGAAGCGCCGTCCGATTCCAGCCGATGCGTCTGAAGGGGGGAGCGGGACGACGGCTTCGGCAGTCGGGTACTTCGGTTTGGCGCGCATGTTTGCCGACGATAAGCGGCTGCTTGTGGTCACGGCGGTAGGTATTTGGATTCTCGCGTTGGCCAAGGCTGTGATCAGGGTGTTTCCCTTCGGCACGCCCATTCCCTACACGACGTTCACGATTGCGGTGTACTTCGTGCTGAGCGTGGCGGTTGCTTCGGCGTTTCTGTGCGCGACGCTCGACAAGCGCAGCAATGCGATGTCCACCGGCATCTGGCTTATCATGCAGGGATTGGCCGCGTTGGCGCTGGTGCTGTGCGGGTTCTTTCCCGATCGCTTGGACGTAGGGCTTTCGTTCACCTATGTGCTGGATGTTCTGCTTTTGGCGTACACGTGGTACGTGGCGCTCGCGTTCATCGGGCACGGACGACAAGATCCCTACTACTATGTGGCTGGTGGCCTGATCGCGTTTCTGCTGCCTCGCTCGTTGACGAACGTGGTGATGCCGGTGGTTTTCGGCGGCATCGATTCTCCTGCGGCGACGGCGGCTGTTGCGGCGGCGCTTTTGCTGGCGTGCGCTCAATATCTGTTCTTGAGGCTTCCCCGGTTTCCCGTCGTGGCTCGGGGATTGGAGGCGCACGAGAAGCCGATGGGCCGCGCGGTCGAGCGCGTGTTCGGCGTGGAGGAGCCGCCTGACACGTCCATGGCCATGCGCATGGCCATCGCGCGAAGCCATGCGGGGCGCATGCGAGAGCGGTTTTTGCTGTCCGACCGTGAGACGGAGGTGCTGGCGCTGTACCTGCTCGGCTACACGCAGGAGAAGATTGCCGGGGAGCTGTTCTTGTCTCCCGGCACGGTGCACACCTACATCAAGCGCATATACGGCAAAACGAACTTCCACTCGCGCCAGGATGCGCTCGACTACATCGAACGTTACGCCGACTGAAGGGCGTCGGAAGACGCCGAGGGAGAGTGACGGGAGGCATCGGGGGGCGTTGGGAGACGCTGGGGATTTGAGGGGACGGGCTGCGGCTGCTTTTGCGTGCGAGCAGGAGATGATCGCACGATGTCGCCCAAATGCGCCGCCTTGTCCGCCGCGACCGCTTTCGTGTGCGCGCAGGAGATGATCGTTCGTTCGTGGGCGTTGGCGACGGAAAGCTTCGCAGCCTGTTTTGCGGTGCGGGATATCGATGCTACACTGATGGGCTAATCGCGTAGAACAGGATTGCAACACAATGGAAAAAGCGCTTTTCTTGGCGGCGTTCTTCTTCGCCTATACCGTGCAGGCCATCACGGGGTTCGCTGGCAACATCTTCGCCATGCCGGTGGGCACGACGCTTCTGGGGTTGGAGTCCACGGTGGCCGTGCTCAATGCGATGGGGGTCTTCGCATGCGGTTTGCTTGCGGTGACGAACCTGAAGAGCGTGAACTGGCGGGAGCTGGGGAAGATGCTCTCGGTGATGGCGGTGTTCATGTTTGTGGGCATCTGGCTGGACACGGTCATGCCGCTGCACGTGCTGTTGAAGCTGTACGGAGTTGTGCTTGTGGCCATCGGCGCGAAGAACCTGCTGCGTCCGCGGACGGGGTTTCTGCCTGAATGGGCGCTGTGGGTCGTGCTGGCGCTGGCGGGCCTCATCCAGGGCATGTTCGTGTCGGGAGGCGCGCTGCTCGTCATCTACGCGGTGCAGAAGCTGCGCGACCGCCAGCAGTTCCGCATCACGCTTTCTGCCGTATGGACTGTCCTCAACTTCCTCTACGCCGTCATCGCGTTTCGACAGGGGCATTACACGGGGGACGTGCTGCAGGTGGTGGCGCTTTGCATCCCGTTGGCCGTTGTCGCCACGGTTTTGGGTAGCAAGCTGCAGAAACGTATCAGCCAGGAGAGGTTCTTGAAGTTCACGTACGTGCTCATCCTGTGCATCGGCGGATTGCTGCTGGTGACGGGGTAGGGGCGGCGAGGTGAAAGAGCCCGTCTGCTTCCTGCTGCGTGGAGCGGATGGGTTGCGTTCGGGCGGGCGAATCCGGGTCTCGTGGTGGAGGGGTGAAGCCGAATCTCGTGGAAGAGGGGCGATATCGGGTTGCGTTCGGGCGGGCGAAGCCAGGTCTCGTGGCGGGTTTTGACGGAAATCCGCGTTTCGCCCCGCCGCGTGTCCCAAGGCGAGCGTTGCCGACCAGGGGATATGCGAAGCTCTTGCCGCATGGGCGATCAAAACGCCGGGGCCAATGATGGTTTTCCGTCAGAACCCGCCACAAGACCCGGCATTTTCTGGCGCGAAGGGGCGCGGGGCGGGAGAGCGCTGCGGGGTTCGGCGAAAAAGGGAGGGGCGGGAGCTCGAGACTCGTGTGTTGCTAGTTGGGTGCGAGGTGTTGCGGATGCTTTCATTGAAGGGGTGCCGGGGGATGCTTTTGCTCTACGAGGTCGATGAGCTCTTGTTTTGAATGAACGCTCAATTTCGCATAGATATTCTTGGTGTGCCCGCGCACTGTGTTGGGAGAGAGGTACAGCTCCTTGCCGATGTAGGTTGCGGATCGACCGCGTGCAAGGTACGACAGTATCTCCCTCTCGCGATTGGTGAGTCCTTGGCGTTCTGCGATTTGCTCGAAGTCGAGGTTGGGCGCGTTGTCGAAGGGGGTGTCGGTTCGAGGGGCGTTCTTGAGGGATCGTGCGCTTTCGATCAAATCGTTTTCTTTGGCGAAGCGCGTCGTGGGCAAAAGGGCGAACGAGAGGATCCAGATGGCCAAAGCGGCCACAAGGACGGCGGCAAGAGGTAGATCAAAATGTCCTTTTGTTCCTAGAAGAGATCCCAATTGCATTCCCAGAAGAACGGAAAGCCGAATGAGCACGATGGCGATGCCCATGAACGTATAAGGATTGAGTCGAGCTCGTGCTCCCTCATTCACAATCAGGCACATGACAGCGCACGATACGAATTTATGTCCCATGACGAGGGCGACGCTCAGAAACGGCAAATATTCTTGTCCGAGAAACGGCCACAGGATCAGCAAACCCGTGAATACGGGAAACAAGATTCGATACACGATGCTCACGTGCGGCAATCTGGGGGCGAAATGCACGACAAGGCAGAATACCACTTGGGCTATCAGCATGCCGAGATTGGAGGTGGAGGCCGATCCCTCGAAATCGATTCCCCCCACCAGCATGAAGCCCGAAACCGCATTCATGGCGCATCCGAGGACGAGGAGGCACACTAAGCCATCGCTGATCGAAGCGAGCGAACGTGCGTAATCGGGGACGGAGGCCGGTGGGGCGGCAGATGTTGAGGGATCGTCGCTGTTGGAGAGGCTTCCGAGGGCGTCTGCGGGCTTTTGACGATTCAGCATGCGAAATAGCAGCATGCTTACGATGGCAAGGCATGTGATTGCCGCAAGGTTGACCTCTGCGCAAGACCGTGAAAGCGCCAGAGGGAAGATGGTCCCCACGAGCATTCCGAGGGCAATGGCTTTTGGACTGACCGTCGATTCCATGTCGGCAAATGTTCCCATCCAGGCAAGGATGAGGGGAACCGACCCTACGGCGTACATCAGGCAGATGAGAGCAAGCCTGGGTATTGGCTGCATGGTGTCGAGAAGCCCCGAGAAGGAGAGCAGGTTCGTTGCAATGAAGCAAAGGGTAGGGGCAACAATGGGCATGCGGGGATGCTGCATCTGCTTTCGGTACGCGGCAATTGCAATGGCAAAGTTCAACCCGATGATGAAAAACGAACTTACAATGTTGAAGTCAATGTCCGACAGCAACATAAACGATTCCGATCCTGATGACATAGCTGTGGTGTATGCCATGATCTGAGCCGATTTGAAGAACCCAAATCCTGCTGCTGCGGCGAGCATCTCATGAGACCCTACGCGGCCCTCGGGACGTTTTCCTCGCATTCGTGAACTCATACCGCTCCCTCCTTGGCGCACAGTATACAAGGTGAAACGGTGACGGAAAGGGTGGTTGCGCACCAAGGCGGAGCAAATGCGAGCGATATCGAGAAAACACCCCAAAATGGGTTGGTGGATGGGGCGAATCAATGCAAAACGGGAGAAGGCGGGCGCGGCGCCGCATGTCATGCTTTTCGAGCGCACCGCGTGCAGATTCGGGCCCAATGAGGCGATTGCTTGCGGGCGCGCTCAAAGAAGGCGAAAGTCAAGGAGGTAGACAGTATGGTCAAGGCTATGACGCGTCGCATGTTTGTCGGAGCCGCGACAGGCGTTGGTTTGCTTGCGCTCGGGGGGCTTGCGGGCTGCGCACCTCAGGAAAGTGCCGAGACGGGTTCCTCTGCGCAGGGAACATGGGATGAAGAGGTTGATCTGCTGATCGCGGGTTGCGGTGGAGCTGGCATGGCGTGCGCCATCGAGGCGAAAGACAGCGGCGTTGAGAATGTCCTCATTGTGGAAAAGATGCCGCAGACGGGCGGCACCACGACGCTTTCCCAAGGCATGATCGCCGGATATGACACCAAGCTCCAAAAGGAGCAGGGCGTGTCGCTGACGTACGATGAGATGTACGCAAATCTGATGAATAACGCTTCGTACCATTTGGACCCCCTGTTGACGAAGATCACGGTGGAATCGTGCGGCCAGACGATCGATTGGCTGGCTGATCGTGTGAAGGTTCCTTTTACGGACAAGCTTGTGACCACGTACGGACCGCTGCCCATGATGCACGTGGTAGAGGATGGCGGCATGGGATTCAGCAAAGCCTTTACAGCTGTTCTTGAAGAATTGGGTGTAGAAGTGCGCATCAACACGCGACTCATGCGCATCGTGACGAACGCCGATGGGAGCGTAGCCGGTGTCGAAGTGGACGAGGACGGCAAAACGGTGCGCATAGGTGCGCGGGCCGTTATGGTGGCGACTGGCGGATACGCGCACAATCCTGAATTGGCCGCACGTCTTGACCCTGAGAAAGCGGGAACGTTCGGCATTGGCAACATCGCATGCGAGGGCGACGGTCTGATCGCCGCGTCGAACGTTGGTGCGGGGTTATCTCACACCAATGATATGATGTGCGTGCTGAAAGACTATACGATCATGAGCGAGCATGATGGCACGTCTGCTTCTGCCAACGTCAACGGATTCACCAACCTCGAGAACATGATCTTGGTAGGAGCCGGAGGAAGGCGGTTCTGCAACGAAGGAGGCAAGGGGTATATGAGCCAAGCGCTCAATGAACCCGTTTTCGACCAAATGCACCGTGACGGCAAAGGGTACGTTTGGATGATCTCGGATCAGGCGACCGTTGACGCGACCGAGGGAAAAACCCATCGTGGCGAGGACCTTTCGTATCTTACGGGTTCTGATGTCGTTGAATTCGCGCGAGCGCTTGAGGTGGATGCCGATGCGCTCGGGACTACCATCGACGAATACAACGCTGCGGTTGATGCCGGTGTGGACAGAGAGTTCGGTCGGTTCCCCACTGCCAAGCTCGTTGCGCCCTTCGTTGCGCTTCCTGTGGTGCCATGCGAGATCATCACGTACGGAGGGCTGATGCGAAACGAGAACGCCGAAGTCATTCGTGCCGATGGGACGGCTATTCCCGGCTTGTACACCGGAGGAGAAGCCAGCTGCAACTCCGCCTACATGGGATTCACCTTGTCGAATTGCTTTACGTGGGGGCGCAGAGCCGGTGCGAGTGCTGCTCGATATCTGGGAGTCGCAGGGTCGGAAGCCGTAGAATAAGGCTCGTCTGATACTGGCGGCTTTCGAGGCGCAGCAGCGAAGATCGTCCACGATTGGAGGAGGGGGTCATGAGACCCCCTCCTACTTCGTTTGCTAAGCTCCATGGTGTGGGCGAAGCCGGGTCTCGCGATAGGGGGGGATGAAGCCGGGCCTTGTAGCAGAGGGGCGAGACCGAGTTTGTGCTCGGGGGCGGGCGAATCCGGGTCTCGTGGCGGGTTTTGATGGAAATCCGCGTTTCGTCCCGCCGCGTGTCCCAAGGCGGGCGTTGCCGACCAGGGGATATGCGAAGCTCTTGCCGCATGGGCGATCAAAACGCCGGGGCCAATGACGGTTTTCCGCCAAAACCTGCCAAAAAGCCGGGGGGGGGGGGTGGCAGTGCGGCTTACTGGCGGTAGCGACGGCGTTGGCGTCAGATGCAGGAGCGCTGCCGCAGACGGCGAGCGTGTCGGCGCACGATAGCATCCATGTCGTACTCTTCGCCGATGTTGGTGACGTCGAAGGTGCTCGTGCAGTCGAGGAGCCATTCGTGCGTTTCGTACAATCGCGAAGCCAAGACGATGGCCTCGAGGTCGGTCAGCGCCGAGGTCGAGCGGTAGCCGGAACCTTGCCGATGCTCGAACCCATGCTCCGAGAGAAAAGCGCCGATCTGCCGATAGGCTTTGCGGCGACCGGGTTCGCCGAACGCTTTGCGCAGCTCGTTTGTGCGCAGGTCGAAGTTGACGGCCTTGTGGTGCCTTATCGAGCGCGCTGGACGGATCATGTCAGGCGGTCTTTCTGCGATTGCGAAGGAAGAACTCCTTCGCGTCCTCGACGCATGCGTCCTCCGGGTAATCGTCGCTGTTGTACCAGAGCCACGTGTCCACGTTGTCGAGGAACCAGTCGTAATCGCTGAGAATGAGCGCAGAACTCATGAATGCGACGAAGCCGTCTTCGTAGTCGTTGGGATAGTAGAAGCCGTTCTCTCCCTTCACCAATTTTCCTTCGTCCACAAGGATCTCGTCGATGAGGGCTTGCATTTTGTCGAGGTCGTGCATTCCCTCGCGGAGCACCTTCTCTTCGTCGAGCACGATCTGCATCTTCTTCATGGCTGCCTCCCTTGCGTTGCTCGCCTCCAGTATACGGCGGGTCGTCCAGCGGAACAATCCACGGAAGTTCTCCGAATGTTCGCACGGAACCGATGCGGTTCCGACGCGGACCCAGCGCGTTTCCAGCGAGTCGCCAACACTCCTCCGGCGCAATCCTCGCGCGGCCCCAACGCGGCTCTGACATCGATCCGCCAAAATCCCTACGCGCGCCCAGTGAGGATGTCGAAAAGCCCGCCCGTGCGGCAGCGTTCGATCGGCATCCAGCGGACGACTGCGCCGATCCGTTCAACATCGCCGAGGCCATCGCGTCGGCCAACCTTGCTGCGCGTGCTCTGTGACGGCTCCTCCTTCCCTCCTTCCCTTCCTTTCGCAGCGCTGCCTTCCTCGAAGGCGGCGCTGCGGTACAATAGGGATGGAACGCGGCGGCGCAAGGCTGCCGGCCAACGAAAGGAGCGGACATGGCACAGCGGTACACGCGTATTTTTGCAGCGCTCGACGGAGCGTCGACGCAGGAGGCGGTGGCTGAACGCGCGGTGGCGCTGGCGGCCGACGATCACGCGGAGCTTGTGTTCGGGCATGTCATCGATTCGGTTCCCTACGAAGCATCCGGCGTCGATTTCGAGGCGCTGTGCGCGGAGGGCAAGAAGCGCATCGAGGCCGATCTTGCCGACATCCTGGCCGAAGCGCGTGCCAACGCCGACATCCCGTCGGTGGAGCTGATCGTGCGGGCGGGCCGTATCACCGACACGCTCGGACACCAACTCATTGAGCCAGCGCAGCCCGACCTCGTCATCTGCGGCGAGCGCGGCCTGTCAAACATCAAGTACGCCTTCGTGGGCAGCGTGTCCACGTTCCTCATCCGTTCCATGCGCTGCGACGTGCTCGTGGTGAAACAAGATTGACGCGCCTGCTTTCGTACGTGCAGTGCCCGATTGTTCGCGAGTCGTTTCCTGCGGCCTTGCAGATCGAAGCGCGCAGGATCCGATTTGGGTGTTCGGCATCGTCGGATAGCGTGGGAAGATGCGAGGAGGCTTGAGCCCTGTGGGGGAGTTCGGCATCGGCCGCATGGCCGAATTGAACTGCGTGTCTGAGAAAGCGTTGCGGCTCTATCATCAGAAGGGGCTGCTCAATCCCGTTCGCATCGACGAGGCCACGGGGTATCGCTACTACTCCTACGAGCAGTGCTCGACGGTGGACATGATCCAGCAGCTGCAGAGCGTCGGCGCGTCGCTCGACGATATCAAACGCCTTCTTGATGGGCGGGATCCTTCCAAACTCGCCGAGATGTTGGAGGTCCGGCTGGCCTCCATCGACGCCGAGTTGCGGCAGTTGGGCATGGCGCGTCAGAACGCGTTGCAGCTGCTCGAAAGCTATCGGGTGTTCCAAGATCGTCCTTTGTGCAACCAGGTGATACTTGAGCATATTGCAGAGCGGAAGCTTGTGACGTTCGGCATATTCAATCCTCGCTCGCTAAGGCTTGTCGATGACACCGAGTCCTTCCTGCAAGAATGGGAGATCAACTTGCGGCTCACGAAGCGCCACATGCGCGATGCCGGCATGCCCCTGTCTCTGTTTCATCGGGTGGGCTGCCGGATAGCGCGGGCCGATCTGGTTCGACGGGACTTTCGCCTGGATGCGTCGTTCGTGTTTTTGGACGACGAGACTGCCGGGATGGTCGAAGGGGTGGAAACGCTTCCCGCAGGCACGTTCCTCACCTTGTACAAGGCTCGCTACACCGATGAGAATGGGCTCAACGCCGAGATGGTCGGGCTGAGCGAAATGCTCGATTTCGCGGAAGAGCGAGGGTTTGAGGTCGCAGGCGACTACTACGGAGAGATAGTGGCCGAAACGCCGGCCTTTCTATACGAGGGGCGCGAGATGCTGTTCAAATTGCAGATACCGGTCGTGCTGGCTCACTGAGCCCGCCCTCCCCCTCCTGCGAAGGCGAGAGGGGGGGGGCGGGCTCGAAGGTCGGCTCACTGCGATTCGACGGTGACGCAGGCAGGTTGTGGAGTGACCCTCCCGTCGAGGCAGACGGCTCGCACCAGCAAGCGGTATCTGCCCTTCTCGGGCGGTGTGAAGGCAAACGACCAGTTCACATTGCAGTCGGGATCGGTATGCGGCGTGGCGAACGAAGTCCAGGTGCGCCCGTTGTCGCATGAGAACTGCAGGGCGGCGATGGCTGCGCCGAAGTCCTGGGCGTATCCCTCGATCGTCACCGGCTGGCCGGCAGTGCCGCGCACCGTCCCTATCATCGCTCGCTGCTTCCGCTGAGAACCCCCACGTTGGGCAGATTCGCTGATTCTTGCGCGCCGGGCGCCGAGGGCGGGTGCTCTTCGTGCGTGATTTCAATGGACACGATGTCGCGCGCGAACGAGCGTGCGGACGTGGATCCGAGCCACAGTTGGTTGCCGCACCCCACGGCAGACGAGGCGTCCTCTCCGTTGATCGCGGTGACGATGATGCTGTAGCGTTGCGTGACGTAGCTCAGCGGCAAAGACACGCGGAATCCGTCGCGCGACGTGAAGGTGATGGTGTTGGCGTCTTCGTGTGGCTCGGCCTCGTCGAGGAGCGCTGCGAGTCTGAAGCCCGAAACAGCGGCGTTGGCGCTTGCCCGACCGTCGGCTGGGTTGCCGCCGCATGTGCATCCCATGGTTTTCGCGATGGGCGCTTTCTCCTCGAAGTCCTCGACGGAGGCAGCGAACTCGTGCTCCACGTCGCCTCGGACGGCGATGACGGAGATAGCCGAGGTGTCGCGTTCGGCCCGATTCGCGCCGTCCGCGGCAATGCCGACGGCTGGGTCGGCACAGAGAAACGCCGAAGGGCGGTAGAGGATCTTTGAGAGCTCAGCATTGCTTGCCAGAGCGTCCTGATTCCACTCGAACGATCCCTGCACGTTGCTGATGGCGCGTTCGTTTGAAGCGCGCGCGGCGTCTTGCATCGCGACGCCGACCGGTAAGCTCGCCTCCGGTGCTTCGAGAAGGGCGGCGCTTGCCGGATTGGCTGCGGCGTTGGCGAACGGTCCGGCAGCTGCGATCAGCGAACCGCCGGCCGCAAGGGCGATCAGGCTCTTTCTTGTGCTCATGGTGCGGCCTCCTTTAGTGCGACTTTGCATTGAACAGCACTTCGATCGGCTCTTCGGTGACACGCCCGTCTTCGGTGACTGAGCGAATGGAAAGCACATAGGCCGAATCGGTTTCCGGGGTGTAAGAGAAATGCCAGATGACCCACTGATCTTTCGTGGCGTCGGGCGTGTCGAAACGTGTCCAGGTCGCCCCTCCGTCCATCGAGAATTCCATCGCTATGATGTTCTCGTCCCACGCAGTGGCGTAGCCGGTGAATTCAAACGGCGCTCCCGTCTCCACGATCTGGCCTTCTTCAAAATCGAACAGGCCGACGTTGGGTTTGTTCTGATACCCGTTTTCGTCGGTGAAGGGCCAGCCGGTGGGCGTGTAGGTGTTGCCGTCGCCGGATTCTTTCGGCCAGCCGTTCCACTCGTGGAGCGATGCGGCCTCTTCCTGCGTGTTCACGACGATGTCCGACACCTCTTTGACGCTTGCGGGCGCTCCCGATCCGGGAACAATGAGCTGCATGGGGTAGCCGTGCTTCCACGACAACTTCTCTCCATCGATCTCGTAGGCGAGGTAAGCTTCCGTGAAGTTGGACATCTGCACGGATTCGGTGAAGCCGTCGGGCGCCATGGTGGTGAACGCGCCTGCATCGGGGCTGATGCCGGCCTCTTCGAACAACGCGCTCAGGGGGATGGCCGTGTACAGGCAGTTTCCGAGCAGCGGGCCGCCTGTGGGGTTCAGTGTGCAGTGCAGCGTGAAGGGGACTTCGACGCTTTCGAACGTCTCGATGAGCTGGGGCAGGGTGTAGGTGATCTCGTGATCGACCGCTCCGCTGATCGTGATGGTCCAGTTGTCGAACATCTCCTGATCGAGCGGCTTGTCGTCGGTCGTGTTCTCGGTGCGCAGGTAGTCGAGGTCGAAATAGTTCCATCCGAAGTCGAAAAGGTCTGACGCTGGTATGAGCTTGTCCTGGTCGTAAGAGAATTCTCCCGTCGCGTTGGCGATGGGCGTGATGCCGCGCAGCTGGTCGTGCTTGGCTTCATCCCACAACTGCATGCCGTCTCCGCTGCCGGTGCCCACGTGGCAGTTCCAGCATTCGGCCTTTTCCGAGGTGTTGTGAATGCCGTGGATGAGCGATCCGAACGATTCTTGATTCGTAAGGTAGCCGTAGCCGTAGGTGTGGCAGTCCTTGCACATTTGCACGGTCGTTTGAATTCCGAAGGGGTTGCGCAAATCGACATGAGGGTACGTCATGGCGGCGAGCGTTTCTGCCAAGTCGTCGTGGCAGGCGTTGCATCCTTTCTCGTCCGCTTTCAGATAATAGGTGTTGTAGGGCACGTTGTTCTCGGGCAGATGATAGGTGTACGAGCTGTCCAAGGCGGTCGTGACCTCTCCTTCGGTGGGCGTGCGTTGGACGAGCGTTCCGTCTTCGCGCTCTTTGACGATGGGGTTGTACGGGTCGGACTCGATGATGCTGACGGTTGACGCCGCCGCCGATAGTCCGGTCGTCGTTTCTCCTTCGTCGGTCTGACCGGGAGATGCTTGCTGCGGCGCGCAGCTCACGCAGACGGTGAGCAGGGTCACTCCCGCAATCGATCCCAGTGCGATGCGCGACTTGGCAAAGCCCATGGTTCCTCCTATCTTCGTTTTTGGTCCCGTCCTGACGACCCGGCGACTTTGCCGCTGCACGGCGTCCCCGTGCCGGTTCGTCTTTGCGAGCGTACTGCTTGACCCAAGGTGAGACTCAAGACTTCTCGTCCCGGAGACGGAGGTTTGTTTTTCGCGATGCGGGGCATTCGGGAGAGGAAACGCCCCTCTTTTTCGGCCGAATCCCGTCGAAGTCGAAGGCTGATGTCCTCAAATGGGTATAAAGATCTGTCCCAGGGGAAGACTTTTTGGAGGGGGAGGGAGCTTTGCGCAAAACGTGCTGCGGGTCGACTCGCTTCGACGGGGCGAGATGAATGCGAAACTCGTTCCGGTTTCTCGCCACTCCCATGAAAGGGCTCGTTTCGCCGTCTGCTTTCTAGGATGCATGGCGTGCTGTCGTCTCCGTTGCTTTTCGGGTTGTCTTCCGCGGGTGACCCTTCCTCTCTTCGAGTTGCGTTTCGCCCCGAAACCTCTGCCGCTTCGGCCCGTTTGTGCTACCCTGATGCAACGACACAACCGCTGGCGACGAGGAGTGATGCTGCATGGTGAACGAGAGGATGCACGGGCTGGGGGCCGAGCCGAGCGCGATTCGCGAGCTGTTCGCGTACGGGATGGCGCGCAAGGCCGAGATCGGCGACGAGAACGTGTTCGACTTCAGCATCGGCAACCCGAGCGTGCCCGCGCCCGACGCGGTGAAGGACGCCGCGCTCGCGCTGCTCGAGCAGCCGGCGGTGTCGCTGCACGGCTACTCGCCAGCGAGCGGCGTTCCCGAGGTGCGCGCGACCATCGCCGACAGCATCTGCCGCCGCTTCGGCATCGAGGCGTCGCCCGAGAACATCTACATGACCGTGGGCGCGGCGGCATCCATCGCCATCAGCGTGTCGGCGGTGACCGAGCCGGGCGACGAGGTCATCGTCATCAGCCCGTACTTCCCCGAGTACAAGGTGTGGATCGAGACGGCGGGCTGCACCTGCGTCGAGGTGCCCGCGCACGTGCCCGACTTCCAGCCAGACATCGACGCCTTGGCCGCGGCCATCGGGCCGAAGACGAGCGCCGTCATCATCAACACGCCCAACAACCCGGTGGGAGCGGTATACTCGCGCGCGAGCCTGGAGGCGTTGGCCGACCTGCTGAGCACGAAGGAGGCCGAGCTTGGACGCGAGCTGTACCTGATCAGCGACGAGCCGTACCGCGAGATCGTGTACGACGGCATCGAGGTGCCCTACGTGCCGAACGTGTACGCGCGCACGCTCGTGTGCTACTCGTATTCCAAGTCGCTCTCGCTGCCGGGCGAGCGCATCGGGTACATCTACGTATCCGACCGCATGGACAATGCCGCGCAGGTGGTGGCCGCCGTGGCCGGCGCGGGCCGCGCGCTCGGCTACATCTGCGCGCCGGTGCTGTTCCAGCGCGTGATCGCCGCGTGCGTGGACGAGCCGAGCGACGTGGCGTCCTATGCGGCGAATCGCGCGTTGCTCACCGAGGGCTTGGCGGCGCTCGGCTACGAGTTCGTGGAGCCGCAGGGCGCGTTCTACCTGTGGGTGCGCGCGCTCGAGGATGACGCGCAGACGTTCAGCGACCGCGCAAAGGCGCACGAGCTCTTGCTGGTCCCATCCGACAGCTTCGGCGTGGGCGGCTGGGTGCGCGTAAGCTACTGCATCGCGCGCGACACCATCGAGCGCTCGATGCCCGCGTTCAAAGCGCTCATGGAGGAGTACCGCGGGTAGTCGGGGCCCTTACAGATACGAGAGCGGAAGCGCCCACACCCCTCCGGGGAGGGGAAGCGGCGCTTTCGTTTGGCAGACAACCGCGCCGGGTTGGCGCTCGTATCCCTTGAACGTTTCGAGAAGGGGGAATGCCTTCGCATCGGCAGGGCGCGCCACCTCGGCTTTCTTTATCTCGACGGGGTACAGCCGCATGCCCTGCTCGATGACGAGGTCTATCTCGTGACCTCCGGAATCGCGGTAATAGTACAGCGTCGGCATGATGCCGCTTGCGTTGAGGAAGCTCTTCGCCACCTCTGCAATAACGTAGCCCTCGAAGAAGGCTCCGGCTTGCTGGCTGTTCTCAATCTCGCGAGGTGACGCGTATCCGCACAGGCGTGCGGCGAGCCCGGAGTTGAGAAAGTAGAGTTTAGGGGTCTTGACGAGCCGTTTCGTTGCGCTCGCGGTGAACGGCTTCAGAAGGTGCACGATGTTCGATGCCTCGAGGACGGAAAGCCACCGATCAATGGTTTGGAAGCTGGCGTCCGTCTTGTTGGCAAGGTCGGATTTGTTGAGCATTTGTCCATGAGACTGTGCGAGGATGCCCATGAAGCGATTGAACTTCGCCAGGTCGCCTACGTGGGCCAAATCGCGCACATCGCGTCTCACGTACGTTTCGATGTACGAATCGTAGTAGCGCGTGATGCTCATGGAATGATCGACGGCGAGCTCGGGGAGATCTCCGCGAAAGATGTCCTCCCAAACATCGGATTCCCCGCTTGCAATCGGGTTACGCCGCTCAACGTAGTCGCCCGTGGGCACAAAGGGCTCCTTGAATGGGTCGCGACGCAGCTCTCTTGAGGAAAGGCCGAGCATTTCCACGATGCCGGCCCGTCCGGCAAGGGATTCGTCGACCCCTTGCATCATTTGGAAACGCTGCGATCCCGTCAGGAAAAGGCGGCCTTTCGTGCGGGGCTGGGCATCTGCCTCCAACTTCACGTAGCGGAACAGACTGGGAGCGTATTGCACTTCGTCGATGATCGCCGGCTTGCTCAACGAACGCAAGAAACGCTCCGGCTCCTGTTCTGCCGAATCGAGCGCGTCAAGCCGGTCGAGGGTCGTGTACGAAGCGTCGGGAAGAAGCTCGCGGAGGAGCGTGGTCTTGCCCACTTGGCGGGGACCCGTCACCAGGGTGACGGGGAAGGTGCGAGCAGTCTCTTCGACCACGTTCGATAGGTGTCGAGGAATATAGTTCAATGCTCGCTCCCTTCGTCGTGCAATTTCACAAGTTGACTTTATGATTTGCATGAAGTGTAGATGCGAATTTGCATAAAGTCAAACACGCGAACTGTTAGCTGGCGGTTTGCTGCCGGGTGGAATGTTGGATGTTGAGGTATCTACAACAGCGCGAGCAGTTCGTCCACGGCTTCCGGTCGGGTGGCCCAGCTGGTGGCGAAGCGCACGACGGTGCGTCCGTCGGGTGTGCGCTCCCAGAAGCCGAACGACGCGTGGCGAGCGAGGCGTTCGCGGGCGGCGTCGTCCAGCACGACGAACTGCTGGTTCGTGGGCGAGGCGAGGTGCAGCTCGTAGCCCTTCGCGCGGAAGCCGTCGGCCAGGCGCTGCGCCAGCTCCACTGCGTGCCGTCCGGCGTTCTCGTAGCGCAGGGCCAGGGTGCCGTCCGGCCCTTCCTCCTGCTCGAACAGCACGTCGAACTGCAGCCCGAGGAAGCGTCCCTTCGCCAGCAGCGCCCCGCGCTTCTTCATGAGCGTGAAGAAGTGGTCGTCCAGCCCCGGCCTCGTGAACACCACGGCCTCGCCGCACAGCGCGCCCACCTTCGTGCCGCCGATGTAGAACGCGTCGCACAGGCGCGCGATGTCGGGCAGTGTGACGTCGGCGCCTGCGACGGCCAGGCCGTAGCCGAGGCGCGCACCGTCCATGAACAGGCGCATGCCGAAGTCGCGGCACACCTGCGCGAGCGCTTCCAGTTCTGCCAGCGAATACACGGTGCCGTACTCGGTGGGATGCGAGATATACACCGCGCCCGGTGCCACGATGTGCTCGCGGTTCTCGTCGGCCCAGTACGCCTCGCACAACGCGCGCACCTCGGCGGCGTCCAACTTGCCGTCGTGCTGCGGCAGCGGCAGCGTCTTGCGCCCGCACGCCTCCACGGCGCCGGCCTCATGGGCGGTGATGTGCCCGGTCGTGGCGCACACGATGCCTTCCCAAGGGCGCAGGATCTGGTCGGCTACGGCGGCGTTCGCCTGCGTGCCGCCCACGAGGAAGTACACGGCCGCGTCGGGCGCTTCGCACGCCTCGCGGATGCGCGCACGGGCGCGCTCGCACGCCTCGTCGGTGCCGTAGCCGCTCGTCTGGTCGAGGTTCGTGGCAACGAGGCGCTCGATGATGGCCGGGTGGGCGCCTTCCAGATAGTCGCTGTCGAAGTGGAGCATGGGGGCGGGTCCTTTCGTGAGGTCGGGTTGCGCTTTGGCGTGCGGTGTCTGCCCTGTCGCATGATACCGCGTTTCGCCCCTTCTTGCGCGTCCCTTGTTTGCTTTCGCCCGTTTCTGCTCGTTTCGCTCGTGTTGGTCGCAGGCGTTTCGGGTTCGCTTCTGTTGCTGCGCGCATCTGGAGGCACGGTGCGGCATTGGGTTGACGAAGTCCGCTTGCGTCCGTTTGCTGCCGCTTGCAGCTGGCCGCTGTCTTGCATGTGCGTCGCGCATGCCGGCTGACCGAACGCTTCGCGCTCGCTGCTCTTCGGGTCGCGCGTCACGCAAGCCGCCGTTGCGCTCTGCGCGCCCCTCCTTGTAGGCCCGCGTGCCGCGTGCTCGGCTAGTGCGTCTGCCGAGCATCGGGGAAGGGGCCATGCGCATCGGCCGTGCTCGCTGGGCGTTTGAGCGCATCGCGCTTGCGCTGCGTCTCCCGCTGCGCTCTCGCCGCCCATCCGCATCGCGCCCGCCGCCCGCCTGCTCGCGCGCCCATCCGCATCGCGCCCGCTGCCCGCCTGCTCGCGCGCCCATTCGCGCCGCCCTCCGTCCGCGCCGCCCGCGCCGTGGGCTACGCGCCCGCTTCGCTCACGACGCGTATTGCTCGAGGTAGTCGATGATCTCCTGCCGGGAGTGCAGACCCGTTTTCGCGTAGATGCGCTTGATGTGCGCGTGCGCGGTGCCCTGCGTGATGAACAGTTCCTCGGCCACGCGTTTCTGCGTGTGGCCGAGCGCGTACAGTGCGAGCACCTCCACCTCCCGCTCGGACAGTAGGAACTGCTTGCCCATCTCCTCGGCGTTGTGCTGCATGGACGCCTGCCGAAGTTCGGACATGCTCTCGTTCTCGTCGAGCGCCATCAGCTTCGCCAAAACGCCCGTGCTCGATTGCCGCGCGCCCGCGTGCTCCTGCTCGTCGGAGCTGCGGAGTGCGATGGCCAAAAACTGCACGAACACCACCTGCGTGGACAGCACGAGGAACCCGCCCATGACGGCGTTCATCAGCATGTCATTGGTGGAGATGGGATATGCCTCCATCAGTGCCACGCGCGACACCGCACGGCATCCCAGCCACACGAGCCAGGCGGCGATGGCGTAGTAGTACGGATCGCGCCAGCCGTAGCTCATGAACGCGATGATGACGTACCAGGTGAACGCCACCATCAGCGCGTTCAGCGTGGTGGTGAACACCGCTCCGATGTCGAGCATGTCGGGAAACGCCGCGTACGCGATGAGCGCCAGGCAGGCAAGAAGCTCCATGACAACGAACGCGCCCACGGTCATGACGTGCTGCTTGCGCATGAGCACGAGCACGATGAGCGTGCCGCTGACGATGACGGTCAGCACGCCGTACGCCATACGTGTGGTCGTTACGAATGCGATGGCCTCGCCGTTGGGATAGCCGCGCAAAAGCCCGATGACGATGGAAAGGCATCCGATGCCTATGGCCGTGGCCGCAAGCAGCTGCTTGCTTTGGATCACGGTTTTCGCGAAGCTGAAGTAATCGTGCGCGAGCGTGGGCGAGGCGATGCGGTAGGGCTGGGCGCGCTTTCGCGCCCACAGCATGCAGGGATACTGCACGAGCACGAGCGCCATGGCCGCCAGGTAGGCGGCGGTGTCAGGCAAAAATGCACACAGGCTGATCTCCACCTCGCTGAGGATGAGCGCGGAGAACACGAATACGACCGCCACCGTGGTGCTCGTGCCGCGCGCCCGGCGCAGCCAGTAGAAGATGGCGCCCGACGCGACGAGCGTGCAGAGGGCGCTCAGCGCGAACTGCGCTTCGTCGCTGCCCCCCCCCCCTCGCCGTTTTGAGCGCCGCCATAGCCAGCAGGCATAGCGCCTCGAGCGCGATGCACGTGCGAGCGAGCAGATTCGTGGCGCGCTTGCCGACGGTCTTTCCGGTGAACAGCAGGATGAAGAAGAACACCGCCAGCACGGCAAGCGCCACCAGCATGGCCCCGTCGGTGAGCAGACCTTGGTCGGTGCTCGTGTAGCTGCCGTAACTGGCTACGATGAGGCCCGCGCGCGAAAACGCCAGCCCCAGCACGAGCGGCCAGAGCATCGCGTAGCGGGTGAGCGCCCGCACCGCTTCTCCCAAGCGGGGTCGGGCGTTGCCGGTGGCATCCGAGCCGGCATGGACTGCGGTTTCCGACTGGGCGGCTCCTTGGGCGCGTCCTGCCGGTCTTGTCTTATCGGCAAAGGCACCGCCGGTTTGAGCGGCCTCTTGAGATGTTCGCGGCGTCAAAACTCGCCCCCCCCCCTCCTTTTGTGCGCATTGTCAAGCCAACGATAAACGCCATTGCGGACTATTGTAGTCAATTTTCCAGGCGAATGACACGTGCTCGGCACATTATCTTCGGGAAGGGGCGTTTGGATGCTGGTTGACTGAGTTGGACTTCCTTTCGGATGCTTCGCGCAGGGGAAATCCTCCTTTTATCCTCAAAGAGGGGATGAGGGACGCGTCCGTTTGGGCACTATGGGGTTGTGCGAGAGGAGCGGTCGGCCCGCGACGTGCGAAGCGCCGGAAGCGCCGGGAGCGCCGAGGGCGACGGCAGCGCTAGAGGGGCCGAGGGCACGGCAGCGCCAGAAGGGCCGAGGGCGCGGCAGCGCCGGAAAGGCTGCGAGCGTTGGATATCGGGCGTCGGGCGTCGGGTGCCGGGTGCCGGACGGCGTTGGGCGCGCGTCTGCGGCACGCGACGCGTGAACATGCGGGTGCGCGAAGCGCCGGGTCCGACCGTCGAGCGATAAGGAGCAAGCGCATGGGAGAGTCGAGAAACGTCTACGTCGAGCCGGATGAGCGCGCGGTCATCCGCACGGCCGACGTGTACCAAACCGAGGTGGAAGCCGGCACGGCGGGGTATTCCGACACGCTGCTGTCGGTGGTGGCCAATTTCAAGAACAGCGGCGCGCCCGAAGGGTTCAACGCCCAGTGCATGGTGGGGAAGTCGAAGCGCGGCGAGGTCGCGTTGCGCCTGTTCGCCGTCATCGACCCCGAGACGGAGACGTTCGTGCGCGCGGGCTTCAAGACGCGCGGTTGTCTGGCCATGACGGCGTGTGCGAGCGTCGTGTGCTCGATGATCGAGGGCAGGACGTTCGCCGAAGCCCTGGCCATCACGCCCGACGACGTGAAGGCGGCTCTTGACGGCGTGCCGTGGGACAAGCTTCACACCACATACTTCGCCGCCGAGGGGGTGCGGGCGCTCATCGGGGACTTCATCATCAACCGCGGTGGCGCGATCGCCGATCTCGATGCCGTGGTGCCGTGCGACGAGCTGTCCCTTTCCTGCGCCATGTGCGAGCACTGCTCGCTGCGCGACGCGCGCATTGAGCTGCAGTTCGGTCCGGCGGCCGACGAGGAGGCGTAGAGCATGGGGAGAGAGGCGGCGATGGGCGGCGCGGGCAGCGACGAGCTGGGGTTCGACGGCGCGAGCGGCGAAGAATGCGCGCCGAGGGCAGTGGGGACGACGGGGGTGTCGGACGAGGGTTCGTGCGCGACGGCATGTGCGCCTTCGCTTGTGCCCGACGCGTTGGATGCGGACGAGGTTCGGGCGGGTGTTGGCGACGGTGCGTTTGCCGAGGCTGGTGAGGATGCCGGGGCTGACGGGGTTGCCGAAGTTGACGAGTATGCCTTGCCCGCTGCCGAGGCCGAGGCCGAGGCCGAGGCGCGCGCCCGCGCGCTTGCCGAGCACAATGCCCTTGCGCGCGTGTTCGACGACGTGCGCGCTCAGTCTGCCAACAGCCGCCTCGTCACGCCCGCTCGCTGGGCCGAAATCGGCCTGGTTCCCGCGCACCTCACGCCCGACGAGTTCGAAATGCTCGTCTACGAGTACCTCGAGGACGATCGGGCTGCGCGTGCCGAGGCGGCCGCCGCTGCTGCCGAGCTCGAGCCTGCGCCCGTGTTCCGCACGGCCACGCGCGCCGTGGGCATCCCCGCTTTTTTGCGCTCTGCGGATGGGGAATCCGAGGGAGTGGAGGAGGAGGCGGGAGAGCCAGCGCGCGCGTCGCAGGACGAGGAGATGTGCGAGGCCGGGGACGGCGAGCCGGTCGGCAGGGGCGATGCCGGTGCGATTGGTGGTGGCACCGAAGGCGATGCGGCTGGTGCCAAAAGCTCCGGCGACCCTGACGGCGCGAGTAGTCCTGACGGCTCCGGCGGTGCCGGCAGTCCCGACGACCTTGGCAGATCTGGCAGCCTCGATGGCGCTGTCGGATCCGGTGGCTTTGGCGGCTCTGGCAGCGTCGGCGATTCCGACGACCCTTTCGCCGGCCTGAACATCCCCGCAGGGTATCGCCTGGAGGAGATCGAAGGCGAGTACGTACTGGTGGAGACTGGCGAGGGCGAGGACGATGTGGAGTTGGACATCGATTGCGAGCACATCGCCACGCTCGTGGGCGCGCACAGCTACTACGTGTACGACCGCACCATTATGACCGACACGTACGCACACTGGGCGTTTCTCGCCGCCGAGGACGACCGCGTGGTCACGTTCGTCGAGTGCGTGCGCGAGGACTCGCGCGTCTATCCGCGGCCGCTGGCGGCATCGAGCTTGAAGAACCCGCCGTTTCGCATGACCGACGAGGATATCGCTGCAACGTGGGAGGCCGTGCAGGCGTCCGGCGAGCACCCCGACATCGAGCGCACCGTCGCTTCGAACGGCGACGTGTACTTCTTCTCTACGAACCATCTTTCGCCCGCTTACGCCGCTTCGCTCGCCGAGTGGGACGCGGTGGAACGCCGCCTCCACATGTAGGCGGCCGCGCGCCTTGGGAGCGGGCGTGCAGCGAGGGCGCGTTCGGGATGGCGCGCGCCGGGGTGCGATGCGGATACGCGCTCGCGCGCCGCGGAAGCGCGTCTGCGTGCGGAGAAGGAGGGTTTGCGCTCGAGGAGTCTCCGCGCGCGATGCGTCTTCGCACCCGCGGAGAGGGGCGTGCGCTTCGCCTGATGGCTCGGCCTTGGGCGCGGGAGCGTGGAGTTCGCTTGTATCCCCGTTGGCGGGAGGGCTGCGGCGCTTTCTGGCTTTCGCGTTCGCCTCCCTGAACGGTTTTTGCTGCGCGGCTCTTCGCCAAGCAGCGCACCTGAGGGCGTCTCTCCGTGCGCCGCTCTGTCTCGTGCAGCCAGACGGCTCGTTTTTGGCCACGAAACCGCGTTTTGGCACGAATCGGAGCGATTTTCCCCTCCATCCGGCAGACGCAAGGGCTTCTCGTCAAGAAAATGCCAGGTCGCAGGTTTCCCTTCTGAGGCGAACGCTCGCAAGCCGTGCCAGAACGCGGTTTCGTGGCCAAAAATCACGAATTTTGCGACATGAAAGGCCGCAAGCGATTGCAGCGACCCGCCGCATCCGTCGCGTCGCCTGTTCCGCTCTGCATTTGCCCTGCGGCGGTGAGAGCGTGCGCGGGAAGGGCGGTAAAGAACGGCAATCGCGCGAATCCGCTCTTTCCGCACTTCTTCCGGGGAGGGGGCTTGCGCGCACGCTTCCAGCATTCCATGCGCTTGCATTCCGCGTCTTGCCGCGTACGCTCCACGTACGCGTCCGTGTGCTTTCGCACCTCACACAAGAAGGCCCCCGGCGATAACGCCGGGGGCCGCAAGAAGAGCCGGCAGACCGTGCGAATAGGGGGGGAGGGGCGCGGTCTGCGGCGTCGAGGGGGTCTGCTACGGCAGCAAGCCCAAGCCGTCGAGCTCTTCCTTGACGTCGGCCATGCCGTACTCGTCAAGGCAGGCAGCCGTCGGGCAACCCAACTGCTCGTCCCATCCGAACTTCGTGTATACCATGCTAAGCGCTGTCTGGAAGTCGTCGCGGTCCATCTTGTCGGTACCTTCGGTGAACGGCTCCTTGTCGGGGTCTTTGTCGAAGGCCCAGGCGGTGATCACGTCGTGGACGTTGCGCAGGTCATTGCAGCCGATGTTGCCGTTCTCGTCGGTCATGCCGCGCACCGTGTTCGCGCGCTGCAGCGTCATGATCTTGGCACCGGCCTTGTACAGGTCATCGGTGGTCATCTCTTCGCCGGTGACGGCCTTGAAGAACTTGGCCTCGAGGTCGAGGTCGCCGCGGTAGTTGCGGGCCTTCGTGGGGCTCATGGTCATCGGCCACACCCAGTTGCACAGCGTGAGCGAGTCGTGCAGCACGTCGGTGACGATGGACCACCACGCGAAGTTCGCCTTGTGGTCGTTCATGGGCGTGTAGTTCTTGTCCGGGTCGCACGCGTCCTCGCCGCCCCACACTTCGGCGGCGATCTCCTTCTTCAACTCGATGGGCAAGCCGCACCCCTGGAAGTTCACCGCGGAGTGGATCATGTCGTCGCGGTTGAACATCATGTTGTAGACGGCGCCCACCTGACCGAAGCACTCGATGGCGTGATGCACGGGCCAGCCGCGGTAGTTGATGAGCGTGGACTTCGAATTGTCGAACCACGCCTGCTCGCCCCAGCGCTCGCACCACACAAGCGGGCCGTGCGCGACGTAGGCCAGCTCGGAGTCGTTGCGCGCGATCTTCTCGAGGATCTCCACCATGACGGTGGGGTCGGCCACGTCGGCATTGAACTTCTCCCAATGGATGGAGTTGTACTCCTCCTCAGGCAGCACGCGCTTGAAAACGCCGGCGGTGTGGCAGTAGGCGATGTCGCGGTACAGCTGGGCGTAGTTGCACCAGATGCCCAGGTTGTCCATCATGTTCGATGTCGTGGTGTCCCACAGCACGGACAGGTCGCCCTTGCCCTCGTCTTTGAGGCCCATCTTGAGGAAGCCCTCCATGTAGGAGCTCACGGGGAAGTTCGCGGCGCAGGTGTTGCCCGCCGTCTCGTAGCCTGTTGTCTCCTTCGTGCCCTCCACGCGCAGGTCGGAGTAGCAATGGATGGGGCATCCGTGGCAGCCGTTCATCTTGACGGTGTACTTCTCGGCTGCGGCGCCCAGGTCCTTCGTGGACTTCATGCAGCGGTAGCCCACGGTGTTGATCTCTCCCGGCTTGGGCTCGCCCGTTTCGATGGGGTCGCCCTCGGCGGCTGCCCAGTACAGGCCCTTGCGCGCCGTCCAGCGGGAGCCCTTGTCGTAGTACTCCGCCCATTCCTGCTGGGTGGAGGGCACCACATGGTTGTTGTTCGAGCCGATGATCTCGCGCAGCATGTAGTCGGACAGCTCGGCCACGGTCTGCGGATCCTTGACGTTCACGGAGCCGTCGCCCTCGACGACGATGGCCTTCACCATCTTGGAGCCCATGACCGCGCCCACGCCGGCGCCCGCCGAGTGGTTGCGCGAGTTGATGATGACCGCGTAGGGCAGCAGGTTCTCGCCCGCCGGGCCGATGGCGGCCACGCACGCCTTGACGCTCTCCTTGCGGCACAGCGCCTCGGTGGCGGCGCGGGTGCCGAGGCCCCACACGTCGCTTGCGTCCTTGATGGTGACCTCGTCGTTCTTCACGTTGAGGTAGACCGGATGGTCGGAAGCGCCTTCCAGCACGATGGCGTCCCAGCCAGCCAGCTTGATCTTCGCGCCCAGCATGCCGCCGCAATGCGCGTCGATGACGAGGTGGTCTTTCGAGAACGTCGAAAGCGAACAGATGGTGGTGCGGCCGGCCAGGGGCACGCCGGAGGCCGTCAGCGGACCGACGGCGAACACGATCTTGTTCTCGGGCGAGAGGGGGTCGGTGCCGGCGGGCACCTCGTCGTACATGATCTTGTTGGCCAGGCCCATGCCGCCGATGTACTCTTTGTAGGGGTCGGTCGGCTGCGTCGTGACCGAGCCCGTGCTCAGATTGACGCGGAGGATCTTACCGGCCCATCCATACGATGTTTCGTCAGCCATGTTGCTTATCTCCCAGTCTGTAAGGATGCATGAGTTCCGTGTTGTGTGGGAACCTGCAGACGCAACGAGCGCTGACGGCATTCGTCGCTCGCAAGTATCGCCGGGTGCGTTTTCCCGCCGTACCCTCTTTGAGGGTAATTTGTCGAAATTCCCGGTCAAAGGCGAAATGCCCCTCAAAGAGGGGAGGGCGGGTTGGCGGGCGGCACCATACTGCGAGGCGTTGTGTGGGAGGAAAAGCAGACGAGCCGAGCGCGTGCGCGGGCTGCGCGCGAAATGCGAATCGCGTGCGAGCACTGCGTGCGGAAAGCTGGCGTGCCCGCGGTTGCGAAACGAGCCGCGGATGCGCAAGGCGGGCCGCAGAGCGCAAGCCGCGAGCCGCGTGCGAAGCGTGAAGCGCAGACGGCGTTTCCAAGACGAGACTCACCGAACCGATGTGAGGGAGGGAGCACTAGGCTATGTCAGATTCCCATCTGAACCAGAACACCTCCGAGGAGAAAACCGCCCAGGAGGCCGAATCCGCGACGAACGCGGCATCCGCATCCGAAGAGACGACCAAGCATAAGACGTTCACGCGTCGCACGGTGCTGGCCATGGCCGGCTGCGGCGTGGCCGGCCTCGTCGCCGGCGGCGTGCTGGCCTCGTGGGGCGTCACGTCCGCGTCCATCGCCTCGGGGCGCATCGAGATCCGCACCACGCCCACGAAGATGATCGTCACCGACCGCGCCCGCTGCTCGGGCTGCCAGCGCTGCGAGATGATGTGCACGCTGAAGAACGACGGCCGCGTGTGCCAGCACATCGCGCGCGTGCGCGTGTGGGACAACTACAACTTCGGCACGAACCCCGGCTCGGGCGACGGCTCGTACGCCAACTGCCAGTTCACGGTGGAGCACTGCAAGCAGTGCGCCGACGCCGCGTGCATGAACTACTGCCCGGTGCACGCCATCTACGCCAGCGAGGACAACGGCGCCCGCATGGTGGACACCGACCGCTGCATCGGCTGCGGCATGTGCGCGCAGGCGTGCCCGTGGAACATGCCGCGCATCGACAGCCAGTCCCGCGTGTCCACGAAGTGCATCTCGTGCGGTCGCTGCGCCGAGCAGTGCCCGAACGGCGCCATCAAGTTCATCGATTGGCAGGATATCGCCCAGAAGGTCATCGACCAGGGCGTTGTGAGGACGACGACCCTCGTGCAGGTGTAACACGCATCTGCCGAATGTGCCCGCTCGCCGCAGAGGCGGGCGTGCGAGCGCAAGGACGATCACAGGAAAGGAGGCAAGGCGATGATGGAGAGCGACGAGATGTTCGCGGTGCTGTCCGCGTGCTTCGCTCCCGTCGAGCGCGACGAATGGGCCCAGTTGACGGCGCAGCCGGTGTGGGCCGGTTTTCTGGATGCCGCGCGCAGGGCGCTGCAGGACGACGATGCGCTCGGCGAGCCGGCAAGCCCCATCAGCCGTGCGCGCATGCGCTGCCCCTTGCAGGACTTCCTTTCCGCAGGCGAGGTGAAGGCGCTGTTCGCGCCGCCGACGTACGACGAGAAGCGGGCGTTTGCCGCCCGCCACTTCACCGGAGGGCTGCCGGATTCGGCGGTTCCCGTGGAGTCGCTGTACGCGACGTGGTCGAACGGAGCGCTGCCGTCGCCGTTCTCGCGCTGCGCGGGCATGTACCAGGGAGATTCGGCGCGCTACATGAAGGACCTCGTCGAGCGCATGGGCATGGACGTGCCGCCGCAGTTTGCGGCCTGTCCGGACCATCTGGCGCTTGAGCTTGACCTGGCAGCCGTGCTGCTGCGATCCGGTGCGCGCGACGCCGCCCGCCAGTTCTTATCGGAGCGGCTTGCCTGGCTGACCGCCTATCGGATGCGGCTTTTGACGCTGGGCGCGGACGCGGGCTTCTACATCGGCCTGGTCGACGTGCTGGTGGGCATCCGAACGCAGCTGGCATCCGGCGCGGATGCGGTCGAGGCTCGCGCGGGGCGCAGGGCCGGAACCGAGGCTGAGACAGAGGTCGAAGCCAAAGCCGAGGTCGTTGCGGCGTCGAACACGAATCGTTCTCACACATGCATATAAGAGAGGAACACGCTATGTCAGAACACGCTATCACCAGGCGCAGCTTCCTGGCTGGCAGCGCCGGAGCGGTTGGGCTCGCGGCGACGGCTGGCTACATGGGCTTCGGCGCTTGGGAGCAGGCGCATGCCGCCGGAGGATGGAGAAGGGAAGTGACCACGGCGCATTCGCTGTGCAACTCCTGCTCGTCCAAGTGCGGCTTCACGGGATATGTGGAGGACGGCAGGCTGACCAAGATGATCGGCGACGTCGATCACCCGTATTGCGAGGGCACCCTGTGCGCCCGCGGGTACGGCTATGCGTCCATCGCCTATTCCGAAGACCGCCTGACCGACCCGCTCAAGAAAAACGACAAGGGAGAGTTCGAAGCCATCAGCTGGGAACAGGCCTACAGCGAGATCGCCGAGAAGGTGAAGGCCATCATCTCCTCCAACGGTCCCGAGGCGCTTGCCATGGTGCAGGATCCGCGGCCCTCCGGCAGCTACTACACGAAGCGCTTCATGCAGGCGCTGGGCAGCGCGAACGTGTACACGCACGGCGCTGCGTGCAACCTGTCGAAGAACAGCGGGTTCACGCAGGCCATCGGCGCGGGCGATTACGCAAGCGACGTTGCGAACAGCAAGATGACCATGTTCATCGGGCGCAGCTACGCCGACGCCATCCGTCCCAGCTCGGTGCACGACCTGCAGCGCGCTCGCGAGAACGGCGCCTACATCGTGCTGGTGGACCCGCGCTGCAACAACACCATCACGCTTGCCGACGAGTGGGTGCCCATCAACCCCGGCACCGACCTGGCGCTCGTGCTGGCCATGTCCAACGTGCTCATCAAAAACGGCCTGTACGACAAGGACTTCGTGGCCGAAAACGGCATCGGCTTCGACGAGTGGGCGGCGGCCATAGCCGACCACACCCCGCAGTGGGCCGAAGGCATCACGGGCATCCCCGCGTCCACCATCGAGCGCTTGGCCGTTCGGTTCGCGGAATGCGCTCCGGCGGCGTCCATCGAGCCCAGCTGGCGCGGCGCGTTCGGCTGCTCGTACGCGAACTCCGGCGAGACGGCGCGCGCCATCTGCCTGTTCAACACGCTTCTGGGCTGCTGGAACCAAAAGGGCGGCGCGCTGTTCCTTCCCAGCGTGTCTGCCGGCGAGGTGGATGCCGAGAAGTTCCCGGCGGTGCCGAAGCCCGAGGGGAAGATCCTCGGCTCCGAGGAGTATCCGCTTGCCTTGAGCAGCATGGGTGTGAACGTCATCCTGGCCGACAAGGCACGCGAAGGCGCGGTCAAGGGCCTGTTCTTCTACAACTCGAACATGGCGGCGGGCTACGCCAACCCCGATTACCTGGCCGAAAGCTTCTCCAACCTCGATCTGATGGTGGCCATCGACGTGCAGATGAGCGAGACGTGCATGCTCGCCGACTACGTGCTGCCCGACACGAGCTACCTCGAGCGCTTGGAACTGCCCGAGTTCGTGGGCGGCAAGGTGCCGGCGGTGACGCTGCGCGACCGCGTGATCGAGAAGGTGCATCCCAACACCAAGCCGGTGGACGAGATATTCTCCGAGCTGGCCGAGGCGTGCGGCGTGGGCGAGTACTTCCAGTTCACGGTGGACGAGCTGGCCGACGCGCAGCTGCGCACGGTGGGCTTGTCCCTCGAAGGGCTCAGGCAGGCGGGCGGCACGGCGCGCTTCCCCGAGAAGGAGTACAGCTACGGCGCAGCGGTGAAGTGGAAGACGCCCACGGGCAAGGTACAGTTCACGAGCGAGGCGTGCGAGAAGGCCGGGCTGTCCCCCGTGCCGGTGTGGGTGGACCCCCAGACCAAGCCGGCGGGCGGCAACCAGTTCCGCGTGATCGGCGGCAAGCAGGCCATCCACACCCACACGCAGACGGCCAACATAGAGCCGCTGATGGAGATCACCAAGAAGTACAACCTCGAACGCGTGTGGATGAACGCCGACAAGGCGGCCCAGCTGGGCATCGCCGACGGCGACGAGGTGGAGGTGTCCAACGAGGAGCACACGGGCCGCGTCCGCGTGAAGGTGACGCAGCGCATCAACCCCGAGGCCCTGTACGTTCCCAGCCACTACGGCTGCACCTCGCCTGACCAGCACACCGCGTACAACGTCGGTTTGCGCCAGATGGACTTCGTGCCGTTCAGCATAGAGCCGGGCTACGGTGGCGCGTGCACGCAGGAAGCGATCGTCACGGTCAAGAAGGCAGGTGCGTAATGGCTCGCTACGGAATGCTCATCAACACGAAGAAATGCATCGGCTGCTACGCCTGCCGCGTGGCGTGCCAGCGCCAAAACGACCTTCTGCCCAACGAGGACTTCATCCGCTACGAGGAGAAGGAGACGGGCACGTACCCCGCCGTGCGCGTGGAGACGGTTCCGCTGCAGTGCATGCACTGCGAGGACGCGCCGTGCGCCGCGGTGTGCCCGACCGGTGCGGCTTACATCGGCACGGACGGCATCGTGCAGGTTGACCATGGGCGCTGCATCGGCTGCAAGTACTGCATGGCCGCCTGCCCCTACCAGGTGCGCGTGTTCAACGAGGAGACGGGCACGGTGGACAAGTGCCGCTTCTGCACCGTGTCGGCCGAGACGTCGGGCACGCAGATGTGCTCGTGCGTGGAAGCGTGCCTGACGGGCGCGCGCCTGTTCGGCGATTTGGACGATCCTGAAAGCGACATCGCCCAGGAGATCGCCGCCACGAACGCGCAGCCCATCGCCGGCGATCTGACCAAAGCGAAAATCTTCTACGTGAGGTGATGAACGATGACGTTTGAACCTATCTGGGGTGCCATCATCGCGTGGTACCTGTTCCTCGCCGGCTTGGGCGGCGGCGCGTTCGTGACCTCGGCGTTCCTCGGCTGGAAGCATCCCGAGGCCGTCAAGATGCGCAAGATCGGGCACGTGATCGCGCCGGTCGTCGTCATCGTGGGCCTCGTGCTGCTCATGTTCGACGCCGAGGGCGGCTTGCACAACCCGCTGCGCTTCGCGCTGCTGCTGACGAACTTCGGCTCCGTGATGACCTGGGGCGTGGTGTTCTTGGCCGGCTTCACGGTGGTTGCGCTCGTGGTGGTGCTGCTCGATTTCCTGAAGCGGCCCGTGCCGGTGTGGCTCGACATCGTGGGCGTGGTGTTCGCGCTGTGCGTGGCCATGTACACGGGCGCCCTGCTGGGCGTGTGCAAGACGTTCCCTTTGTGGAACAACGCGCTTCTGCCCATCCTGTTCCTCGTGTCGGCGATGTCTGCCGGCATGGCGTCGGTGCTGCTCGTCAGCATCGTGAGGCATGCCGACGAGTTCAATCGCGTGGGCGTGCTCAAGAAGTTCCACTTCTGCCTGCCCATCATCGAGCTGGTGCTGGTGGCGTCGCTTCTGTTCGTCACGTCGAGCAATTCCACTGCGGGGTGGAACTCGGTGGTGTCTTTGGTGGCGGGCGAGTTCGCGCCGTGGTTCTGGGTTGGGCTTGTGCTGATCGGCCTGGTGCTGCCCACTGTTTTGGAGACGTGGCTTCTGTTCTTCAGCCCGAGGGAGTTCGAGGAGAGTCGCAAGGCGCATTGGATCAGCTTCGGGTCGGACGTGGGCGTGCTCGTTGGCGGCTTTTTGCTGCGCTACCTGGTGGTGGTCGCGGCGTTGCCGGTGACGATGGTGGTGCCCATGCTGTAGGGCCCGTTGCCGCGCGGGCGAGCCGCGGTGCGTGGCGGGCTGCGGGTTGCGTGCCACGGATTGCGAGTTGCGAGTTGCGTCGGGTGATGCTGACGGCGCGGTCCTCAAGCTGCGCGCCATGCGGCAGACGAATGTGGGGCCCCTGCGAAAGCGGGGGCCTTTTTGCATGGGAGGGGACGAGCGCGGGGGTGGGG
>NZ_PPEL01000019.1 GCF_002899695.1 Rubneribacter badeniensis
CCCCAACGCGATCGCCACGCTTCGCCCTCTCGCGCGATCGCCCTTCGCCCGCCCCAAGCGGCATCCCCTTATCGGGCTTCCCCCAACGCAACGAGCACGCGCGACCCCGCGCGCTCGCACTCATCTGTAGCCCGAGAGAGGTAGTCACACGTACGCTGCATGCAGACAATTGGCCGATTTTTGGCCACGAAACCGCATTCTGGCACAATGACTGCGCGCCTTCGCTCCAAAAGCGCGTCCCTTCATAGCGAAAGCCCAGGTCGGCAATTTCGACAGGATCGACGCGCCTTCGAAACGAGCCTGATTCGTGCCAGAACGCGGTTTCGTGGCCAAAAATCAAACGTTTTTCCGCACGAGGGGGGGGGCGTAAAGGGCTTTGGGGTGCAAGGACGCAGAGAGAGTGACGCGCGACGAGAGAGCGCTCTTGGCCTCGCCCACAGTCGGCAGCAGCGAGAATGCCGCACGCAGAGAAAGAAGGTGCGCAAGGGCCGCGCATAAGGCGGGACAGACGGCCAAGGAAAGGCCGGGAGAACGGATCTCGTCCATCGACGGCGATCGCCCGCGCCATTGCGCTCGCACGCGCCCCGGCAACTTCTCCTACCCCATCGCCTTGCCGTGATCGGCTTCGCGTTCGCGCTCCATCAGGCACCATTCCGCGCCCGATCGAACCGCCCGCCTCGATTCTTTGCGCCAAGCGCGTCTTCGCCAACCCTGCTCGCTTTCATCCGCATCTCGGATCCCTTCTCCAAAATTGTGCGACTGCACAACAAGAGGTGTATTCATCATCGATGCGATTTCCTTTTCATCGGCATGATCGAAAGGAATCTCCCCATATGAGCGTCGGGAATTTACCCATTTGTTAGTTAAATCAGTCTCAATTCACAAAACGATCACGTGTGCCACATATCATTTTCAATCCCTGGTTTTATAATGGCCTCAGCAAACGAAAGGTTCCCCTCCTTTTCAGTTTGCATCTGCTTTTCCCCTAAAGCAGAGTCGGTGCCTTCGAGGCACCGCATCATCCCCTCCTTGTGGCCCGGTGGAGCTCCCCTCTCCCCGGGCCGATCTGTTTTCCAAGCCTTTGCGGCCAGCACACTCCCAGCGTTGATGCCTAAAGGTTATGGGACAAAACGGGGTTATGTTTCAAAGCTTGGGAGCTCTGGGACAAAAGGTGGCTATAAGCCAAAACGCGTACCCCGGTCTTGGTCGCAATCAATATGGTATGTGCATCTGGAATGATCGTTCACCGCCTGCGCTCAGCGACCGCGCGGAACTCGCCCCAAACGGCCTCACCTCCGTATTCGCTGGGCAATCCGCCCTCCTTTGCCGGCCTCGTTGAGGCCAGGGCGAACAACCCTTCGGCCCCTTCGTCGGTCTTCATCTTGCGCAACATGCCAGCCTCGCTCATGTCATGCTCGGATTCGGGAAGGCACTCCCGCCAGTCGCTCTCAAGACGATCGGCCAGACGAAGGCCATTAGCCAAAAGCGCGTCCAGCTCAAATCGAAATCGATACGGCGCACTTCGGCATGCAAACTGCCCCTCGAATCGCGGACAGAGCGGACAGCGTCGAAAAGAAAAGGCCGGGAACCCTGAACGAGTGACCCGGCCCCACACTTGGACCGCATCGCACAATGAAGCGGTCGCCTTTGTCGCATCGGATTGCAAAGCGCGACAGAGCAAGAAAGGCACCGCCACGCGCACAATCGCACGCGCTTCGCGCGAAGCGCGTGCTCGTTTATTGCGCGGCGTTCTTCCTGGCGAACAGCACGTTGTTCGTCTCGAGCCAGCTTTCCACCGTGCCGGTGTCGAAGCCGTCGGCCGGGTCGATCACGAGCGCGTACATCTCCTCCTCGCGCAGCACCGCGTCGAGCGCGTCCGTCAGCTGGATCTCGCCGCCCACGCCGGGCTGCACGTCGGCTAGAAGCTCCATCACGCGCGGCGACAGCAGATAGCGTCCGAACACCGCCAGATTCGACGGCGCGTCCTCAAGCGCCGGCTTCTCCACCAGCGCGTCCACCTTCCACACGTCGTCGGCCACCGCCGCGCCTGCGATCACGCCGAAGCGGCTCACCTGGTCGTCCGGCACCGGCATCACGGCGATCACGCTCGCGCCGCCGTGCGCGTCGGACACCTCCTGCATGCGCGGCAGCATCTTGTTGTCGGGCACCAGCACGTCGCCCAGCAGCACGTAGAACGGCTCGTCGCCGGTCTTCTCGTGCGCGCAGCGCACGGCATGGCCCAGCCCCAGCGCCTCGTCTTGGTACACGTAGCTCACGTTGTAGGAGCCCACCTGCTCCACGAGGTCGGCGTACTTGTCCTTGCCGCGGGCGCGCAGCGTGGCCACCAGCTGCGGGTTCGGGCTGAAATGCTCCTCGATGGCCTTCTTCTCGCGACTGTTGATGATGACCACCTCGTCGGCGGCCGACGCCAGTCCCTCCTCCACCACGTACTGGATGGCGGGGCGGTCGACGACGAGCAGCATCTCCTTCGGCTGCGCTTTCGTCGCGGGCAGGAAGCGCGTGCCGAGGCCGGCTGCGGGAATGAGTGCTTTCATGGGCGAACCTTTCTCAAAGCATACGCAGGGCGTCGAGAAAGCGACGCCCTGTCCATCACGTTCGTTTATTGTAGCACGGCGCAACCGCACGGCCATGCCGACCGTCGAAAGCGCATCTGCGCGCGCCGCAGCTCACAACGCCGCGCCGCGCCCTCTGGCGCGCCGGCCGAAAGGCACCGCGCCTCGGTGCGCGGATGCGCGCGGGCGATGCGCTTTCGGTAGGCGCACCAGCCGAAAGGCGCTGCGTCCCAGCGCGGCAAGACCGCGAGCGTCCCAGACCTCCGCGCTGGCACGACAGCACGGCGCGCATCCTGCGACGAGCCCCGCCCGCCGCCGAGACAGCCCACACCTGCGCCCGCTCCGCGCCGGCTCGGTCGCGCCGCTCAGCGCGCCGTCTTCGCGTTCCTCTCGGCCAGCGCCTCCTCGAGAACGGCCATCTGCGCCTCGGACTTCTTCATGCCGCGCATGACGATGAACACGTACACGAGCAGCGCCAGCCAGATGAGCGCGTACGCCGCGATGATGTAGGGGGCCGACGGCAAGATGGTGCTGTAGATCTCGGCAAGAACCTCGTTCATGACTGCTCCTTATTCGCGAATCCCGTTCACATGAAAACAACCGTCGCCCGCCGCTCCCTGTGCGCCACGCGCCCTGTGCAGCTGAAACGACACGCAAAGCTGCGGGGGGCGCATCGCGGCCCCGCGCCGCAACGCGCGGCTTCGAGGCCGGGGCGCGGACGACGGCGAGACGTCAATCCTCCAACTGCTCCTTCATGGCCTCCACCCGTTGCGCCAACCGCACTTGACGGAAACGCAGACGGTACAGGCCGAAGCCCACCATGCACATGCCCGCCATCACCACGGCCACCGTCATGCCCATGTCGGCAGACATGCCGCCCTCACGCAGCACGACAGGATGGATGCTCGAGGGGATGAGCCGGGTCACCATGTAGCAGATCGGCACGTCCACCAGCGCGATGACGCTGATGACGGCCGCATAGGTCGCGCGGCGCTCGGGCTCGTCGATGGCGCTGCGCAGCACGAAGTACGCGATGACGACGAGCATGAGGATGAGGTAGGTGGTCAAACGCGGCTCCCACGTCCACCACACGCCCCACTCGAAGCGCGTCCACATCTCGCCCGTAACCATCGTGCACACCACGAACAGAAGCGCTATCTCCATGCCGATCTTCGAGCACGTGTCGAAACGCTGCTCCTTGGTCATGAGAAACCGTATGGCGTAGTATCCCGCGAACGCAAGCGATGCGAACGACACGATGGCCACCGGCATGTGGAAGTAGAAGATCTTCTGCGACAGCAGCAGCTTGGACGACACCATCTGGCCGCCGATGAGCTCCACGCCGTCAACCGCCGCGCCGTTCACCGGTCCCGCGTAGAAAAACGCCATCAGAAAGCCGATGGTGGTGAGCACCGCTCCCGCCAAGAGCATCCACGGCGCGATGCGGTCGGGCCATTGCCCCGCCTCGGGCAGCTTCGCCGCCCTCCTCTTCGTTTCGGACATACCATCCCTTCTCTCTCGAAACCGACCGCAGAAGCGCGGTCGATCCTCACCCGCATCCGACGTTCCGGCAGCCGAGACGCCGCCGAAGCGAACGCTAGGCGCTGATCACGAAATCGTACAGAACCCAGCCGAGCAGCAGCATGATCACATCGTAGCCGCCGGCCAGCACAAGCGACTGGAAGAACACGTCCAGGTACCCGTCCGACCCCACCACGACCGCCGTCGTCGCCGACGCGCACGCGTACAGAAGCGGGAAGATCAGCGGCACGAACAGCACCGCCAGCATCACGTCCTTTCCGCGCGTGTTCACCGTGATGGTGGACAAGAGCGTGCCGATGCCCGCCATGCCCACCGTCCCCACGAAAAGCGGCGCCACGATGAGGCCGAAGCTCTCCGACGGCGACACCGACGTGAGGAAGAAGAAATAGAACAGCGGCACGGAGATAACCTCCACCGCCAGCAGAAACAGCAGATTCGACGTCGCCTTCGCCAGAAAGACCACCGAGCGATCGAGCGGCACCAAGAGGATGCCCTCCAAACAGCCCTGCTCCTTCTCATGGCCAAACGAGCGGTTCAACCCCAGAAGCGACGTGAACACGATGAGCGCCCACAGAAGGCCGCCCGCCACCTGCAGCACGTCGAGCGCTTGCGCGGTCTGCCCGAGCGCCGCGCCGTACACGATGAGCACGAGCAGCGCGTAGATGCCCATCGACGTGAGCATCTCCTTCGTGCGGAACTCCTGCTCCAAATCCTTGCGCAAAAGCGTCTTGTACTGCTGGAACGTCGAGGGCTTCCTCAACGCCACACCGCCCGCCGTGCGCACGTCCACGCCCTTCCCGCTCGCCATCTACGCCACCCCCATGCCCACCGTCGAGCGGTACAGGGCCGAGAACTCGTCGAGATCGAACGCGTCCTTCTCGTCGAAGGCCACCACGCGGCCCTTCGCCAGCACGAGCGCATGCGTGCACATGGCAAAGCCCTTCTGCAAATCGTGGCTCACCATGACGAACGTGCGACCCTCGCGCTGCCGTTCGATGAGCTCGTCGAAGATCTCCACCGCGTGCGGGTCGAGGCCCGAATAAGGCTCGTCCAAAAACACCACGTCGGGGTCGTGGACGAGCGCACGGGCGATGGAGAGGCGCTGCGTCATGCCGCGCGAGAACGTGCGCACCACGTCGAGGCGGCGGTGCTTGAGCTCCACCGCCTCGAGCAGGTCGAGAACGCGCGCCTCAGGCTCGACCACCCCGTAGAGGCGCGCGTAGATCATAAGGTTCTGCTCTGCCGTGAGATCCGGATAGAGCATGGAGTTGTGCGAGATGAGGCCGATGTGGTCGCGCGCCCGGTCAGGCTCTTCCTTCAAGTCCACACCCATGAGCGTGGCCGTGCCGGACGTCGCACGGGACAGCGTGGACAGCATGCGCAAAAGCGTCGTCTTCCCCGCCCCATTCGGGCCGAAGATGGAGAGAAACGCCCCCTTCGGCACCGAGATCGTCACGTTGTCGACGGCCTTGCGGTTGCCGAACACCTTCGAGAGCTTCTTGGTTTCTATCGCGGCGACCGCGCTGCCCACGCCCACGTCAGCCCTTCTTCCCGCCCTCGTCGTCGGCAGACGCGTCTTCAGCCCCGTCGTCGCCGGAAGAGGCCGTCACCACCACAGCGCGCTCCTCCACGA
The DNA here is from genome assembly GCF_002899695.1 of Rubneribacter badeniensis. Lineage (GTDB taxonomy): Bacteria > Actinomycetota > Coriobacteriia > Coriobacteriales > Eggerthellaceae > Rubneribacter > Rubneribacter badeniensis. The sequence goes on from NZ_PPEL01000019.1 coordinate 5,749, forward strand.
CCGTCCGAGCGCCGTCGCTTTCGACCGACGCCTCGTACGATGCGGCCACCACGACGCTGTCCGTGTCGCCGGAAACCGCCTTCTTCGCCTTCGCCTCGAGGCGCGCCTCCTCGTCCTCGACGCCCGCGAGCTTGCGGCTCGCGCCGCGCCGCCCGAAGGTCGACACCACGATGCCCGCCATGAGCAGGAAGAAGCCCGCCCACACGAACGAGATGAGGGGGTTCACCCGCACGTCCATGGAGAAGTCGCCCTCGGTGTTCACACCGCGGTACACCACGAACAGGTCCTCGGTCGGGAAGGAGATCACGCTGGCCACGAGCTTTTGCTGCTGGGTGGACTGCACAAGCTGCACGGTCGGGTCCACCGTGCCGAGCGCTTGGCCGTCCTTCTGCACGTCGAAGCGGACGGTGTAGAGGATGTCGTCGCCGTTGTCCTGCGGCTCCACGGAGTTGCCGGTGTAGGTGAGCGTGAAGTCCTGGATGGCGAAGGGGGCCGCTGCCGTGTCCGTCTCCTCGTCGTAATCGATGTAGCCCACGCGCTCGGTCACGTACATGGACGAGCCGATGAGGCCCACGAGGATGACCGCCATGCCGAGGTGCGCCACGAAGCCGCCGAACGTGGACGCGCGGTTCACGAGCAAGCCCCACGCGGCCGCAAGCGCATTGCCGCCGTGGCCCTTCTGATAGCCGCGGATGGTGCGGCCCAGCATGAACAGCGAGTTGAAGAACAGCACGCTCGCCACGAAGAAGCCCACGACCGCCAGCCCGTTGTAGTACCACGACGGGTTGAGGACGCTCAGCATCTCCTCGGCCGAAGCGTCGCCCGAGGCCGCCAAACCGGTGTAGTAGTCGAGGTTGGCGTTGTAGCTGGGCAGGAGGTACGTCGCGAAGTACACCATGAGCACTGCGAACAGCGCGAGCGCGAGCACGCCCGGAACGCGCGCGCGCTTCCAAAACTGCTTGCCTTCGGTGCGGCCCCACGAAAGGAGCGGGCACACGGCCAAGATGGCCAGGTACACCACGCCGAGCGGGCGCGCGATGGCGTCGTAGGTGCCGGTGGAGACGGTTTGCCCGCCCAACGGCAGCCACGGCCACGAGGGCAGCGCCGAGGCCACGGTCAGGTACGTCAGAAGCAGCGTGAACACCACCATGATGACGTTGTTGAAGTAGTAGGCGGCGTCCTTCGACGCCATGCTCTCCACGTCGTCGGAACCTGCGGCGGCCGGGCCGAAGCTTCTCCACCGCACGACCAACCCCACGATACCGGCCAGCACCGACAGGCCGATGAGCGCGCCGAACAGCACGAGCGACACCGGATCGCCCTCGAAGGCGTGCACCGACTGCACAAGCCCCGAACGCGAGATGAACGTGCCCACGATGACGAACGAGAACGTCAGGCACGCGCACATCACCGACCAGCGCTTGAACGCGCCGCGCTGGCGGTACACCGTGAAGCTGTGGATGAGCGCCACGCCCACGAGCCACGACAGCAAACTCGCGTTCTCAACGGGGTCCCAACCCCAGTAGCCGCCCCAGCCGAGCACGACGTAGGCCCACACGGCGCCCAAGCCGATGCCGATGCCGAGGAACAGCCACGAGAACAGCGCGTAGCGCTGCGAGCGCACCACCCACTCCTTGGAGGGATCGTTCACGATGAGCGCCGCGATGGCGTACGCGAACGGGATGGTGAGGCCCGCATAGCCCACGAACAGGGTGGGCGGGTGGATGGCCATGGCCCAGTGCTCCAAAAGCGTGTTCATGCCGAACAGCGACGCGGCGGACGTGAGGTTGCCCGAGGCGTCGAAGTACTTGGCCGGAGTGGCCGTGAAGGGCATGTTGCTCTCGGAGAACAGAAGCACGCACACGAACGCGGCGAGCACGACCTGCGAGACGAGCAGCGCCATGGCGTCGAGGCGTTTGGGAGCCTTGAGGTTGCGCGCCGCCACCACCGCGTTGAACACGGCGATGAGCCACGCCCAGAACAGAAGCGAGCCCTGTCGTCCCGCCCACAGGCCCGCGAGCTTGTAGAGCCAGGCGAAGTCGCCCGAGGCGTCGCTGTGGTAGTTGAGGACGTACTCGATGGTCATGTCGCCGGTCATGAAGCAGTACACGAGGATGCCGCAGCACACCGTGAGCCCCGCAAGCGACAGGAACACGGCGATGTGACCCGCCCATGTGAGCGTTTCGCCGAGATCGCGTTTACGCTTGCGCATAAGCGCGCCCGCGACGAGGCACACGGCGGACACGGCGACGCCGGCGAAGGCGACGAGCAGTCCGATCAATCCGAATGTTGACATGCGCTATCCTTTCGGACGGCGGCGGGCGAAGGCCCGCCGCCCCTCGAATTCCAATACGGAGGCACGCGCGAGGCTTACCCCTCGAGGGCCAGGTCGGTGGCCGCGAACTTGCCCTGGTCGTTGAGCGATCCGGTCAGAACGAGGCTCGTGCCGTCGCCCACGTCCTCGGGGATCGCGCCGTCATAGAGCACGGAAAGCTCGTCTTTGCTCTCAGGGTCGACGAGAACAAGGCGCTCGCCCGAGCCCGCCGTGGCGAGCGTGCCGGCCTTCACCTCGCCTGCCACCTTGACGGGCTTGCCCACGACCTCCTCGCCGTACTCGAGCAGGCGCGTGATCGTAAGGGCCTCGGAAGCGTTCTCGTACTTCGACGGGCACTTCGTAACGAGCTCGCTGGCATGGAGCACGCCGTCTTCGCCGATCTTGCCCGTGCAGATGGCCGTCACGTCGTTGCCGAACGTGGCGGACACGCCGCCGTTGTAGCGCACCCTCAGCTCTTGGGAGGGGTCGCCATCGGGATCGTAGATGGAGAAGGTCAGCACGTTGTCGTTCGTCTCGAACGAGTTCTCGACGACGTTGCCGGTCACCTGGATCTTCTGATCTGCGAAATCGCCGGTCACGGCATCTGCCACCGTCACCGCCTTCGCCGAGCTCGCCCCGCCCACGACGGCCAGGATGACGATCAGCACGATGACGATGATGCCGGTCACCATGCCCATGCGGCGCTTCGTTTTCGTGTTCACGTTCGCCTCCTCGAATGATTCTCTCTCGCGGTCATTTTCACGTACCTCAAAGTTCCGAAGAGCGCAATGGCGCGGAATTCAAAGATTCACCACGGGGCCGCGCCGCCTCGCTCCGACCGCGCGTCGCGCAATGCAAAACGGCGGCGCATTGCGGGTTGTCGAGCGGCCATTTCGTTCTTCGGACCTTTGACAAGGGAGCCCGTCCAAGCGCTCGCGCGCTTGAGGCGGGCTCCCTCTCGCTATTCGGTTCTCCGTCCGTCACCGGACATCGAAATCGCGCCGTGCGGCCTACGCGCCCTGAAGCTTGTTGGCCTCGGCCGTCGTCAGCCAGCCGGCGGGCAGCTTGCTCTCAGTGTGGCACTGCGTGCAGTAGTCCACGGAAGCGCGGTGCGCCTTGTGGCACTCGCTGCAGTCGATCTCGCCGTGCTGCGCCACATGCGGATTGTAGTCCATGTCCGCCGTCATCTCCGCGAGGTCGTCGCGCGTGAGGTTGTGGCAGGACTCGTTCAGGCAGAACTGATCGCCCTCGAGGCCGCGGGCCTCGGTGAGGTCGTCCACGCCGCGCTCCTCGAGCGGGTACACGTAGTTGCCCGTGACCCAGTTGATGCCCTCGTTGATCTGCTCGCTCAGCGTCGGAACGTGGCAGCCCATGCAGGTCGTGCCCTCCTGGGCGCGATGCGTGGCGGCCAGCATGCTGGACGCGTCCGCAACCTCGTTGCCCCACTTGTCGGTGGACGGCTGGCCCGGCTCCGCCTCGTAGGTGGGCAGGTACGGATCCATCGGCGTGTGGCAGATGGCGTTGCAGAAGCTCGGTTGCTCGTGCCAAACCCAGAAGCCGGCACCGGCTGCAATCAAGACGACCACCACGACGCCCACGACGATCGGCCACTTCTTCTTTCCCTTTTTCTTGGGAGCGGCTTCCTCGGTCATGGGAGCATCGTCGTTGGCGGCTGCCTCGGTGGCGGCTTCCACTTTGGTCTCCTCTTCGCTCATGCTCTCTTAACCCCCTTTCTTCTTCTCTCGAGCTTGCATCTCCACTCGTCTCTCGCATCGAAGCGTTGCCGGATCGACTCCGAACGGAGACACAAGCACTTTACCACATGCATCCTAGCGTTCATGCGACAAAAAACCTATCACCCATTTGGGGGGAATTAGCCCGAAACACCCCCGTTTTTCGTGTGAGTCGGCCTTTTTTCGCCCTCTTTCGCCCCCGAAGGGCGAGATGTCGAAAAAGCGGAAACGGAGCCCCGTCGCCCTTGCGCGGCGCAAGGGCGACGGACCCTCGGCAACACGGCCGAACGTGGACGGGTGGCGAAACCGTCCTTGGAGGGGCGGGCGCAAGAAGCGAACGCGTCGCACCTTGCGCGGAGCAACCTCCGCCCCTCCCTTCTCCGCCTCCACGGCGTCCGAGGTTCGCGAAGCGAACCCGGACGCACGTGCGGCGCGCGCCTTCGAGAAGCCGATTCGCATCGGACTCGACGACGGCTAGGCGAGCAGCGCCAGCCCCTCGTCGACCGCGGCCTCGGCCTTGTCGAGCGTTTCGCGGGTCAGCACGGAGTTGTGCGCGCCCTCGCTGTTCTCGACCATCACGAAATCCCAGTAGAACTGGGCGTTGCGCTGCAGCGTCCACAGGGTCTGAAGCTCTTCGGAGGCAGCCGGAACTTCGCCACCCGCCTCCTTGGCGGCCTTGATGGCGGCGATCTCGTCAGCGTAGCGCTCGGCAACCTGCTTGGTCATCTGCTCGATCTTCTCGCTGATCGACGTCACGCGCTCCTCTTCTTCGGCCTGGATGTCCTTGACCTTCGTCGCGAGATCGTCGTGGCACTCGCTGCAGTTGCTTTCAACGAGCTGCTGGTTCTCAAGCGGGCTCGTCCAGTTGTGCGAGGTGTACTCGCCATCCTCGCCCTCGACGGTGCCCATGTGGCAGTCGGCGCAGCTGTAGCCCTGCTTGGCCATGGGAGCCATGTCGCCGCCGTACATCGTCTCGAACTCGGTGTGCTGCACCTTGATCATCGGAGCGAGCGTGTCGGCATGCTCCCAATCCTTGTAGCCGCGCTCATCGTAGTACGCCAAGATGGCGTCGGGCGTCATCTCGTCGGTGCCCTCGTAGGGGTTGGTGGTGACCTTCGTGTCGGGATCGAAGTAGTACTCGTTGTGGCACTGGCCGCACACCTGGGACTCCATGGGAACCTCGCTTGCCTCGCCGTAGTCGCTCCCGAGCGACTTGACGAAGTACTGCCCGGTCACGCTCAGCGACTGGGGCTCGTTCTCATGGCAGTTGTAGCAGCTGATCGGCTCGGTGAACTCGCCGATCATGTCGTTGAACTTCTCGGTGTACACCTCGTCGCCCTCGCTGTTGACCTTCGCGGTGAACTGGGGCGTCTTGCAGGTGATGCAGTTCGCCAACTGCTCTTTCTGCGTGGTGCGCGGCGTCTCCTTCACGCTTTGGAGCGCATAGACGTGGCTGGACGCCTCGTCGTAGCCCAGCGCGAACGCGTAGCCCTTGTACATCGTGTTCAGGGCCGGGTACAGCTCCAGGTAGTCGTGCTTGCCGGAGTCGGGCGAATTCGCCTCGTTCTCCATGTAGGAGCTGTACTGATAGGGGTAGACGTCCTTCCATGCCTCGGCGGTGACCACGCCGTATTCGTCTGCCTTGGGCGTCCCCTCCTGCTGGGGAAGCTTGGCGTTGCTCGTTGCGGCAGCGTCGTCGCCCGCGTCGGTCGCGGACTGCGGCGCGCAGGCAGCGAGGCCTGCAACCAGGCCGAACGCGCACAGCGAGGCGCCCCAGAGCGCAACCTTGTTCCTCTTGACTTTCGTCATGAGCTCTCCTCCTTTCGTCTGGCGGTCACTCCTCCACGAAATATACATGGTTCTGCGCGGCGAGGCGATAGCCCCTGCTGCGTGTCAGGGAGTTTCCCGGCTAAATAAGGGGAAAACCCTAAGCTGACTTATCAGCGAGTTGCCGGATGCGCGTGCGGCGTTGCGGCGAGCCCCGCGTCGAATCGCCCCACGCAACGAGGCGGCATCACGTCGCGCACGGAAAACCGTTCTACGCCGAATGCTTGGTCGAAGCGATGTATCGGGAACGGGGAAGGAAGAGAACTCTGCAAGCCCTCTGGCGTACAGGGCCACGAACAGCAAAAAGCCGGAGTAGCGATCTCCGGCTTTGGTTTCCGTGGTGGAGATGATGGGATTCGAACCCACGACCCCCACGTTGCGAACGTGATGCTCTCCCAGCTGAGCTACATCCCCACGGGGTTATGCGCGCTCTCGCGCGAGGACACATTTTGCCTGTATCGATGCGTTTTGTCAAACGGAAATTTGCACGGAACCGCGAAATACACACGAACAGCTAGTCGTCGGGGAAGACGCGACGATACTCGTCCCATGTCATATGTTCGAGAATATCCCCCGGCTGGCAGTCAAGCACCTCGCACAGCATGTCGAGTGTGCTGAAGCGAACAGCGCGAATCTTTCCGGTCTTGATGCGCGAAAGGTTCACGTTGGTAATGCCCACCTTCTCCGCCAGCTCGTTGAGGGAAATACCGCGGTCGGCCATGATGCGATCGAGCCTGAGAACGATTGGCATCGATCCCACCTACAACGTCTCGTCCGAGAATTCCTGCAAGAGGACGCCATATTTGAACACGAACGAGAAAGCGAAAACTACAGCTGCAGCTATAAAGGGAGCGAAATTGATTGTAATGACAGGATCTTCCATCGCCGAATAACGCCCATCATAATGCAAGAATGCCGCATTACAAGATATTCCAAAATCGATGATCGCATATCCGACAAGCGCCAAAGACATTTTGCGAAGCCGCCTAACCTGAATCATGGAAAACGGTGATTCCCCATTCGCGGCATCAGAGAACACCTTAATGAGAATCGCTAACATTACCCCAATAACCACGCCATCGAGAATGTAAAGAAATAGGCCTACAACGCTAATATTGCCAACACTGAAAAACGAGTTGAGATTCATTAGCGAGCAAGCCATAAAAAGGGACGAAACAGTCCACCAAAAACAGAACACGAGAAATATGGACTTCATCGCAAAATTCAAAAACTTGCACACCTTGCATACTTTTGACAATGATTCCCTAGCATCATTCTCTTCTTGGTTTGGCAAAACTTCTCCTTCGACAGCAAAATGCGATTCACAGCTACACAGCCATCATAAAAGCGGCCTCAAGCGAGGCCGCTTTTATGATGTAGCTAGAACCCAATAGCGATACAAAAATTACCCGCTACACCAATTGGCGCGCAGACAGACCGCGTATCTCCATCGCTATAGAACAGCATACGTCTCACCTCCTTTGATTGATCGAATCGGACATCATGCGGCCCAAAGCGTCGTAGAACGCCTGGGTCATGGCGCAGTACGAGTCTGGCGACTCGAGACTACCGGTAGAGAACAGTGAGCGGGCGCGACAGCCTCCCCCGCACAGATGAACGTAGCGGCACGTCGAGCAGCCCTCAAACTTTGAAGCGTCGAGGGACCGGAATCGTTGGGCGACGTCGCTCTCAAGCGCTTCGGCCAGCGAACCGGTGAACGCGTTGCCCATGGCAAGCTCGGGCCGCTGAAGCATATGGCACGGGTAGACGGTGCCGTCGGCGGCCACGCTCACCTCTTTGCAGCCGGCGCCGCAACTGCGCTTGACCGTGAGGTTGAGGCCCACGGGTGCATCGAGCAACGCAAGCGGCCGACCGCCATCGAGCGTGAGCAAACCGCGTCCGAGGGCACACAGCTCGTCATCCCCAGGCAGCAACGGAACCAACACGTCGCTCGCCTCGCAGGAGAGCAGGCTGAAATTGAGCGTGACGCCAAGCTCCTTCGCCAGCCGTACGTAAGCGGGAAGCTCGTCGAGGTTCTTCGCATGCACCGTGGGCAAGATGTGCGCAGGGATGCCCGCGGTCTGCACGTCGCGCACAGCCTGGACAAGCTGATCGAAACGTTGGCGACCGCGGATATGGGCCGGCGCGTCGGCTGAGCTGCCGTCGAACGAGACGGACACGCAATCGACATGCGGAGCAAGCCGCGCAAGCGCGTCTGCGGAAAGGCACATGCCGTTAGAAAGGACGGTCACCTTCGCGATGCCGGCGCGCTTCGCCCTTTCCACGATGTCGGGTAGGTCGGCGCGCAGAAACGGCTCCCCTCCCGATATGACGAGCTGCGCCACGCCTGCCGCAGCCAACTCGTCGACGGCATGGAGCACATGGTCAAGCGGAGCGTCGGCAAGGGCGTTGCGACCCGCATCGAACGAGTAGCAGCCGGCGCAGTCGAGGGTGCACCGCTGCGTGACGTGCAAGTACGCCGCGACGACGCCCTCCTTCGCCCTCGCATCGCCATCTTTGCCCGACCGCGAGCACGTGAAGAACTCGCCCTTCATAAGATGCTCGAAAAGCGCCGGATCGACGGCCGCCACATCCTCCTCGGGCACGTCCTCCTCGAACAGGCGCGCGCAGACGCCGGCCCCCTCCCGCGTAAGCCCGATCGCATAGCCCGTGTCGAGGGATCCCACCATGGGCACCCCTGCGAAATCGAACGACACCACCGCTTCGGCGAATCTCAACGCAGACTCCTCACCGTGCTCCTCTCGTACGGAGCACATACTATACACCTTCGAGGGAGCCTTGAGCATGCGCGCGAGCGCGAACGTCCCGAAAACACGCATGCTCCAACCATCTTCGTAATCGCATGGTTACATATCGTCGTTGTCGCTTGCCATCTGGGAGGATGATCTTTTTTATCATACGAAATGGCATGTTTGCTTTTAACGTTTTATGATAAATTTGAGCCGTCGAAAATCCAACAGCGACAGGAAAGCCGACCAGTGAACATCAACCAACTGGAATACTTCGTCACCACCGTGCGATGCGGCAGTTACTCCTTAGCCGCCCGAGAGTTATTCGTTGCACCGCAAACCGTCGCTAAAGCGGTAAACGATCTTGAACGAGAGCTGAACGTCAGCCTTTGCAGAAGATCGAGCAGAAGCATCGAGCCAACCCCGTTCGGACAAGTGTTCTCGACGCGGGCCTCCGAGATACTTTACCGTTTGACAGAGCTCGAGTCTCTTGCGAAACGCCAAACGCTATCTCAGACGGAAGAAGGCGTCGCAATGCTCGCAGTGGCTTATTCGCCGCACCGGGGAAACGCGATAAGCCCGAGCGACTTCGCGCCCTTCGACAGAAAGCACCCACGCATACGGCTCAGCAGGACTTACCGTCCGAGCGGAGCCTGCCTCGCCGCCCTTGAGGAGGGCGTGGTGGACGCGGCCATCGTCGCGGGACGCACGACGAGGCCCAACATCGTCTGCACGCGTCTGCTTTCGTTTCCCCTCAGCCTCGCGATCTCGCGAAACCACCCCTTGGCTCGCCAAGACAGCATCGATTTCGAAGACCTTCAAGGTACGCCGATCGCAGAGCCCGAAGACCTTCGCTACTGCCACAACGTCATCGCCGATCGTTTGCTCGCGCAAGGCGTCGAGCCGATCTTCACCGCCGTCCCTCCTCATGTTACGGACCATCGACGGTTTCTCGATGAGAAGCGCGGTGCGTTCTTCGTCGTCAACGATCCCGCCCTCGTCGCACTCTACCCCGAGGCGGTCACGGTCCCCGTGGCCCCCGAAGACCCCGTGTCCATTCCGCTGTGCTTGGCATACGCGCAGAACAACGAGAACCGCGTGCTGCCCACCGTCGAAAGCTATCTGATCAACCTGGCCGCACGCATCCGCAAGCAGGGCCGATGACCGCCCGAAGGCCTTGTGGCCCGAACGCTTCGCGCATCGTGCGGACCGAGTAGAAAGGACGCCGTATGGACACCCTCTCTGATCGCGAGCTGAACGCCCGCCTTGTCGAATTGTCGAAGATCACAAGCGACCTGTTCGAACGCGCAAGCGCTACCGGAACCGTGCCAACCGAACGCGAAGAGGTGCTTCGCATCGTCGCCGAGCAGTCAGAGCACGCTCGCGATCGCATCGCGCACCCCAGCAGTGATGCCGTAGAAAATTGATTCGGCGTGCGGATGGGCATCAACCGCCCGTGCGAGCTTCACTCCCGTCGTCCGCGCGAGGAGCGCGCTTTTTCTTTCGCGCACCGCGATCGTCGAGCGCACCTTTTTCGCTCCCTGCGTGGCGATCGCCACGCAGGGAGCGAGCGATTGCCCTATACTGGACAGCATGAGCGACCAGACGGCATACGACGACCCCATCCCCCTTGAGGACGCGCACGAAACTCGCGGCCCTGACGACGCGGGCATGATGACGCATCTGTTCTACGCGTTCAACACCGTCGTCACGCTGCAAGCATATGACGAGCCTACGCGGTGCGCGGCCGCGTTCGATGCCGCGCGCGCCGAATGCCGAACCTTCGAGCGGCGCCTCTCGCGCACGCTTCCCCACTCGGACATCGCGCGGCTCAACGCGGCTGCGGGCAGGGCCGTGGCCGTGCATCCCGACACCGCGGAGCTTTTGCAGGAAGCGCTGCGCTATTGCGCCGACAGCGAGGGCCGCTTCGACATCACCATGGGCACGGCGGTGCGGCTGTGGAATTTCCACGAGGGGACGATCCCTCACCGCACGGACCTCGACGAGGCGCTTGCGCACGTGGACTGGCGCATGATCGACGTGTGGAGCGAGAACGACGAAGCGCGGGAGGGCACGAGGCCGTGCGAGAGCGGTCCCGCGACCTCGGCCCGACGCCTCTCCGAGCAGCGTTGGTTCGCGCGCATCCGCGATCCGAAAGCCGCCGTCGACCTGGGCGGCATCGCGAAGGGCTGGATCGCCGATCGGCTGGCCGAGCTCATGAGCGCGCACGGCCTGAGCTCGTTCATCGTAAACCTGGGCGGCAACGTGATGGCTCACGGCTCGAAGCCCGACGGCTCGCCCTGGCGCATCGGGCTGCAGGATCCGCGACGCAAAGACGGCATCGTGGGCGCCGTGGCAGTGCGCGACGCCTCGGCTGTGACGAGCGGCGTGTACGAGCGCTGCTTCGAACGCGACGGGCGTGTCTACCACCACATCCTCGATCCGGCAACGGGGTTTCCCGTGCGCACCGACGCCGCCGGGGCCACCGTGGTCGCAAGACGGTCGATCGACGCCGAAGGTTACTCGACCACACTCGTGGCGCTCGGCATCGAACGCGGCATCGCGTTCGCGAGAAGCCACCCGGCGATACTGGGAGCGTACTTCGTCGACGAGAACGGAACGGTGACGGAGGCGTAGGGGCCGACCCGCTTTCTTTTCCGGCAAACGAAAGCGCCCCTCCCCTGAGTGCCCCATTCCCCCGATGGGCCGGGATGCTGACGACGCCGGCCTGACCAAGGCGATCGCATTCCACCCGCATGCTTGCGGGAAGCCATGGGCATTCGCGAGCGCATCCGCAGCACCGCCATCTCCCTCTTCAGCGTGCGGGAGAGGGAGACTGCTGACCGAAGGCGGCACATCGACCATGCAACCTGCAGACTGATCCGCAAGTTCGCAACGCCACGGGATACCGGAGAGGGCGCATGGAGCCGAAAGGAGCCGAACTTGCTATGGGGAATCGAGCGAACGCACGCCAAAGCCGCTTGCATTCCATTCGACCGAATGAGCGTCGACAACCAGCACAAGGCAAAAACCAAAGGGTTATGCCGCGGGTTACGAAAATAACCGCATTTCCCGCATTCGCCCGATGCGCGTCTCCTCTCGTTGCCGCATGATGCGATCCGCATCGTCGTCGACAAGACGCACTGAGCCGTCGACGCAGACGACTTGCCGACGCGCCGTGGGCGCGATCGGAACAATCACCGTTTCGAGGAAGGGGATCATCATGCAGAGAACGAACGTCACACGCCGCGATCTGATCAAGCTCGGAGGACTTGCCGCCGCGAGTGCGATCAGCGCCACAGCGCTCGCCAGCTGCGCGCCGTCCACGCCCGAAGAGGCCGCCAAAGCCGCAAGCGCGACGGGGAGCCTGGAGGGCATGCCCTCGTTTTTGCAGGCGCCAGAGCCCATCACCGAGTTCGCCGAGACGAGGGAGTACGACGTCGTGGTCGTGGGCGCAGGCGAGTCGGGCCTGTCGGCCGTCCACGCAGCGCTCGAAGCCGGCGCGAAGGTGGCGTGCATGCAGAACATCAGCACCGTGCAGACGGCGGGCAACATGGCCGCAGCGCTCGACTTGGACAAGACGAGCGAGGCCGGCTTGAAGGCGTGCCTGTCCTTCATCAACTACAAAAGCGACTGGCGCTCGAACCCCGACCTCGTCGAGGTGTGGGCGCGCAACTCACAAGAGGCGCTCGCCTGGTGGGAAGCCGAGGCAGCCAAGGGCGGCGTCGAGTCGAAGCCTTACGACTACAGCATCGCCTACAACGGATACGAGTTCTTCCTGCACGCGAACACCTACTTCCACGTGGACGGTGCGCACCAAGCGGCGGCAAAGGTCATCGGCGAAGCGCTGGCCGCAGCGGGAGCCGATTTCATCTTCAACACGCCGTGCGTGCAGCTGCACAAAGAGGACAGTCGCGTGACAGGCGCCATCGGCCGAAACGCCGACACCGACGAGTACATCCTCGCAAAGGCGTCGAAAGGCGTCATCTTGGCCACGGGTGACTACGTGGGAAACCGCGAGATGCTCGACTTCTGGGCACCCGACACCAAGGGGCTGCACCAGGCCATCGAGTTTCGCGACGGCAGCGGCCTGTGCGCCGGCATGTGGGCAGGTGCGCAGATGACCGCCCCATGCCACACGAAGATGGTTCACGGCGAGGCGGCCCCGGTGCGCTTCGAGATGCCGTTTCTGTTCCTCGATCGCCATGGCGAGCGCTTCATGGACGAGGGGTGCTGCCGCATGGGCTACCTCAACGAGTTCACCAAAGGGTATCTGGCGGAAGCGGGATTTGAAGATTCCACCGCGGCGAAGTTCTTCAGCATCGTGCCCGCCAACTGGCAGGACTACTACGAGCAATGGGACGCGCTTGCGCCCTACGACATCTCCACGAACAACGCCTACCGCACGGTTGACCCTGAAAGCTGGATCAAGGCCGACACGCTCGAGGAGCTGGCGCAGGCCATGATCGACTATGCCGACGAGCAGCCCTGGAGCCACGAGCTGACCGTGGAGGCCGTCGTCGCCTCCATCGAGCGCTATAACGAGCTGGTCGCCGCGGGCTCTGATGACGATTTCGGCAAGCGACCCGAGTACCTTGTGCCCATCGAGGCCCCGTGCTACGCCGTGCCCCGCGGCGCGAACAACATCGACGCCATGCTCGACGGGTTGGAAGTCGACGGCAATTATCAGTGCCTTGATGCCGATCGCATGCCCATCGAGGGGCTTTTCGCCGTCGGAAACGCCTCCGGTCCCTTCTTCGGCGGCGCCAACTACCCCATGGACATCGAGGGCCTTTCCATCGGCCGCGCCATCACCACGGGATTCGTCACCGGACGCTACGTGGCCGGACTGTAAGCTTTTCGAGCGAGCGGGCCCTTCCCCACTCGCTCCCCCATCCCTCGCACGCCTCCCCGCGCGCTTCGCGCGGGGAGGTCGCCCTTGCGCACAAGCCCCCTTCTCTTTTCGAGCGCGCCCGCTTGCTCGCTTTCCGAATCGCCAGCCCGACCAGCACCCTCCGCGCGAAACCGTTCCTGCCTCGATCCCTCGCTCGCCAAACCGTGGCAAAACTCGCGGAAAAGGCGCTATACTGTCGAGCGGAGAAAGAGGGAGGGGCATGAGGCGCGTCGATCATCTCGAACAGATGATTCCCTACATGTTTGCGCACGGCTGCGCTCGCGCGTGGCTCATCCTCCTGTTCGCCGATCCGGCCGTTGCGCCGCTTTCGCCTTTCGACCCGCACGTGCCGTTCGATTACTCGTTCGCGCTCGCGGGCATCGGCATTGCGCTGGCCGCCCGGAGGGTCGCCCCTTTGCAGGAGAGCCGCTGGGCGAAGCCGTTCGCGCTCACCTTGTGCATAGTCGCCTCGGTCTGCATGCTCGCCGCATCGCGCTCGCTTGAGCTGGCCGCGCCTTTGGCCCTTGCGGGCGCGGTGGCGGGCGGCGCGGGCTTTTTGCTGATCGTCCTGTTGAACGCCGAAGCGCTCGTGCCGCTTAGCCTTATGCGCATCCTTCTGTACCAGGCAGCCTCGATGCTCGTAGCCGTTCCATTAACCTACCTCTGCCAGGGGCTCGGCCAGCCGCAACTCGCGCTCGCTTTGTTCGCGCTGCCCGCCATCGCGGTGCCGTGCGTGTCATTCGCCTACCGGACGACGCCCGAAGCCGAGCGGCCGCGCAGCACATGGCCGCGCTTCACGTTTCCCTGGAAGCCCATCCTGCTGTTCGCGCTGTACTCGTTCGCCTACGGCTTGCGCGAACAGCAGCTTCTGTCGGTGGATGGCGCGGGCATGCATTCGTCGCTGTCCACGGCGATCGTATCCGGATCGCTTGTCGCGGCGTTCCTCCTCGCGCGACGGCTGCCGCTTAGCGCGCTGTACCGCTCCCCCGTGCTTCTCATGGTGTGCGGATTCCTGCTCGTGCCCATGGAAGGACTTGTCGGAAGGGCCGCATCGGGCTATCTCATCTCGATGGGCTACACGCTCATGGGGCTTTTGCTGGGACTTTTGCTGTACGATCTGGCGAAGCGCATGGGCATCGCCATCGTCGTGCTCATGGGCGCCGAGAAGATGACGTACCTGTTCGTCGTCTGGGGAGGCGATTGCGCTTCGCTCTTGGCCACCTCGCCGCTGCCAACGCAGACGCAGGACGTTGCGCTCATGGCTGCGGCCGTCATGCTCGTGCTGGCGGGCACGCTCATCCTGCTTTCGGAGAAGGACCTCGCGTCTCGATGGGGAATTCGCCTCATCGAGACGGACGACCTTTCCGAAGAGGGTCGCCGCGTCGAACTTGTGGCAGCGCGCTGCGACGAGATCGCGCGCCAATGCCGCCTGTCGCCACGCGAGGACGAGATCCTGCGCCTTTTGGCGCAAGGCACCTCGAACCAAACCATCGAACGCGAGTTGTTCATAGCGAATGGCACGCTGAAGGCCCACATCCAGCACATCTACGCGAAGATTGGCGTGCATAGTCGCAAAGAGCTGCTCGCACTGTTCGAAGACGCAGGGGCGCTCGAAGCCTCCAGCGACGAAAAGCGCAGCGGCGCGAAGATCGGCGAACGAGCGCAAGACGTATGAGAAAACCGCTGCGCCCGCAAGAGAGTCGCGACCGCACTAGCGGTGCGACCTCGACGAGCGCGCAAGGGCTTCGTCGCTTTTCCAGGTAAACGGTTTTCACCCGCGCGATTCGAGACAAACGGAAGAGCGCCGCCGCAGCATGAGGCGGGCAAAAGACACGCCGGAACGGCACACAGCAAGCGAGCAAGAAGCGGTGAGGCATCGACGCGATCACGGCAGACGAGAGAAAGGGCAATCCGTTGACGCGACTCGCAATGCAAATGGAAAAGAGGGAAAGACAAGCAGGGAACCGAAGAAGGGGTGCCTCGGCGTGCGCCGCCCAGACACCCCGTCGCAACTAAGAGAGGACCTTCTCCTCGTCGGGAGCGCTGGACTCTTCGTCCACCAGCACGCCTTCGGCATCGGGGATGAAGGGCTCGAACAGCGGCTCACCGTTTTGGGACAGCTCGACCATGCCGGTGAGGACGTCGACGTACTGGTAAGACTGGCGCGCCGTGCGGCCGCGCTTGCGATCGACCTCCATGATGAACAGCTGGGGATGCACCTGCGTGAGCACGCCCTCGTTCTCGACGATCTTCGAGCGTCCCATGTTGGCGCGCACTTTCAGGCGTTGACCGACGAAGTCGTGTAACGTATCATGGATGGAGTCGACGATTTTTGCCTGTTTCGCTAAATCCATGCTCACTCTTTCTCGCGTATGCTGCGTACACAAATGACAGCGTGGAATTATACCACCTCGGTCAATACTCTACAGAATCCGCACAGACTGTTTCCGAAACCGTACCAATTCCCCTTTGGCGACGGCATCAACATAGACGTGTGGGATGAGAGGCGACGGCGTCTGCCGTTTTGCACAAGCCGAGGGAAGATGTCGACCACGTTGCGCTGACCGGATGAAAGCGACGAACCGCACGGAAGGAACCGCATGAGCCAGAAGAAAGACGCCCTTGAGAAGGCAACGAAGAAGGGCAGGAAAAAGGACAAGAGGCGCAAGAGCTGCGACGGCAAAAGGGAGCAGAAGGAAAAGAAGGAAAAGGAGGGGAAGAAAGGGAAGCGGCCGCAGAAAAAAGCGAAGAAGGGTGCCGCACTCTCTGCGCTCACATGCCCCTGCTGTTCGAAGCATTGCCCCCTCTCGAAACCGAAATGCGGCAAAGGCAAGGCGATCCGCGCGAAGATGGAGAAAAACGCCTAAGCGGAGCGGTCGCAGGGCTTCCGTGCGCAGAAATCCTCGGTTTCTGGCCAGCAAACCGCGCTCTGGCACGCGTTGGAGTGTCGAGAGACGTATCGGTCGCTTTCAGTTTTCGCCGACCTGGCCTTTCGACGTGGGCGCGCCCACGTCGAGCTGAGAAGGCTCGGATTTTGTGCCAGAACTCGGTTTCATGGCCAGAAACCGAGGATTTCTGCGCACGGGCGTATCACGCGGATGCGAAGGAGGGGGGGGTGGAAGCGGGGCAACCGCGCCAGGCGAGCGCGCGAATCCGACCGATTCGATACCGCGTCGGACGGGCGGTGCCCTCACCGAGCCAAAATCTACGGAGGGGGTTGCGTCACCCGCTCGACGCAACCCCCTCGCAAGCCATCCTCGGGGAAGCTTGTGACAAGGGCGTCTCCACAGCCGTCACCGCGCTTCAGCACGCGTCCTTCGCCCGCCGACCCCCCTCCTCGAAAAAGGCACCCTCGCGCTCAGAGCGCGGCGAGGCCGAAAACCCCTTGGGCGCGAAGCCCGCATCGCACCCTTTGCGTCCACCGGCATTCGGCGCGGCGAGCCAACGGGCGCGAACGTCGGCGGCGATTCGACGGCGACCGCCCAAAACCGCCCGAAGCAACGCCTGCACAGCGCAACGCGGTTCGGCGCAGACAGCCGATCACGCGCAGGATGGCCCGCACTCCTCGGCGACCTGCCGATAGGCGGCTCCGAGGCGGACGAACGCGCCAAGGGAAAGCGTCTCGCCCCGCTGCGCGGGATCGATGCCCGCGCACTCGAACAGCTGCGGAAGCGCGGCGGCGACGCGCGTCCCTTCCCTCCCCCGTCCGGCGAAGTAGGTTTTGCAGGAGTTCGCGAGCGTCTTGCGCCGCGTGGCGAACGCGGCATCGGCCATGATGCAGGCGGCTCTGAGAGCACGAGCATCGAGCGGATCGCCCGCGCTATCGCGCAGAGGGCGGCGATCCAGGCGCACGACGGCGCTCTCGACGCGCGGCGGCGGGAAGAAGTTGCCGGGGCCGACGGCGAAGCGCCCGGCCGGCTCGGCGTAGAGGCGCAGCTTCACGGTGTACGCTCCGTAGTTTTTGGAACCCGGGTCGGCGGCCATGCGGTCGGCCACCTCCTTCTGCACCATCACCGTCGCGCTCTCCAAGCCGGAAAACCGCTCGAAGCAGTCGAGCACCACGGTGGCGGCCACGGCGTAGGGCAGGTTCGCCACGAGCTTGGTCGGCGAGAACGGCAAATCGGCGGCAGCCAGATCGAGCGCGTCCTTCTCCACGAGCGTGAAGCGGTCGGCCCAAGGGGCCAGCGTCTCGGCGAGCACGGCGGGCAGATCCGCATCGCGCTCGACGGACGCGACGCGGCCCGCGCATTTCAGCAGCGCGACGGTGAGCGTGCCGATGCCGGGACCGATCTCCAGCACCTCGTCTTCGGGCGAAAGCTCAGCCAATGCGACGATCTTGCGCAAGATCGCATCGTTGACAAGGAAGTTCTGGCCGAGCGAGTACTTCGTGGAAAGGCCGTGCGCCTCAAGGACGGCGCGCGTGGCCGAAGGGCTGGCCAACGGAGAAAGTCGCTCCATCACGCCTCCCCCGTCGATGAGCCGCCGCGAGGATGCACGCCGTCGGGACCTGCGCACGTGTACGCCGAGGCGGGGTGCGCGCGCCCGCCGGACAGCGGGTCGACTCCTGCGGGAAGCGCCCCGCCATCGGAGATGCGCCCCACCCAGTCGTGCACGTCCGCAAGCGAAAAGCCCGCCACCGCAAGCGCCGAGCGTACTTCGCCCACCAGCGGGCCGAAGCCGTGCGGGTCGCCGCCCTCGCCCACCACGTGCAGATGCGCCGGGCGCTTCGGCTTCGCGCGCCAATTGGCGTGGAAGTAGGGTTGCAAACGGTCGAGGAACGACTTGAGCTGGGCCGGCGCGCCGGCGAAGTACACGGGCGACACGAGCGCGAGCTCGTCGCACTCGTTCAGCAGCAGCCGCACGCGCACCATGTCGTCGGCGATGACGCAGTACAGCTCGTCGCGGCCGATGTTGGAGGCGCACGCTTCGCAGCCCGTGCAGGGGGCGATGTGCACGTCGGACAACCGCACGACGTCCACACGGTCGGCGGGGAACGCGCGCTCGTACGCGAGGCGCACCGCCTCCGACAACCCCGCGCTGCGGCCACGAGCACGAGGAGATCCGCAGATGACAAGACGGTTCGTCATGGGCATCACTCACTTTCTCCGGAAGCGGAAGCCGAAGGCGTGGCTTCCGGTGCACCGCCGGCCGCATCCGCAGCCGACGCGCGGGCGCGCTGCCACGGCGTGGGCGACCGGTCGAGCAAGTCGCGTGCGTTTTCCATGAGCTGCGCGAGCAGCGCTTTGCGCTCGTCCCCCGCCGCGCATCCGCGCGCCTCGGCCAAGCGCGCCGCCGTGAACACGACATGCTCGGGACCGCAGGTCATACCGCGCATCGGCTCGGGCGTCATATAGGGCGCGTCCGTCTCGGTGAGCAAGCGGTCGAGCGGCATGCGGGAGGCGGCATCGCGCACCTCGTCGGTGCTTTTGAACGTGAGCGGCCCGCCGAACGCCGCATGGCATCCTTCCGCAAGCCACGGTTCGAGGGTAGCCCAATCGAGGTTGAAACAATGCAGAAGCGTGCCCGCCGCGGGAAAGCCCTCTTCGCGCATAAGGGCGAGCGCGTCGTCATGTGCCTCGCGCACGTGCAGGACAAGCGGCAGCCCCGCCTCTTTCGCCAGACGGATCTGCCGACGGAAGGCATCGCGCTGCTCGTCGCGCGGCGAGAAGTCGTAATGATAGTCGAGGCCCACCTCGCCGAGCGCGCACACGCGCGGATCGGCCAACCGCTCGCGCAGACGAGCCTCAAGCGCATCGTCGTAGTGCTTCGCATTGTGGGGATGGCAGCCCGTCGCGATGCGGACATGCGGCACCGCGCACCCTGCAGTCCCGGAGGCGACGGCCCCCGCGGCCTCCGGCGCGCCCTCGAGCGTCGAAGCGAGGGCTGCCGCCTCTTCGCGCCACGCATCCAGCCGCTCGAACGTGGTCGCGCCGTCCTCGAACGCATCGACGATGGTGCAGACGAACCTCACCCCGTGAACGGCGCAGCGCGCGAGCGCGAGCGCCGGATCGGGCAAAAGCTGCAGATGGGCGTGCGTGTCGGCCACCAGCGCCTCGAGCGCGGGCGGCTCGACCACACGATACTTCCCGTGCTTGCGCTTCTGACGGAACAACGCGTCGCGGAACACGGGCTCTCCGTTGCTTTCAACCATTGTCAAACACCTCCTTCACGGTGCCTTGGCAAAATTCTTCGTCAGCAGTCCGGCTTTCCAAAGCTTCGGAGCACTCCGAAGCGCTCCGAAGCGCTCACGAATCGCAAGTCGATGAGCTTTGCGGCAACTCATAGTACCGATACGAGTCATGGACGCTCTTCCCCCGCAAAACGAACACGCCGTCTGCGCCCAATCCTTTCAACGCGAGCGATGAAGTGCGAATCGATGCGCCGGCGCGATTTGAAAGCATCTTCGCAGCGACCTTCCCTTTGGTCGCAGCGATCTCAACGGATGCCTTCCGCCTGTCATCCAGCAATGCAAGCGCATTCAAAGAGACGGGCATTCCTTCGCCTCCGTGCGACCAAAACCCTTTCGATGCAGCCACGCCCTCTCCGACAGGCCCCCTCTCCACCAAAGCGAACGGATCGGGACGGGCGAAAGCGAGCTTGGCGCCAAAGAAATACGCCTATGGCAAAGACCGACCCCCGCCTCGTCACACAGATCCTGAATTTTCCTCTATCCCGAAGAGCGCGATCGGACACCTGCTGTCCCACCACGTTGCCCTCATCGTCGACGTCAAAGAACAGTTCGCCGCGCCCATGCTTGTTGAGTATGGAGGCGATGGACTGCACGGCCTCACGATGCTCGCCAGCGGATCTCTTGCGCTCTACGTATTCGCTTTCACCGCCGATGCTCATGTCCACCCCCTCCGCATTCTCGCATGCCAGCGCACA
This sequence comes from Rubneribacter badeniensis, assembly GCF_002899695.1. Taxonomy (GTDB): domain Bacteria; phylum Actinomycetota; class Coriobacteriia; order Coriobacteriales; family Eggerthellaceae; genus Rubneribacter; species Rubneribacter badeniensis. Next base: position 26,152 of record NZ_PPEL01000019.1, read on the forward strand.
AGCCCCGCAAGCCAGAGGACCCGTAGGCCGGCAATTCGCGCAACGCTACTCCATGCTCAGATCGATGGCGTCCGTGTCCAGGCGCGGGAACAGGGGGTCGCCGATCTCCACGGCGTTGCCAGCGGGCAGCTGCCCCCACGCCGTAGCCGCCTCGATGTCGGTCACGTCCGTCACCGAGCCAAGCGACAGGCGCCTGAACACCTCTGCCGACGTGTTGGGCATGAGCGGCGCCATGTACAGCGCGATGATGCGGATGGCCTCAAGCGCGTTGTAGATGACTTCGGCCAGCTCGCCGGCGGTTTCCTCGCTCTTCGCGAGGTTCCACGGCGCGCTTTCCTCCACGTACAGGTTCACGCGGCTCGCCAGCTTCTGCACCGCGGCGGCGGCGCGGGTGAAGTCGGCGGCGGCGAGGGCGGCATCGTATTCGGCGTACAGCTCGTCCGAGATGGCGCGCAGCGGGTTCTCCTTCGCCTTGACCTCGGCGGGCACCTCGGGCACCGCGCCGTCGAAGTACTTCTTCGTCATGTTGAACACGCGGCTGCAGAGGTTTCCCCAGGTGTTCGCCAAGTCGGCGTTGTACACCTGCACCATGCGCTCAAGCGAGATGGAGCCGTCCGCGCCGAACTGCACGTCGCTCATGAAGTAGTAGCGGTACGCGTCCACGCCGAACACCTTGCACAGATCGGCCGGCTTGAGCGCGTTGCCCTTCGACTTCGACATCTTCTCGCCCTTCGTGAGCAGAAAGCCGTGGCCGAACACCGTGTGCGTGATGGGCATGCCGGCCGCCATGAGCATGGCCGGCCAGATGACGCAGTGGAAGCGCGTGATGTCCTTGCCTACGAAGTGGTACTGCATGGGCCAGCGGCGCTCGAACTCGCCGGCACGCTCGCCTTCATCGCCGTAGCCGATGCCGGTGAGGTAGGCCAAGAGCGCGTCGGCCCACACGTAGGCCACATGCCCCTCGTCGAAGGGCAGCGGGACGCCCCAGTCGAACGTGCTGCGGCTGATGGACAGGTCCTTCAGGCCGCTCTTCACGAACGACACGATCTCGTTCTTGCGCGTCTCGGGGCAGATGAAGTCGGGGTTCTCCTCGTAGAATTCAAGCAGCTTGTCGCCGAACTCGGACAGCTTGAAAAACCAGTTCTCCTCGCCGCCCGCCTTCTGCACGGGGCGCTTGCAGTCGGGGCACACGAGCTGCCCGTCCTCGTTCTTCTCGAGATCGCTCTCGGCGTAGTACGTCTCCTCGTGCACGCAGTACCAGCCCTCGTAGCTGCCCTTGTAGCACCAGCCCTTGTCGTAGAGGTCCTGCCAGAACTTCTGCACGGTCACGGCGTGGCGCGGCTCGGTGGTGCGCACGAAATCGGTGTACGTGATGCCGAGCATGTCCCACGCGTCGCGGAACGCGGGCTCCATGGAATCGCACCAGTCCTGCGGGGTCATGCCCTTGGCGGCGGCCGTGTCGGCCACCTTCTGGCCGTGCTCGTCCATGCCCGTGACGAACGCGACGTCGTAGCCGTTCATACGCTGGTAGCGCGCCACGGTGTCGGCTGCGATGGTGGTGTACGCCGTGCCGAGGTGCGGGGCCGCGTTGACGTAGTAGATGGGGGTGGTGAACGAGTAAGTTCCCTTTGACATGGTGCTTCCTTACATATCGGGACCGCAGGGCGAATGATGCCCAGCCAGCCACATGGACAAGCGCAATAACCGATTTATTGTAGCACGCGGGTTCCGTGCGAAGGGCCGCGCCTCGCTTCGAGCACACGAAACGAGAACGTCAGGCGCAGCGGCAACATCGCGCAGACGCGCCCGAACGCCGCACCGAGGCGCGGGGGACACCCAAGCCGGGCGCGTCGCGGGCGAAGAGCGCCCTAAGGGAGCGGTGCTGCGGGCATGCGCAGGTCGCAGGCGAAAGCATAGTCGATCACCTCCCCCGAGGGAGTTTCCAACCAAGCCCGCTCCTCGTGCGAGTACGCGGACAGCTCCGCAGTGGAGGCGAAACCGTTCGCGAAAGCCGCCACGGCGTCGAGGCGGGCGACCTCCCGCGGGGAGAAGGCGGAAAGGTCGGCGCCGCGCCGTGCGACGACGACACGCCCGTCGCCCTGCTCGCGGTACGCGAGCGTCGCTCCGTCCACGAGCGCGGCCATGACAAGGTCGTACTGGTCGGGAACCGGCCCGTAGTCGGCGCGGGCGTAGCGCAGCCCCGTGAAACCGACGCCCTCGTCGCGGTAGGCCGAGAAATCCAGGTAGAACAGCACCTTGTTCAGCTTCGTCACGAACAGGCTCCCCACGTGCGCCGCAAGGTAGACCACCGCCTCTCGCAAACGATCGGCATCGAAGGCGCGCAGACCCGTTTCCGGCAAGGCCACGCGCGGCAGACGATCCAGCAGGTCGAGGCGCACCACGGCATAGTCCATCTTGCGAGCCGCCTGCTGCTCGACGGCTCGCAGCGCTCGCTCGCGATCCCGCTCCCCCAAGCGCGGCGCTCCGCTGCGCAGACGCTCGCGCAGCGCCTGGGGATCGCGCGCTTGGCGAAGCAGCTCGGCATGCGACTCCGAGGGAAGGGCGCCGCCTTCGTAGCGCTGCACGCTGGCCACCCCGATGCCGAGCACAGCCGCGAACACGCGCTGCGAGAACCCATAGCGTCGCCGCAAGGCCACGATCTCGTCGGGCTGCGGAATATCCCGAGCTTCGCGGTAGGCCGCGTACATCTTCTCAAAGTTGCGATCCATAGTTGCCGCATGACCGATACGGTTGCCGCACAAAGGGCAGACGGGATACCAAAACTCGTCGGTTACGGAGACGCCCCTGACATCGACCGTTTCGCGAACCGCAACCACCGGAGCATCGACCTCGTTGCAACAGACATCGCAGATGGTTCTCACGATTTCAGACAAGCTTGGGGACCTCCCTTCGGTACGGATACGACAATCGATACTCGGCTTCGTGAAACGAGACGCACACCGCTTGCGCGCTTCCCGACGAGAAGAAAACGGCCAACTTGACATACACCTCAAATGCAGGCACATAGGTGCCGAACACCCACACATCGTGGGGACGCCCCTTATCGTCGGGAAGAGGACCAGCAGAGTAATCGGAAACGCGCAGGCCGCAAACAGTCTCGTGAACCTGCCGCCCGCCGAATCCGACAAGCTGCATGAACCGTCTCGTCTTTCCTTGCGGGTTTCCCAATCCGGCGATGACAAATCGCTCGTAAGGAACAGCCCGCACCAAAGCCAGCACGGCTTCGATCTTCCATCTTTCGGCCACCTTGTCCGGCATCGACCCTCACTCAGATTCACCTCAATTGATGTGCTCATACTATATGACAAACGATCCCATGTCAAGAAAGATCACCTCAATTGATGCGATCAATCGAAATAGAACAAATCCTCGAACTTCTTGTCGAGAGCGATGCACAGGACGAGGGCCAGCTTCGCCGTAGGGTTGAACAGGCCCGTCTCGATGGACGATATGGTCTGCCTCGACACGCCCACGAGGCGCGCGAGTTCAAGCTGCGACAGCCCCGCCTCCGCGCGGGCGGCCTTAAGGCGGTTCTTCAGCTCGAGCTCGCCGTCGTTGCCGTGGACATCGTCGATCCCGAAGGAGGGAAGCTTCATCACGGCCGACCTCACATCGTTTCTGCGAGGTACGTGATCGCGAACGTCACGGCGCCGAACGCGGCCAAGAGGCCGCAGACAAGACCGAGCTTCATTTTGAACTGGTAGAACTGCCAGAAACCCATAGCGGCCACGCCGGAGAGCATGATGGCGCCGCCCTGGCTGGTGTCCAGGCCGCGGAACACGTTCCAAAGGAACAGAAAGAGCCACATGGCCAACATGGCGCCGACCATGACCGCGCTTTGCCGCTGATGCAGGATACGAAACCGCTCATCGGCACCGCGATTCTCCTCGCGGCTCTTCGCCAAGATCTCCTCTTTGTCCATACTGCACCTCCCGAGCCACCTCGTCCGGCCTTCGGATGTTTCGGATGCTTTACACGAACCGTTCGTTCGTGCAATTGCCAAGTTTTCTTATCAATATGACAAGTATACTTATCATATCTGAGAAACGCAAGGAGTGCCGAACGTTGACAGCGCGGCGCAGAGGCGAACTCGAGGGGCTCATGAGGCGAGAACCTGCTATCATCGAAGGCATGGAGCAGCATGGGAACAGCCTCGCAGGCCGAAAGGCCGAAACGGAAACCGGAACCGCCGCCGTCGCGCCGCGCCGGCGCTGGCCGCAGCGGGTGGCCATCGCGCTCGTCGTGCTCGTTGTGGCGGCGGTGCTGGCGGCAGCGGCGTTCTTCGCGTACGTGGGCGACTTCTACCACGACCTGGACGCGGCCAGCCACGACCTCGCGTCGACCGAAGCGCTCCCCGTGCAGCAGGGCGAGAGCTACCTGGCGTTCGGCGACCCCGCGGCCGAGACGGGCATCGTGCTCTACCCGGGCGCGAAGGTCGAGTACACGGCGTACGCCCCGCTCATGCGCGAGCTGGCCGAACGCGGATATCTGGCCGTGGTGGTGGAGATGCCGTTCAACCTCGCGTTTTTCGACATCAACGCAGCCGACGGCGTGCGTTCGGCGTTTCCCCAGGTGAAAACCTGGTGGGTGGGCGGGCACTCGCTCGGAGGCTCCATGGCGGCCCAGTATGCGGCCGACCATTCGGACGACGCCGCGCTCGGCGGCATCGTGCTGCTGGGCGCGTACTCGGCAAGCGACCTCTCCGCAACCGACCTGGGCGCGCTCGTCGTCTACGGGGAGAACGACGAGGTGGTCAACCGGGACAAGCTGTCGGAAGGGGAGGCGCTTCTGCCGCCGGACGCGCAGACGGTAAAGATCGCCGGCGGCAACCACGCGGGCTTCGGCACATACGGCCCGCAGGACGGCGATGGCGAGGCCTCCATCGCGCCCGAAGAGCAGCGCGAGCAAACGGCCGACGCCGTGGACGCCTACCTCGAAGCGCGCGCGGCCTGACGCGCTTCGACGCGACGCGTGGAAAGGCCGCAAGAATCAGCGCAAGCGGACAGCGCGCCGGCGGCGAGATAGGCGGCAAAGGGGAAACGCCGGCCCGCTCTCAACCGCCGCGCCGGCATGCGATCGCGCGATGCGTGTCATTTCGGTAACGGCCAGCCGTCAGCGCACCAACATCCGTATACTGGGCGCGTGAACGCAAGATCGAACGCCCGCCGAAGGAGCACGGAGTGACGAAGCCAGCCCGCCCGATCGCCACGGTCGCCGCCTCGCTGACGGCCATCGCCATCGTGGGCCTGTTCGCCGTCCAGATGCGCTACGTGGCCACCTCGATGGACCTCGTCAGCGTCCCCCAGGCGCAGGCCGCCGCCCTGCAATCCGCTCCCGCATCGCCCGCGACCGACGCGGACGGCACCGTCGTTGTCGAATACTGCAGCGAGGCCGTGGCCGCGCGCGACCCCGGCAACCCGGCGGGGCGCACCTCCACGCGCCTTGCGTTCGACGACGCCTGGTTCTCCACGGACGCCGGCTCCTACAACCACGACCTCGCCACGACGTGTGCGGTGCTCAGCGCGGTGTGCAACTCCGAATCGCGCTTCTACAGCAGCGACGGCGCCGAAGATCCCTACGCCGAGCATGCGCTGGCCTCCCTGGGCTTCCAGCACGTGCGCACCGAGTCCTACGCGCTGCGCAGCACGGTGATCGACCAGGTGGCGGCCCTTGTGAACGGAACGCACGGCACATCGGCCTACACGCTGGCCGCGAAGCGCCTTCCGAGCGGCGACACCCTCGCGTTCGTGGGCGTGCGGGGCACGTACGGCGCGGAATGGCTCAGCAACTTCAGCATCTTCGACGCGCACGGACGCCCCGACCACGAAGGGTACCGCATCGCCGAACGCGAGGTGGCCGACGCGCTGGCCTCCTACCTGCGCGAGATCGGAGCCGACCCTTCCCGCACCCGCGTGTTGGCGACGGGCCACAGCCGCGGCGGGGCCATCGCGAACCTCCTGGCCGCCGAGATCGCCGACCGCGCGAACGGGCCGGACGCCCTCGCCCGCGCGGACGGCGTGTACGCCTACACGTTCGCCGCACCGGGCACGACGCGCTCGAAGGCGCACGACGCCGCAGCCTACCGGGGCATCTTCAACATCGTGAACCCTTCGGACATCGTGCCCCAGCTTCCGCTCTCATCGTGGGGATACGGTCGCTACGGCACCACCGTCGCGCTGCCGGGGGTTGGCGACCCCCGCTTCGAGGCGGCGCTTGCCGCCATGCGGCAAGCCTACGAACGCAACACCGGGCACGCCGATTACTGCGGTCCCGACGCGCTCGCCTCGCTCGCCGCGTTCGGCTCGAAGGCCGCCAAACTCCTGCCGACGCCCGACAGCCTCCTGAATCCGGCGGGCGCGTTCTCGGCGCTGCAGCAGCTCGCCGCCATCGATGCCGGCTCGGCGCTTCTCGCGCACTACCCCGACACCTACATCGCCTGGATGCAAGCCGTAGACGAAAGCGCGCTCTCTTTCGCGCGAGCGGGTGCGAGGGAGAGCGCGCGAAGTTCACAGGGAGCGCTCGCGCGACGAGCGTTCACCAATGACCGTCAATTCGTTCTCCTCAATACCTCGAAGAACAAGAGCGGAAAGCTCGCTCATCGCAGCCTCCGCTTCTCCGAAATACCGTTCGGAGGAGTAATGCGCCTCCGCATACTCTGCGACCGAGACAGCATCGTCAACCCAGCGAATCGCGTGGGTGCAAAAGACTTCGTCAACCTCCACAAAGGCCGCCACACCTTGAGCAAATTGGGGATAAAGAAACGCCTTTTGAACACGAAGCGCATGCAAAGAGTACTCAGGCAGCCAGTTCGTCATATGCTGACAGGCGAACGAATACTGCGCGAGCATCAACCGCCGAAACACCTCGTAATTCCTTGTGCGAAAAGCTTTGAGCGCCCTTTTCGCTAGGATTCCCATGAACGCGCACATAACCGAAACATGGTCATCGGGCATGCGACCGCACAGTTTTAGTCGAAGCCCCTGCGCACAATATGCTTCGCGAACCGCAAGCGTACTGGCCTGAAACACCATGCGCTCGTTTCCAATGTGAGCAGACTCCCAAGGAAGTGCCGGAAGATCTGCAGGACCTTGGAAGAACCGAGTGTATTCGTCGCGAATCTCGGCAATAAAATGCCCATCGCTCAACCTCTGCCCAAGAACGGAAACGAACCCTTTCAGCTTCGCCAAGACTTCGCATTCCTCAGCATACTCATCAAGAACGTCCTCGGTCGTAGAAGCGGCAACCAGCTTTAAAAGCCGCTCATCTGGCTCACCTCCGAACACCTTGTGAAATAGCGTGTACAAGTAGGCACGACTCACTAAGAGCGCCTCAAGGGATAGCAGCTCATCACACGCCATTCCCCGCCCCTCCACATCATTGTCCACCGACCGAGCGCTCACAGTATGATCTCCGTGAAATCTTTGCGCAAAGCGGAAGTGGACGTCTTTATGAGAAGATTCGGCGAAGTCCCTTCGGCGCTGGCTATGGAAGGCACCTCTCTGACCAGATCGCTACCGTACTTCGCCCTTAGGTCATCCAGCTCTCCGAAATCGAGCGCGCGCATCATGCAAGCGTCCACGCACACTGGATTCATGCCCGCGCCTCGAAGCGCTTTGCAGCTATCGCACTTTACGATGAGCGACTTTTCCTCTTCAAATTGGGGCGCGCCATACGGGCACGACATCATGCACGCCCTGCACCCGATGCACACCTCGTCATTGTGCAGAACAATACCCGATTCTGAATCTTTGAACATAGCACCCGTCGGGCAGTTCGCCACACACGCCGGGTTGTCGCAATGGTTGCAGCCGATGCTCATATGAATCAAAGACGCATCGGGGTATGCACCCACTTCGTATGTGGCTACACGACGGGGAACCGGTCCGGCATTCTGCAGATCAAATCGGTCTTTGCAGGCAATTTGACACACTCGACAGCCAACGCATCGAGACATGTCAAAATAGAAACCAAGAGCCATGATTCACTCCTCCGTCCAGAGAACGGGCTCGAATTGGCAATCGGCCGCAAGCGGCTTGCCATTGTACTTTTCGAAGTCGACCAAGCAGCTGTTGTATCCATCGCACTGCGGCATGAAGTCATCTTGGGTTTTATGATCCACCAGCATATTCTCGTTGCCACCAAAATCGATGCCCGTTTCAGGGTCGAGATACGTACGCGACCCATGGGGGACGGCGATACACCCAGGCATAAGAGTATTCAACACACTTGCGATACGCACTATCTTGCCGGCATCGTTATGAATAAGTACGGTATCGCCTGTTTCGATGCCCTTCGCCGCCGCGTCTTCTGCGCTGATATAGACAGGATTCGGCCACGCTTCGCGAATCCAAACCCCTTCGTCAAAGCACGTATGCGCCCGTCGCAGATAATGCGGCTGATACATAATGAAAGGATACGCCCCTTTTTCCTTCCTTTCCCAGTTGGCAAAGCTTTCCTGATACGTTGTGGTGTGGAACGTCGGATAGGGCTTGACTTCCTCGGAACCGAATCCAAGCCAATTGATGGCATCCGCTTTGCTTTGGCAGTAGATTTCCAGTTTTCCACTGGCGCTTGAACGGGGATTCTCCTCGGGATCCTTCACGAAATCCTCGTATCCGTAAAACCCGTGATTATCATCCTTCGTACGCGGAACCTGATAATACCCTTGCTCAAGGACATCTTTCAGGGAAATGACACCTTGTTGGGGCTCCCCCTCCACGCCCCAAGCATCGATGTCCTCTTGGCTGATAGTGACGAGCGTCTTGTATGTCACCCCGTCATCGTCCATAACTTCCGCTCCAGCAATCCTGTTGAAATAGCTTTGCATGTCGCTCACGCTGAACACGTCGGATTCTTTGAATCCCCAACGTTTGGCTATTTCAACGTATATCCAGCTCTCATTTTTCGACTCGAATAGCGGCTGCACCGCCGGACGAGAGAAGAGCGCGTAATCACGATTGCATTGAGCGCGCGACAGACGCATGATTCCATTCGTAGCCACCTGTAATTCGCCCTTGTCAGGATCCAGATTCCCCTCCCATGCGGTAAAGCACGGCAATAGAATGTCGGCGTACTGGCTCGTCAGCGTAAATCGGTATTCGATGTTAACCACCATGTCCATCTTTTTAAACACCTTGATACCGCGGTTGACGTCTTCGGTCGCCTGCAAAGGGTTGTGGTAATCGTTCACGATGATCTTGGGGTCGAAATCGAACTCTTTCGGAGGCAGGTACCCGTCCTTCTTCACCCAGCCGTTATCGAGCGCCCCATTGCGATAGTCCCCATAACCCGTATAGTGCCCTTCGTCCATGTCCTTCCATATCGTAGGCTTCGGCAACTCGGAGTACTCCAAGGTGTTCTTCGGAACCACAACACTCGCAACCCCTGCCCCTATTTTGACTCCGCCAATGGCGGGATCGCCCAACTTCACCAGCTTCGTACCGCTATTGGCCGACTCGATGGAGAACGTGGCAGCCACCGCGTTCCCGGATCGGCCCAGATGACCGCCCATGCAAGCCACGGTAAGAAACAGCTGGGGCAGATCGGTGCTGCCGCGATAACGCGAAGGAGCGTAATTGTGCAGCAGCATGACATCGCGCGTCTTGCGCATCTGTCCGGCATACCAGGTAATGTCTTCAACAGGAGTTCCGCATATTTCGGTAGCCCATTCGCGGGTTTTCGGAACACCATCGTATTCCCCAAGAACATACGCCTGAAAATTCTCATTGATAACAGCCTCAGCGGGCATGCTCTCGGCGTCAAACCCCACTGTGCATCGATGAAGGAAGTCCCAGTCGATAATGTTGCCCTGCTCGTCATCGAGCCTAATCATCTCATAGGCAACTGCCAGCAGAAACGCCGTATCAGTGCCGGGACGCACCCTCACCCACCTCGCCTCGAGAACGCTGGCCGACACATTGTACTCTGGCCCCACGTAAACGAACTCCGTCCCTGCTTCTTTTGCAAGACGGTAATAGTACATAGGATTGCCGGCGCTGTGCCACGCAGGGTTCATACCATAAAACACAATGGTATCTGCGTTTTTTAGATCCATGCGATCATTTCCCACCAAGCAGTCGGGCAAGCCATTGCCGATGTTGCCGCCCATACGTACGGGAGCGTTATACCAATTCCCATACGATTCCGTTCCGTTCCATTGCAGACGACCTCCCAAGAGGTTGAGCACCGGCCAATCAGTGCCCATGCATACCACAGAACGCGGGCCGTATTCGTCATACACTCGCTTCAATTCCTGTGCGACATAGTCGAGTGCCTCATCCCAGCTAATGCGCTGCCACCCTTCTTCACCGCGCAAATCACCATGAGAGTTTTCACCGCCACCCGGCTGCCAGCTCTTGCGTTTCATGGGATATTTGATGCGATTGGCATTGAACACGTGCTGGCGCATTTGGTGTCCACGCGGGCAACTCCGCTGCTGCGGAGTTTCAACGGTGTCTTCCTTCATATCGTCGGTCTTTTGCCTCAGAACCACGCCGTCTTTCACAAACACCCGATTGATGCAACGGCCGCCGCAATTGCCCCAGCAGTCCACCGTCACCCATTCGCCCTCACCGTTCACAATGGCCGCATCGGATTCGACAGCATGCGCTTTTGCGCTTTCGACAGCAGGATCGCTGGCATCCTTCCCGTCCGGAACGCACCCGGAAAGGCCCGCAACCGCAATGGCCGCAGCCCCTCCTTTTAAGAAGTTTCGACGGCCTATCGCCTTGTCGAGCAAAGCCATGATGTTCTCCCTCGCATTAACTCAATCACTTCCGCTTTAAAGACTGCATGGATTTTCCCCACACGCTCTGCGCCGACCGAACCAGAAGGAATCTCCATGCTCGCAAGACACAACCTCAAACAACACTTGCTGAATAGAACGCCCAGCGAGCGATGCACACCCCCATGAAGACGCAAACGAAAGTCGCAACAGGCATCACTTTGCCACCTCGCCTGCGCGTAGCCAACGCCAATGCCGCAGCGACAGCCACAATGGCGATAGCCACCAGGAAAGGAATCGCGCTGTGATGCGTATCGAAAAAATGATTCGCCTCAAATGCAAGAGAGACAGCAAAAAGCACAGCTATCGCCATGAAAAGGGGGTGCGGACAAAAAGTTGGACACTCCGGTGTCCGGATTGGAGTCCGCATGTACCCGTTGGAGACCAGGGAGCTCGCCGTGGAGGCCGTCGCGGCGGGGTTCAGCCTGACCGAGGCGGCCGAGC
>NZ_PPEL01000020.1 GCF_002899695.1 Rubneribacter badeniensis
GAGGGAGGGAACGCCCCTTGCTTGTCCGAGGAGAAGTTAGAGGCAGAATGGGAGGGAATAGAGGGCGAGGGAGGGCGTCCCCTGCCCGTCCAAGAAAAAGCAAGTAGAATGAGGAGGCAGAGGGTGAGGAAGGGCGCCCCGAAACAAGAGGCAGAATGGGAGGATGGGAGGCGAGAGAAGGGAGGAGGGCCTTGCTTGCGCGAGGCGAAGTTGGAAGCGGAGGTGGAAACGGAGCAAGGGGGGAGGGCGGGAGCGATAGGCGGGAACGGAAGACCGGAAAGCGGAAAGGCGGTCGCCGCTCAGCAGGCGGTGCCCACTCGAAGCGCCGCCTTGCGCTCGGCAGACAGCACCCGTCCGAAGCGCCGCCCATGCTCGGCATCTCGGGCGAACGGTAAAAAATCCGGGAATTTATCTTGATATAGTACCGAACGGGCGTGACTCTGCTTGCTGATCGACCCGAATTGCAAAATTACGGTAATATATCAAAATATTTTTCGCCATATGTTATCATTCTGGCCTTTCTTTCGTCTGAATTCTTGCCGAGGGGGCAAATTCGGTAAAATATCATGAAATAATTTAAAATCCATTACCGCAATTGGCGCATCCCAGAGCAAGGTGCGCGCTCGAGGATGCCTTTCGAAGCCCGCACGCGCTCGAGACGTGACATCGAAGGGCGCACGACGACTTGCTGATCGGACGGGACGGAAGGCAAAGAGCGGAAGGCGGCACCCGCCCGGAACGCCGATCGCGCTCGAAGCCGCTGACAGGCAGAAAGCGACAGTCGTCGATAACGGAGAACCCCTCGCCCCTCAAAGGCGGCCCGTTCACCCTCTTCGAACAACTCTGCGCCCTTCTGGATGTTGTTTCACGTGAAACATTCGTTCGCCCCCTTGACGCACGGGTCCGCCCGCCATGCGGCGAGCCCTTCCCGATCGGGAGCATCAGGCCGCAGTCGCCGGGTAGAGGAGATGCCGGCGAAACGAGATCGGGTTCGCCCAGGAACTTCCAGCGGACTGCCGGGGGATGAGCTGCCGGGAGGGATCGGCGGTATCCGGCAGGCCATCGGGAGGCAAAGCGGGATCGGGCCGTCCGGGGACGTCTGGCAGACGGCCGGGAGGCGGGACGGGGCCGGGTTCGCGCATCGGCGTTCGGCGGGCTGCCGGGAGACGGGGCGGGATCGGGAAGGATCGACCCCGCCCCGCAGGCCCTGAGACGGGTCCCTCCCGGACGCGCATGCCAAAGGGAAATCCGGCGCATTCGCTCCGATGTCGCGCGGCGAAGGAAGCGACGCTTCGCACAGACCACCCAAAGCCTCGCAAGGGTGCGGCGCGGCCGGATGGGGATCGCGCCCCTGGCGGCAAAGGAGCACGCGCCTCGCTCGAAGCGGGTGCCCCTTTGCCGGAAGTTGAAGATCGTAGCATTACCGCTGGTCAGCCGGGTGCCTCGTGCGAAGCGGATGCTCCTTTCCGAGCCGCCCGGAACGGTCCGGATTCGATTGGAACACGCGGAGAAACCGAGCGCTCGAAAACGCCGGAGTCGGAGGGACAAGCCTGTCGGGGCGGGTGGGGAAACGCACGGCCCGCATCGCTGCTCCGGCCGCACCGATCCGGCCGCGCTGCTCCGACCGCGCTGCCCCGCCCTCACTCGACGGGGGTCGCGCCCTCCCCGCCTTTCATAAGCTCGATGTAGCCCGTGCGGAAGAACCGCTCCAGGTCGGAGACGAACGCATGGGCCTCGTCGCGATCCATGCCCAGTGCGAGCGGCTCGAAGTAGCCGCGATAGAACATCCCGGCCAAAGCGCGCGCCATGGCGGGATCGAGGTCGTTGACCGCCACCCCGTGCCCGCGCATCTCGCGAGCGTAACGGAACGTGCTCTCCACCTCGAGGTCGATGAAGCGGTCGAGGTAGCGCTCCCACGAAGTGCCCGCCGACCTGAAGAGGATGAGCGCGAACACCTCGCGGTTGTCGTACACGTAATCGAGTATGCGATGGACCATCCCGGTCTCGTAGTCCTCCATGCGGTCGAACGTCTGCGCTTCGAGGGGCAGACGGTAGAACCCCTCCTGCATGGAGACGTAGCGTTGGTACAGCTCCTCGCCCGCCGGGGACACGATGGCGTCGAACAGCGCCTCCTTGCCGGCGAAATAGCCGTAGATCGCACCGGTGGTGACGTTCGCGGCGGCCGCGATGGAGCGCAGGGACGCCTTTGCGAACCCCTTGGACGCGAACTCGCGGACAGCGCACGCCATGATGCGCGTCCGTACCTCCCCGGCGCCGCGCACGCGCCCACCGCGCGCATCGCGCGTTGCTGCATTCTGTTCCATGTCCCGCCTTCCAATCGGTGCGATCATGGTAGCGCATCCGAGCGCAAAACGCACGGCGCACCCCCGCAGGGTGCATTCGGAGAGAGAGGGCCGCGGCGGCGCGTCTCCACAAGCGCAACCGTGGAGGAGGCCGGGTCAACGCACCGCTGCGGAGCACAACCGCAGAGAAAGGCCGAGCGGCGCAGCCTCAGGGGCGCCGCGAGCCCGAAGCTCCGGCGAAAAGCGGAAAAGCCGCCGTTAAGCGCGCGTTTTTCGCAAGAAGGACCGCGACGGCAGGCTGGGGCCGGTGCGGGCCGCCGCGCTTCTTCAACCGGAACCCCCTCCAATCGGGGCCCTTCCAATCGGGAAACCCCCTCCCGCGGCACGGCAACCCAACTCCGGCCGCGACTCCGGCCACACGGCCCGCGGCGTGCCGACTCCCGTACCGCGCACGCGCCGATTCCGCTACAATAGGCGCCATGCAAGACACCGCGCGCATACTCGTCATCGAGGACGACACCGACATCAACGACGTGCTGGCCACCTCGCTTTCCAAGGCGGGGTACGTCTGCGTGCAGGCGTACTCGGGCAGCGAGGCGCGGCTTTTGCTGAGGGCGGCCGAAACCGGCGACGAGGCGCCCTACGACCTCGTCATCACCGACCTCATGCTGCCCGGTGCGTCCGGCGAGGACATCGTGCGCGCCATCCGCGAGAAAAGCGACGCGCCCGTGATCGTGGTGTCGGCCCGCACAGACGCAGCCGACAAAGTGGCGCTGCTCGAACTGGGGGCCGACGACTACCTGTCCAAGCCCTTCGACCTCGACGAACTGCACGCCCGCATCGCCGTGCAGCTGCGCCATGCGGCCCGCTCGGCAGGCCGCGGCCCGAACGCGCTGCGCTACAAGGACTGGACGCTCGACCCCGAGGCCCGCACGCTTACGGCCGCGGGCCAGCCGGTGCGCCTCACGCGCCTCGAATACGGCATCGTGGAGGCGCTCGTGCGCCGTCCGAAAAAGGTGTTCACGAAGCGCGAGCTGTTCGAGGCCGCCTGGCAGGAGGAGTGCTTCGTCGAGGACAAGGCGGTGAACGTGCACGTGAGCAACATCCGCGGCAAGCTGAAGGCATCCGGCACCGACGGCTACATCGAGACGGTATGGGGCATCGGGTTCAAGCTCGCGGACTGACGCGCGGCGGGCATGCGGGCGCGGCGGCGCGAAGGCGGCTAGACGTACGCGGCCGCGCAGCTGCGGCGCTCTGCGAGAGCCGCGCGGCCGCAGCCCGCCGCGCCCGCCGGCCCCCATGCCCGCCAGCACGTACTCCCGCTCCCCTTGCGCCCCTTCCACCCCGCGCAGCCGCAGACCCCTCCCCTTCCGCGCGTCACACGGCTGCGCGCGCAGCCGCCCTCGCGCATCGCAGGGCCGTCCGCACGCGCGCCCCTCGCGCGCGCCACGCCCCCGAAGCGCCCTCCATCGCCGTTTCTCTTCCGCGCCGCGCGGCCCCGTCCGCGCGAAGGCGACCGCATGCCCGCGCGTTTCTTTACCCTTTCTTAACCATTTCAAGGCCATGCGCTCAACACCTTTTCCGTATCGTGGCAGACAGGCGCAAACGAAGCGATGAGGAAAGGAGTTGCGCATGGATGCAGTGCGAACCTGCGATCTGACGAAGCGCTTCGGCGGCAAGACGGCCGTCGACCGCTTCGGCATGCGCGTCGGAAAAGGCGACATCTACGGATTCGTCGGCCGCAACGGCGCGGGCAAGACAACGGTGATGAGGATGCTCGCGGGTCTGGCGGAGCCGACCGGCGGCGAGGTGCGCGTGTTCGGAGCCTCGCCCAAGGAGGCGGGGACGGCGCGCCGCATCGGCGTGCTCATCGAGCATCCGGGGCTGTACGGCTCGATGAGCGCCTACGACAACCTCATGATGAAGGCCCTTGCGCTCGGGCTGGTCGACCCGAAGGGGAAGTCCCGCGAGCTGCTCGAGTTCGTCGGCCTCGGGCAGGTGGGCCGCATGAAGGCCAAGCGGTTCTCCCTAGGCATGAAGCAGCGCCTGGGGCTTGCGCTCGCGCTTTTGGGCGATCCCGACCTGCTTCTGCTCGACGAGCCGCTCAACGGCTTGGATCCCGAAGGAGTCCAAGAGGTGCGACGCCTCATCATGCAGCTGAACGAGCAGCGCGGCGTCACCGTCGTGGTGAGCTCGCATGCGCTCGAGCAACTGGGGAGGATGGCCACGCGCTACGGCGTCATCCGCGAGGGACGCATGGTGCGCGAGTTGACCGCCGCCGACGTCGAACGGGAATGCAGCGACTTTCTGCAGGTGGAAACTGCGAACCCGAAACGCGCGCTCGCGGTTCTGCAGGAGCGTTTCCCCGCTCTGCGCTTCCAGGCCATGCCCGATGCCTCGCTGCGCGCGTTCGGCGGCGCGGACGCGGCGGCGGTGGGTGCGGCCCTTGCCGAGCAGGGGATCGCGGTGAGCGGCCTGTACGCGCACAAGCGCGATCTGGAGGAGTTCTTCGTGGAGATGATGGGAGCTGAGCATCGTGGTTAATATTATGCGGATGGATCTGTACCGCCTCGTTCACAGCAAGGCGCTGTGGGTCTTTTTGGCCATCATCGTGGCATTGGCGGCCATCAGCACGGGCACGGTGGCGTACGTTTCAAGCCCCACCTTTACGGAAAGCCTCGAGGCTGCGGAGGGCCTACACGTCGGCTTCTCGGATGCGAAGAGCACCGCCGAGGCCGGTGCGGCGCTAGGATCGCTTGTGCAGAACCTGTCGGCAGAATCCCTTGTCGGAAGCTCCCTTTTGAGCGGCGGCGCCCTTGCGTGCCTGTTCGCGATCTTCGTCGCCATCTTCCTGACGGCCGAGTTCGAAGGCGGCTTCGCCAAGAACGTGCTGAGCGCCCAGCCGAACCGCCTTGCGCTCCTCGCCGCGCGCAGCGTGGAGATCGCCGTGCTCGCCGTCGCGTTCACCGCCGTGAGCATCGGCGCGACGCTGGCCATAGCGGCCGTCGCGGGGCTCGAGCTCGCCCCCACCCCGCCGGCCGACCTGGCGCTGTGGGCCGCGCTCGTCGCGCTTTCGGTCGCGGCGTTCGGAATGCTCACGGCGCTGGGAGCCTGGGCCACGCGCAAGATGGCCGCGAGCATCGTCATCGGCGTCGTGCTGGCCTCGGGCGTGGTGACGGCCATGCTGAAGAGCGCCCTCGCGCTGTTCCCGAGCGCGCCGCATATCGCCGACTACACGCCCTACTCGTGCACGGCCTCGCTTGCGCTGGGCCTGGACGCGGCAGGGACGCTCGATCCGCTGCACATCGCGCTCGTGACGGCGGCGTTCATCGTGATCGGCATCGGACTGGGCGCCGTCGCGCTGCAGAAGCGGGACGTGTAGCCATGGAGCCCGCGGTCTGCCTCCTCGTGGGCGCCCTCGCGCTCGTCGCGATCGCGCTGGCGGTGCAGCTTGCGCGCTCGGAACGCGAGCTGCGCTCCATCGCCCGGTTCCTCGCCGAACGCGACCCGGACAGCAACGCGCGCGTCACCGTCGGAATGCGCACGCGGGGGTTCGTGCTGCTGGGACAGGCCGTGAACCGCCTCATCGACCGGCACCAAGGCGAGCGGATCGCCGCCGAGGAGAGCAAGCGCGCCCTGCGCCGCGGGCTCACCTGCCTCTCCCACGACATCCGCACGCCGCTCGCCGGCGCGCAGGGCTACGTCCAGCTTCTGGCCGACGAAAAGGACGAGCGCGAGCGGGCGCGCTACCAGGACGTGGTGGCCCGCCGCCTTGACGACGTGGAGGCCCTGCTCGACCAGCTGTACGACTACGCGCGCACGCAGGACCCCGATCATCGCGTCGAGTGGGAGCCCGTGGAGGTGGACGAGGTGCTGACGGAATCGCTCGCCTCGCTGTATCCCCAGTTCAAAGAGCGCGCATGGGAGCCGGACATCGAGCTTGGAGAGGAAGCGCTCTCCGTCGTCTCGAACGCCGACGCGCTCAAGCGCATCTTCCGCAACCTCGCCGTGAACGCGCTGCGCCACGGCAGCGCCCCGCCGCGCATCGCGCGCACCGGCCGCGAGGTGTCGTTCTCCAACCGCGTGGCCGACCCCGGCGCCATCGACGTCGACCGTCTGTTCGAGCGATTCTACCAAGGCGACCGCGCGAGGTCGGCCGACGGCAGCGGGCTGGGGCTCGCCATCGTGGCCGAACTGGCGCGCGCCCTGCGCATCGGGCTTCGAGCGCGCCTTGACGGCGATACGCTCGTCGTGACGCTCGACTTCCCCGCATGACGGACGCTCCGCGCGAGACGGTCGCGCTCCGCAAGACGGACGCCCGGCTCGCGGAGCGCAGCGGGCGCCCCTGCGGGCACCCAAGCGGGGCGAACTCCCGAAAACCCCGCTGCGCCGCTCAACGCGCATGCCCGGAGGGCGGCGCAGCTTGCGCTTGCACTGACATTCAACCGGCGGGCGACGCACGTCGAGCGGCGCAGCGGAGGGGCGACACGAACAATCGCCGAAACCGGCAGAAATCGCGTCTTGTGCATAGGTTTCTCCCTGAAAAACGGCTTCGCGCCGAAACGCGAACGGCAAAAGCCCAGTTCGCGAAAAACCGCGATGCGATCAGGGCCCGCAAACCCATGCGCAAGACGCGATCCGTGCCGCTTCACGGCGCTCTCGCTGCCAAGCCGGCACCGGAATGAGCCGGGTCGGCCCGCCCGTGCAAGGCCCTACCAGCTCGCAGAACCCCGACGACGCAGAAAGCGCGCCTGGCAGAGCCTCCTCCTCGCCTGTTCGCAAGGAGCCAGACCAGAATCAGTGAGCGCAGGTTCGCATCGCCCCGGTTTGACAAAGGACGACCCCCTCCCTGTCAAACCGGGAGGCAACCGCAAGGTCCGGCGACGTCCCGGAAACCCTGCCGTCGCCGCACAGAACCCCAGCGCGCCCTTCCCCGGCTGAAATGTTTCACGTGAAACATTTGTCCGTATGCGCAAAAAAAGCGCCCGACCCCCAAACGGGGCCGGGCGCTGCGCATCGGAGGGCGACGCCGCCCTTACAGCTTGCCCACCAAATCGATGCCCGGATGCAGCACGTCAGCGCCCGGCACCCAGCGCGCGGGGCACACGGAGTCGCCGTGCTCGGCCACGAACTGGCTGGCCTGCACGCGGCGCAGAAGCTCGGCAGCGTTGCGCCCGATGTTGCCGGCGTTCACCTCGTAGCACACGATCTTGCCCTCGGGGTTCACGATGAAGCTGCCGCGCTCGGCCACGCCGTCCTCCTCGATGTAGACGTCGAAGATGTCGGCCAGCTTGTGCGTGGGGTCGGCAAGCATGGGATACGGCAGCTGCTTGATGTTCTCAGAGGCGTCGTGCCATGCCTTGTGGACGAAATGCGTGTCGCAGGACACGGAGTAGATCTCGCATCCCGCTTCCTGGAACTTCCCGTAGAGGGCACCAAGGTCTTCGAGCTCGGTCGGGCACACGAACGTGAAGTCCGCCGGGTAGAAGAAGAACACGCTCCAATGGCCCAGCACGTCGCCTTTCGTCACCGTCTTGAACTCGTCGTTGTGGAATGCCTGGACGGAGAAGTCCCCGATCTCCTTGTTGATCATCGACATGAAATTCGCTCCTATCTGCGTTCTCGCCTCGCGATAATTGTTATCCTTTACAAACTTTACCATAAATGCTATGCATGCTCTATCATATATGCGCCACCTCCGAACAATCTCCAAAAACCACCGCCTTGGAAGGCCCCGCCGTGCGCCCGATCCGGTTTTCGCCTAGAATGGGGCCTTGAACGAAACAGTGCGCATCGCGAGCGGAGGGAGCGTCATGAGGCAGTGCATGGATGCCGACAACCTGCATCGCAGGCTCAAGAAAATAGTCGGCCAGGTGCAGGCCATCGACCGCATGGTGGACGAGGACGTGCCCTGCGAGGATGTGCTCGCCCAGATCAACGCCGCGAAATCGGCGTTGCACCGGTGCGGGCAGGTGGTGCTGGAAGGCCATATCAAGCACTGCGTGCGCGACGGCATCGAGCACGGCGACGCCGACAAGACCATCGAGAGCTTCACGAAGGCGGTCGAACGCTTCTCGAACATGAGCTAGGCCGCGCCGCCGCCCGCTTTACAGCCCGCGACCTCTACGCCCGCAGCGGCATCGTCGCACGCGGGCTTTGCAAAACCACCCCGCGGAATAAGCCCTGGAAAACTTCCCTCCTTTGCGCTATTATACCCATAGGGGTATAGGTATAATGCAGTGAGCGGAGGAACCATGGAGGACAACGACGCGTCGGCGCGGACGAAAGCGGAAGAAGGGGCGGCTCCGAGCACGGGCGGCGCACGCGGGCCGGAAGCGCCCGCAGCGAACACGGCCGGCATAACCGGAGAGGCGGCCAAGCCCTCGGAGCCGTTGCGCATCCGCGCGATGGGAAAGCTGGAGGATCTGCTGGAGATCGGGGGCACGAGGAGGGACGTCGCGTTTTTGGCGATCTCGGCCGCAGCGCTGGCCCTCAGCCTCTTCGCGCCCGACGCGCTGCCCTTCGACCCGGCGTGGATCGCCATCGTGCTGTGCGGAGCGCCCATCGTCTTGGGCGCCGTCATCGGCCTCGTCACGGAATTCGACATCAAGGCCGACGTGCTCGTATCGCTCGCGCTCGTCGCATCGGTGGCCATCGGCGAGGACTTCGCCGCCGGAGAGGTGGCGCTCATCATGCAGCTGGGCGCGCTTCTGGAAGAGCTGACGGTGGCGAAGGCGCGCGCGGGCATCGAGCGGCTCGTGCGCCTCTCTCCCCGAACGGCGCGCATCGTGCGGCCGAACGGGACCGAAGAGGTCGTCGCCGCCGAGGACGTGCGGGCGGGCGACGTGGTGCGCGTGCTGCCCGGGGAGACGATCGCCGTGGACGGCACCGTCGTCAGCGGATCCACCTCCATCGACGAGTCGGCGATGACCGGCGAGCCGCTTCCCGTGGACAAGACGGTGGGCGACGAGGTGAGAAGCGGCACGGTGAACCGCTTCGGGGCGTTCGACATGCGCTCCGAGCGCGTGGGAGAGGACAGCTCGCTCGCCCGCATGATCGAGCTCGTGAGATCGGCCGACGCCGGCAAGGCGAAGATCGTGCGCCTCGCCGACCGCTGGGCCACGTGGATCGTGGTGATCGCGCTGGCGGCCGCGGCGGGCACGTGGCTCGTCACCGGCGAGGCCATCCGCGCGGTCACCATCCTCGTGGTGTTCTGCCCGTGCGCGCTCGTGCTGGCCACGCCCACGGCCATCATGGCGGCCATCGGCAACGTGACGAGGTTCGGCGCGCTCGTGCGCGAGGGGGACGCGCTCGAACGCCTCGCGAAGGCGCGCAAGGCGGCGTTCGACAAGACGGGCACGCTCACACACGGCCGCCCCGAGGTGGTGGCCGTCGTGCCGTGCGCGTCGGGACACGGGCGCCACGAAGGCTGCTGCGGCGCGCACGACGAAGCGGCGGCCCCCTTGGACGAGGCGGCGCTGCTCGACTATGCGGCGGCTGCGGAGAGCATGAGCGAGCACCCGCTGGGCAAGGCCATCGTGCGAGGATGGAAGAGCGCGCGCGAAGCCGAGGCGGGACGCGCGAAAGGCCCTGCGGACGCCGTGGACGCCGTCGCGCCCGGTGCCCGCACCTCCCCCGCCGACGGCGCCGCGCGCGCCCTTCCCCGATCCGACGATTTCGCGATGATCCCCGGCCGCGGAGTGGCGGCGACGGTGGCGGGGCGGCGCGTGCTGGCGGGCAACCTCGAGATGATGCTCGAGCACGGCGTGGCCGGAGCGCTCCATTTGGAGAGCGCCGCCGCCGAGCACCTCGAAGAAGGGCGCACAGTGGTGCACGTGGCGGTGGACGGCCGCGCGGCGGGGCTGGTGGCGCTCGCCGACACCATACGCCCGTCGGCACGCGAGACGGTGCGCGCCGTCCGCGCGCTCGGCGTCGAGCCGGTGCTGCTCACCGGCGACCGTCCCCAAGCCGCACGGCGCATCGCCGAGGAGGCGGGCATCTCGGACGTGGAGGCCGGCTGCCTGCCCGAAGACAAGCTGCGCGCCATCGAACGCTTCGAGGACGGCGGGACGCCGGTGTGCATGGTGGGCGACGGCATCAACGACGCGCCCGCCCTCAAACGCGCGACGGTCGGCATCGCCATGGGCGGCGCGGGCAGCGACATCGCCGTCGACGCCGCCGACATCGCGCTCGTGCGCGACGACATCGCCGCGCTGCCCCACCTGATCGCCGTCTCGCAGCGCATGATGACCACCATCAAGCTGAACATGACGTTCTCGATGGCGCTCAACTTCGCCGCCATCGCGCTCGCCATGGCCGGCATCCTCGACCCGGTGGCGGGCGCGCTCGTCCACAACGCCGGATCGGTCCTCGTCATCTCGAACTCCGCGCTCCTTTTGCGCTGGAAGCGCAAAGGCACGCCCATGCCGAACCGAAGAGTGGACGACCCTTTGGCCTCCCCCGCCGCCGAGCCGACGCAGGAGCCGCAACCGCGAACCGCTTAAGACCGCGCGCCCTGCCCGCCCGACACCCCGCCCGGCCATGACAAGCCGGCAGCGGCAGGGTTCTACCCCCGCGCCCCCTCGGCGATCAGGGCCTCCACGAGACGCGCCGACCCCTCGAGGTCGGCCACGGCGATATGCTCGTCCACGGAATGGAAGGCCGTCATGCCGATGCCCAGCGTCACCGCGCGCACGCCGCGGGCGCACAGCACGTTCGCGTCGGCACCGCCGCCCGATCGATGAAAACGCGGCTCGAGGCCCGCCGCGCGGATGGCCGACGAGAGGCCGCGCACCAGCTCGTCGTCCTCGTCGTAGAGCACGGCGTCATAGCTTTTCGTCCATTCGACCTCGACCGCGCCGCCGAAGCGCGCGGCGGCGTCCTTAAGGGCGGCCGTCATGGCGGCCTTCTGCGCCCCGGCGCGCTCGGCGAAAAGCGAGCGGCACTCGCCAGCCAGCGCGCACGCATCCGGCACGACGTTCGTCGCGCAGCCGCCCGAGATCGTCCCGATGTTGGCGGTCGTGGCCTCATCGATGCGCCCGAGCGGCATCGCGCCCACCGCCGCAGCGGCCATGGCGATGGCCGACGCGCCCTTCTCCGGCTCGACGCCCGCATGCGCGGCGCGTCCCGAGAAGCGGGCCTTGAGCGCCCAGTGGCACGGAGCGCCGACGATGACGGTGCCGGGAGCGCCGTCGGCATCGAGCACGTAGCACGGCGCGCCGGCAGGAAGCTCGCCCTCGGCCAGCGCCCCGGCCCCCAGAAGATGCAGTTCCTCGCAGGTGGTGAGCAGCACGGTGATGTCGGGGCGGGAGGCTCCGTCCTCGAGAGCGGAGCGCACGCCCTCGAGGATGGCCGCCACGCCGGCCTTGTCGTCGGCCGACAGGATGGTGTCGCCGGCCGAGCGCACCACGCCGCCCTCCACGACAGGCTCGATGCCCGCGCACGGCTGCACGGTGTCCATGTGGGCCGAGAGCACGATCGCGCCGCCCGCCGTGCCGGGCAGGTGCGCGATGAGGTTTCCCGTGTCCGACCCCGTCTGCGAAGCCGACCCGTCGAAGCGCACCTCGAACCCCAGGGAGCGCAGCTCGTCGGCGCAACGGCCCGCCATCGCCGCCTCGCGGCGCGAGGGGCTTTCGATGCGGACGAGTTCGCAGAACAGGTCGAGCAGACGGTTCGAGTTCATGAGGCTCCTTCCAACAGGGTTCGACGAAAGCCCGCGGCGACGAGGGGCGGCGCCGAAGCGCAGACGTCCTTGCGCCCCGACGCGCGAGGCGGTGCGCAGCGAAGCGCCGCGGCGTCTTCGGCGAAGCGCGCTTCCCGTCGCCGCGCTCGCGCATCGCCTGTCGGGTATGGGCGATGCGCGGACGGCGCGCTCCATTATAATGCGGGGCGAACGGACGCGCGCGGCGATCCCGGCAACGGAAGGCGCGCGACGCGCAGCGAAACGAGGAGGCCCCATGCTGCAAGACATCATCGCAACCTGCCGGAGCTACCGCCGCTTCGACGAGAGCGCGCGCCTCAGCCGCGCGACGCTCGTATCGTGGGTGGACGCCGCGCGCCTCGTCGCGTCGAGCGGAAACGCCCAGCCGCTGCGCTACGCCGTCGCAACCGACGAAGGCGTATGCGCGCAGGTGTTCTCCTGCTGCGCTTGGGCCAAGGCGCTGCCCGATTGGGACGGACCCGAACCCGGAGAGCGCCCAAGCGGCTACATCGCGATCTGCCGCGATCGCGACCGCACGCTCGCCGACACGTTCACGGCCTGGGACGAGGGCATCGCCGCGCAGACCATCATGCTGCAAGCGGCAGAAGCCGGCTTCGGCGGCTGCATCGTGGGGTCGTTCAAGAAGCGCGGCGTGGCCGACGCGCTCGGCATCGACCGCGAGCGGTTCCAACCCGACCTCGTGCTCGCACTCGGCAAGCCCGCAGAAAAGGTGCGCGTGACGAGCATGCCCCCCGGCGGTTCCACCGCCTACTGGCGCGACGCCGAAGGCGTCCATCACGTCCCGAAGCGCGCGCTCGCGGACGTGCTGCTGTAGAGCGCTTTGCACGGAGGCGATGGGGGCCTGAGCGAGGGAGGGGGGCCATGGAGCCATGTCGATGATAAGCGAAGGCTGGCTGGGCAATCGCCTAGCCAGAGCCGCCAAGCTCCTTGGACATGGCCAAATCAGGCTGGTATCTACTGTAATGGGCTGCACGACGAAGGCGCGAAGGCCGCGGGCAGATCGCGCGTGCCCTGCCGTGGGCTACACGCGCCCACTGTGGATCGTGCGCGCCCTCCGCGGGCTACACACCTCCACCTCGAACCGCACGTCCCCGCGGTGGGCCGCACGCCCCGCCGCAAACCATGCGCCCCGCGTCAGGCGGGCTAGGCTTTCGAATGCGCGGAGACGGGGCGGCAAGACGCGTCAGCCCCTCTCCGCTCGTCGAGACGGCGGTTGCGGAAGTACACGGCCCAGTTGGCGCCGACGCACACGAGGTTGACAAGGTAGACGGCGAGCACCCAGTTCACCGTCCCGGACGCGAACTTCGCCGCGATGCCGGCCACATACCCCGCCGTGATGAGCGCGATGAACTGCCAACTCGACCCGGCAGCCGTGCCCGCCTTGTAACTTTTGTACCCGTTGATCGGCCACGACAAACCGAAGCAGACGAGCATCGCCGCCTCCAGAACCTCCGACATGCGCTCTTCGCCTTCGTTCCTTGCTCGCCGCCGAAGCCCCGACGGCATCCGTTCGTGTTCCGCGTCTCAGCGTACGACTCGCCATCACCTCTGTCTAATATATACTTTTTTGTAAAATGATAATATACATATTATGAGTTAGAAGCGAAGGAGGGCGAAGATGGAGCTTTTGCAGCTTCGGTACTTCGAGGAGGTGGCGCGCACGCAGCATGTCACGAACAGCGCGAAGCGGCTCAACGTCGCGCAGCCCGCGCTCACGCAGTCCATCAGGCGGCTCGAGCGCGAGCTGGGCGTGAAGCTGATCGAGCGCGTCGGGCGCAACGTGCGCCTTACCCCTTGCGGCGCGGTGCTGCACGAGCGCGTGCGACCCGTCCTGGCCGCGCTCGACGCGCTGCCCGCCGAGCTGGCCGAGACGGCGGGACGCGAGCAGGCCACCGTGCGCCTCGCGATAGAGTCGGCCTCCACCCTGGCCGTCGAGGCCATCGCCGCCTACCGTGCACGCCGCCCGAACGCCCGCTTCGTCGTCATGCAGAACGCCGATCAGCGCTGGGACGTGCGCCTGCGCACCGCGCGGCGCGAGGACGGCGGTCGCGGACGCGCGGGCGAGCCAGCCGCCGTCGCACGCTTCACCGAGCGCATCGGGGCGGCGGTGCCGGCCGAGCGCGCAAAACGCGGCCCCCTCGCGCTCGACGAGCTGGCCGCCGACCCGTTCATCTGCCTGGCGGGAAGCCGCGCCTTCCGCGCGGTGTGCGACGAGGCGTGCGCCGATGCGGGCTTCGCGCCGCGCGTGGCGTTTGAAAGCGACAGCCCCGCCGTGGTGAAGCGCATGATCGGCCTTGGGCTGGGCGTGGGGTTCTGGCCCGAACGCAGCTGGGGAGACCTCGCCGACGGCAACGCCCGGCTCGAACCGCTCGCCGACGCGCGGTTCGTCCGCACGCTCGAGGTGCTTCGCCGCGACGGATCCTCCTCAGAGGAGGCCCGGATGTTCTGCGACTTCCTCGTATCGTCTCTCGAGGATCGATGGAGCGAGCCTTCGCCGCTCGGCGCGTGAAGCCGCGGCGTTCGTCTGCACCCGCCACCGGATCGGCGGCAATGCGGCCGGCAGAAAGCAGCGAGGCGATTCGACAGCGAGCCTCCGCACTGCGCACCGCGCCCGCCGCGTTCCCGGCTCGCATCGCTCCCGCATCCAAGGCGCATTCGCCAAGAACCCCCCGACGTGCGCCTTTCGACAGGCGAGAGATCGGAGGCGGCTCCGAAGAAGGGCCGCCCCGCCTTGCGAACGCGCCGACAAGATACAAAGCGAAGCCAAGAACGTCCAGCGCGACGCCGAAGCGTCATCCGCCTCGCTGCAAGGCGACGCGCCGCCGCATGCACCGCGCCTCTTCGCCCCTCAACGCGAAGCGACCGACCCGCGCCTCTTCCATCTCGGCTAAGACGCCCCCATCCGAGATGGCGGGATAGCGAGAGCCGCACCGCGACGGCGGCCCGATCGGCGGTCGCACCTCGAACGCGTGCAGCGGATGACGCAGCACGCAAGACGGCCCCCTCGGAAAGCGGCACTCCCCTTCCCAAGCGAAGGACGAAAGAGGCAAAGGGGCCATCCTTCCCCATAGAAAGACTTGAGAAGACTCCACGGTCATGAATTTGAAGAAAAATTTCCATATAGTACCGCAATGCAGGAGAGGCGAACCGAAAACGCCTTCGAAGGCGCTGTCAATACGACAAAGCAGGAGATTTCGGTACAATATTCCGAAAAAATGCCTGATTCATTACCGTTTCGAGTAGAGAGAACGCATCATCCATCGATTTCGGTCATATATCGAAAACTTTTCACAAATCCATTACCGTTTCAAGAAGAAGAACCCCCGACTCTCGCTGACAGCATCGGCGAACCCGCCGAATCGCCGCGCCGCGTGCTGCGCGCCGCAAGCTGACCACCGCGGCCGGCCAGCCGCGCGCCGCACCGCAAGCAGACCAACCGACCGCTTCGGCCGACCAGCTGCGTACTGCAAGCCGTCCAGCCGGCTGCCTCGGCCGACCAGCCAGTCGCCGCAGCCGATCAAGCGAGCATCGGCAAGCGACGGGCGCGCGGCGCAACGCGATGGAAGAAGCGCGCGACGGCGCGGAGCGTTCTATGCGCCGAGTATCTTGGCGGCCACCTGCTTCTTGCGGCTCAGCACGCCGGGCATCCACGTGCCGCCGACGCCCGTGCACTCGATGTCGAACGCGCGGTTGACGATGCGGCGGTTCCCCTCGCAGAGAAACTGGCTGCCCTCGGCCACGATGTCGGTGACCATGAGCAGCACGAACTCGTAGCCGTGCGCCTCCCTCAGGCGGCGCATGTACTCGCGGATCTCCTCCTCGCGCTCCATGACGCCGGGAAGGTCCACCGTCTCGCGCTGGGCGATGAGCACCGTGGCGTCGCCGATCTGGAACTCCTTCGAATCGGCGCCGACGAGCTTCTCCACGGGCATGCCCGCCTCTCCCCCGCGGCACTTGAACACCGACAGCCCGAACTCCACAGGGTCGACGTCGAGGATGCCCGCGAGGTGCTCCACCTGCTCCCGGTCGACGTAGGTGGTGGTGGGCGACTTCAGCACCACCGTGTCGGTCATGATGGCGGACAGGAGCACCGCGGCGATGGCTCGCGGGATCTCGATGCCGAACCGGCGGTACTCCATGGTGACGATGGTGGCGCTCGAGCCCACAGGCAGGTTCGTGAACTTGATGGGCGAGGTCGTCATGACGTCGCCGATGCGGTGGTGGTCGATGATCTCGACAACCTCGGCCTCCTCGATGCCGGGAACGGCCTGACGCGTCTCGTTGTGGTCCACGAGGATGACGCGCCGTCGCGGCCGCACCGCCACGTCCGAGCGCGTGACGATGCCGATGGCGAACCCGTCCGCATCGAGCACCACGGCTTCGCGCAGCTCGCTGGCCATGAGGTCCTCGACGGCTTCCTTGAGCAGTCCGTCCTTGTCCAGCACGAGCACGTCCGTCTCGGTGATGTCCTCTACTTTCTGGTCGAGCGAGGCGATGAGGTCGTTCGCCACCGCCACCTCGTCGGCGCCGCCCTCCTCGAGCTTGTCGGTCGCCGCGATGTAGCGCTCCGCGATCATACGCGTGGTGACGAGGCCCCGGTACGTGCCGTCGTCGTTCGTGACCACGAGAGCGCGGATGTTGTGCTGGCGCAGCAGCCGACCGGCCTCCAAGATGGTGGCGTCACGGCCGATGGAGAGGG
Organism: Rubneribacter badeniensis; assembly: GCF_002899695.1. Lineage (GTDB taxonomy): Bacteria > Actinomycetota > Coriobacteriia > Coriobacteriales > Eggerthellaceae > Rubneribacter > Rubneribacter badeniensis. Next base: position 16,724 of record NZ_PPEL01000020.1, read on the forward strand.
GGCTCGGCGTCATGACGTCGAGCACGCGCGCGTGAATGTGGCCGATGATCTCGGGCGCGGGCAGACCGTTGCTCTTAAGCACCCACGCCGTCTCGGGCGGCAGCGGCCCCAGGCGAGCGGGCACGTAAGAGCTCGCCGGGCGGCCGGCGGCCTCGTCGCGGCGTGCGAGCTCGTTTTTGAGATGCGCGTACGCGACCGCCGCGCAGATGGCGTCGTTGTCGGGGTTCTTGTGCCCCACCACGATGATCGGTGTCGATGCCGGCATGCGATGCTCCTTCAACGGTAAGGCCCGAAACGGACGGGCCGAGGCTTCGTATCCCCAAAGCGCGCCCAGCGGCCCCGCCGACGCCGCGCTTTGGCGCGCCCTAGTATAGCGCGCCGTCGGGACGCCGCCCGCATTTCGTCGCCGAATCTTGCGAAAGTGCAGACGAAAGGCCCCGCATGCGTTACGATGGCCCCGCGCGCACAACGAGGCAGCGAAGGAGAACGACATGGAAACGCTCGGACTGACCGACATCATCGGGCCCGTCATGGTGGGGCCCTCGAGTTCGCACACGGCGGGCGCGCTGCGCATAGCCTCCATGGCGCGCAGCCTGTGTCTGGCCGAGCCCGTGCGCGTCGAGTTCTCGCTTCTGGGGTCGTTCGCGCACACGCTTTCCGGACACGGCACTGACAAGGCGCTCGTGGCGGGCATGCTGGGATTTGCGGCCGACGACCTGCGCATCCGCGATTCGTTCGCCCTGGCCGAACAGGCCGGGCTCTCGTTTTCCTTCGCGCCCCTGCCCGACGCGACGGACTACGAGCACCCCAACACCATCGACATCCGCGTGATCGACGCCGCCGGCAACGAGATGGCCGTGCGCGGCGAGAGCGTGGGCGGCGGCGCGGCGGTCATCCGGCGCATCGACGGCATCGACGTGCGCATCACCGGCGAGAGCACGAGCGTGGTCGTGCGGCAGCGCGACGAGGCCGGCGTGCTCGCCCACATCGCCGCCTGCATCAGCGAGCGCGGCGTGAACATCGCCACGACGCGCCTCTACCGCGAGCGCAAGGGGGCGGTGGCCTACACGGTGCTCGAGACCGACGAGGGCGTGGGGCCCGAGGCGAAGGCCGCCATCGAGGCGCACCCCGCCATCCTCGACGTGCGCGTCATTCCGGGCGATGCGCGCGGCGCAGGGTCGGCAGACGGCGGGCGACAGACGGAAGCTGCGGACGCGGCGGGGGCGCTCGAGCGCTTCCGCGAACTCGACTTCCCCAACGCAGCGGCGTTGCTCGCATGGTGCGAAGCGCACGGCGCGACGCTCTCGGAGGCGTTTTTGGAACGCGAGGCGGCGCTTGCGGCCAGCCTCGGGCGCGCGGACGGGGCGCGGGCCTACTTGGCGGGCGTGCTCGACGTGATGCGGCGCTCCGCGCAAAGGCCCCGCGAGGAGGCGCTGCCGTCGATGGGCGGGCTCATCGGCGGCGAGGCGCGCAAGCTCGCGGCCCTGGTCGCACGCGGAGGGTCGGCGTGCGACGCGCAGCTTTCGGACGCCGTCGCGTTCTCGATGGCGGTGCTCGAGACGAACGCGTCGATGGGGCGCATCGTGGCGGCGCCCACGGCGGGGTCGGCCGGCGTCATCCCCGGCGTGCTTTTGGCGCTGCAGCGCTCGCACGGCCTGTCGGACGACGACCTCGTGCGCGGTCTGGCCGCTGCGGCGGCGGTGGGCTACCTCGTCACGCGCAACGCCACCGTATCGGGCGCGGAGGGCGGCTGTCAGGCCGAGGTCGGCTCGGCTGCGGGCATGGCCACCGCGGCCGTCGTCGAGCTTTTGGGCGGCTCGGCTGAGCAGTGCCTCGATGCGGCCGGCAACGCGCTCATGAGCCTCATGGGGCTTGTGTGCGACCCGGTGGCGGGTCTGGTGGAGGTGCCGTGCCAGAAGCGCAACGCCGCCGGGGCCGCGGTCGCCCTCGCAAGCGCCCAGATAGCGCTCGCGGGCATCGGCAACCTCGTCGACTTCGACCAGACCGTCGAAGCCCTGTACGCAGTGGGCCGCTCGCTTCCTTTCGAGCTGCGCGAAAGCGCCCTCGGCGGCATCGCCGCCGCGCCCTCGGCCCGCGCCTGGTGCCCAGGCTGCGCAAGGTAGACCCTCCCGACACGGGCGAACGCCCTGCAAAGCCCTCGGATGCGGGCGAACGCCTCTGAGCCTCCCGGGGGGATAAGGACGGCATCGGATCGGCGACAACCCGCCATCCCTTTCTGGAAGTTGGCATCAGCGGCGTTCGGTTATAAGCGCCGAACGCCGCGTCCGCGCACCTCGACCGTCCGCGCCCTCATGGCCGCGCCCACGTGCCCCGCGCGCGTCGCGCAAGCGCCCCACCTCTCCATGGCCGCGCCCGCACCCGCCCCGCGCCCATCCCGTCCCGGCACCCTGCCTCTGCGGGCGCGCGCCCGCACCTCGCCCCGACTCCCCCACTTCCCTATGAGCACGCCCCGCGCCCCTGCCCTTGCGGGCACGTCTGCACCTCGTCCCCGCGCCCCTGCCCTTGCGAGTGCGTCTGCGCTCCTGCCTCGTGTGCACCGTCCCGACACCCCGCTCCCACGGGCGCGCCCGCGCCCCCGCCCGACCCTCGTCGGACGCGTCGGGGCGCCGTCGCCTGAAACGATCGCCTTTCGCGCCTGAAGCGGTCGCCTCAGGCGACGGCGCGGGGCACGCGCCGACGATGAGGCATCGCGCCGCGCCGGCGAAAAACCTTCCCCGCCGTTAAGGCTTCGTTAGATTCAGGGCGCATGCTGGTTTCCGTTCGATGAAGGACCCGCCGGGACGCGCGGCGCATGACATGCGCGACCGCCGGGGCCGGATAGGCAGAATGCGCGACGTGAACGACGAAGAGCGCGAACGGAAAGGACGGATTCGATGGAATGGGCGTTGGAGACGCGGATGCTGACCAAGCGGTTCGGTCGCGGCGCGCAGGCGCAGACGGCGGTGGACCGCGTGTCTTTGCATGTGCCCGAGGGCGAGGTGTACGGGCTGCTCGGGCCGAACGGAGCGGGCAAGTCGACCCTGCTCAAAATGGTGGCGGGCATGCTGCACCCCACCGAAGGGCAGATCATGGTGGCGGGACGCCCGTGGCGGCGGGAGGATTTGCGCTCGATCGGCTCGCTCATCGAGACGCCGCCGCTCTACCCTAACCTGACCGCGCGCGAGAACCTGCGCGTGCGCACGACGCTTCTGGGCATCCCCGACGAGCGCATCGACGAGGTGCTGCGAACGGTCGGCCTGACGGGCACAGGCCCCAAACGCGCCGGACGCTTCTCGATGGGCATGAAGCAGCGCCTGGGGATAGCGCTCGCGCTTCTCGCGCGGCCACGGCTGCTCATCTTGGACGAGCCGACCAACGGGCTCGACCCCATCGGCATCGAGGATCTGCGCGGGTTCATCCGCGCATTGCCGGAGCAGGGCATCACGGTGGTGGTGTCGAGCCACATCCTGGGCGAAGTGGCGCAGGTGGCGGATCGCATCGGCATCATCGCACAGGGAAGGCTGGCCTACGAGGACAGGCTTGATCCCGCCGCCGACCTGGAGCGGCTGTTCATGGACGTGTGCCGCGAGGTGGCGGCGTCGCGACGCGACGCGCGCGGAGAAAGGGGCGAGCGATGAAGGCGCGCGAAGCATCGAGGACGGCCGCCACGACGCAAAGCAGGGCGGCTGCGCGGGCCGGAGCCGAGGTCGCCGGCCGTATGGCCGCCGCGCGGGCCGGACGCACAGGCTCCGCAAGCGCCAAAGGCGCGCCGTCTGCGCAGGACGGATGCGCGGCCGAAGGCCAGACGGCTGCGCAGGCCGAACGCGCGGCGACGCTCGACGAAAGCGGTGCGAAAGGAATCGCCGCGCAGGGATGCGGGCGCGCAAACGCGCAGGGATGCGCCGAAAGAGGCGACGAAAGCGAGCGCTTGGAAACGGACGCCGGGTTCGCCGCAGCGCTGCGCGCCGAGGCGCTCAAGGGCCGCCGGGGGGCGCCGCGCAAGATCGCGCTGCTCATGCCGCTGCCGTTTTGCCTGATGGGAGCACTTGCGGGCGGCATCGGCGGTGGAGGGGCCGTCGGGGCGTTCTCCACCTACGGCTGGAACTGGTGGTACGCGCTGCCGCTGCCCATCGCCATCGCGCTCATCGCCACCTCCGTCGCCAACCTGGACGCACGCCAGAAGCTGCGCCCGGTGCTGGGGCTTCCGGTGCCGCCCGCGCGCACCTGGTGGGCGAAGACGGCCTACGCGCTCGCGCTCGTGTTCGCCGCGAACCTCGTGGTGTTGGCGGCCTCCGTCCTGGTGCGCGCGCTCGGCGGGGCCGCACCGAGCGCTCTGGCGGGGCTCGCGACGGCGGCGGTGCTGACGGCGGCGAACGCCTGGGCGGTGCCGGCCTCGCTTGCGCTCGCCACGCGCTTCGGCTCGCTCGCGGGCATCGCCCTCCCCGCGCTCGTGCAGCTGGGGCTGGGCATCGGGCTGTGGACGAGCCCTTGGTGGTTCCTGTTCCCGCCGACGACGGCGCTCGTGGCAGCATCCCCCCTCGTGGGCGTGGCGCCCTCGGGCGTGCCGCTCGCCCCGGGCGACGCGCTGGGGACGTTCGGCTGGGAGACGGCGGCGGGGCTTTTCGTGGCGTTCGCGCTCTTCGCAGCGCTCGCGACGGCAGGCGCACGCTGGTACGCAAGGAGGGAGGCGCGATGAGGGCGGCAGGAATCCCGAAGCGCCCCAGTGCAACCGGGGATTCGGACCTCGGATGCACCGGCGGCGAGCGTGGTGAGCGCGAGGCAGGTCGAAGGATCCGCGGCAACGTCCGCGACGCGCGCAGCGCCCGAGCCGACACGCGCGACCGCGCACCGCGCGACGAAGGCGGCATGCGGCGCGCATCGGCGGCCACGAGGTTCGCACGGGCGTTGCGCTCCGAGGCCGTCAAGCTGCGCCGCAGCCCGCTCGCGCCGCTGCACCTGGCGCTCGCGCTTGCGCTCGGCTTGGCGGCCGGAGCCTATTTCGGCTACGCGCCGTGGGACAGCCTTTTGGGCGCGGACGCGTTCTTCCAGCTGCTCGGCGCGGGCGCGCCGCTGCTCACCGGGCTGTCCTGCGGGCTTGCGCTCGACGCGGAGCGCGAGGCGGGCGAGTGCGCGAACCTTCTGGGCGTCCCCTCGCGCCGCATCGCGCTGACAGCGAAGGCGGCGGCGCTGTGGCTCCTCGGGCTTTCGGCCGCCGTCGTCGCGGCGCTGGCGTTCTTCGCCCTGGTGACGGCTGCGGGACGCGCGACTCCCCCGCTTGCGACGTGCTTGGCGGCGGCCGGCGGCGTGGCGGCGGGCAGCGTCGGGCTGTACGTCGCCTTCGTGTGGATCGCGCTCAGGTTCGGGCGCAACGCCGCCATCGGCGCGGGCGCGCTGGGGTTCCTCCTCGCGATGGGCTCCATGGGAGGTTTGGCGAACGGGCTGGTCACAGGAACGCTCAGCGGCTCTTTCGGCGTTGAGCTGGCGGCGTTTCTGCCGTTCGCCTGGCCTTCGCGCCTGGCCTCGCTGACCGTGGAGCTGGCGGTGGCCGGTCAGCTGGGCGCCGCCGGGCAGGAGGGCGTGCTCGCCGCGTCGCTTTCGCAGGTGGCGATCGCATGCGCGGCCCTCACGGCGGCGTTCGCGGCCGTCTCGCTCGCCCGGGCGAACCGCTACGAGGACAAGCGCCGCGCAGGGGAATGACGCCGGCCCGCGCGCAGGGCGCTTCGGCGACGAAAGGGCGCGAATCGGACGGGACGGGAAGGGGCGGGACGGAAAGGGGCAACCGTCCGACGCTCGACCCCTCGCCCGCCTCCGAGCGCCCGGCGCGTGCGCGCCGAACAGCCGCGGACCGCGCGCTTCGCCTTCCGGCGCCGCGCGCGGCGGCATCCGCGACGGGGCTTCGGAAGCCCCGCCGCGTCTCATCCGACTCGAAGAGGAAGGAGGCCCTTATGGGCCGAAAGATCGCACGCACGGCCATGGCGCTCGCCGCCATCTGCGCCGTCGCGCTCGCCGCCGCAGCTTTGGCGGCCAACCTGTTTCCGGGAAACATCGCCTCGCAGCTCATCGACCGCGCGAACCCGCTCGCGCCGAGCACGACGGCGTACGCGCGCGTGCCCCCGGCGGACTCCTACGCGGATTCCTGGCGCGACGCGAGCGGGGCTTACGACGATTACCGGTACCTCGTGGACGCAGCCGACGCCCAGGGCGCGCCGCTGCGCGTGAGCGTGAACGCGTTCGGCGCGAAGCTGGGCGAGGCAGCGCCGCCCGCGACGACACAGCCCGAGGCGGCGCAGGAAGCCGACGCTGCCGATGCTCCCGCAGCGCCCGCGAACGCCGAGCCCCTTGCGTGGATGCGCCTCCAGGTGAAGGGCGCCACGACGGTGACATGGGAATACGTCGCCGAAGAGGACGTCCCCCGCGCAGCGGTGGATGTGCTATGATCGCACGGCTTGCACGGGCCCTCAAAGGGCCCGCGGCCAGCGCGACGCCGTCGGCGGGCGAACGAGCCGCCTGGGCAGCCACGCGGACGGTGCCGCCGGCATCGGCGGCCCGGACGATCGGAGAGGCGAACGCGCGAAACCGCCGACGGAGGCGCGGCAGCGCATCGCAACGAGCACGAGCATGCGAGGGAGGACGAGCATGGCACGCATCCTGACGATAGACGACGAGCGAGCGATCCTCGATGCGCTCGCGCGCGTGCTGCGCCGCGACGGGCACGAGGTGGAAGGCTGCGACGACCCGCTGCGCGCGAAGAAGATGGATCTCGCTCGTTTCGACCTGATCATCTGCGACGTGATGATGCCCGGACTGGACGGCTTCGAGCTGGTGCGCGCGATCCGCGACGAGGTGGACGCGCCCATCATCTTCCTCACGGCGAAGGTGTCCGAAGAGGACGCCGTGGTGGGTTTGGGGCTAGGGGCCGACGACTATCTGCGCAAGCCTTTCGGCAACGCCGAGTTGCGCGCGAAGGTGGCCGCGCATCTGCGCCGAGAGCATCGGCAGCGCACGCACGCGCTGTCGTTCGGCGCGGTGCGGCTGGACATGGGCGCCAAAGAGCTGTCCGTGAACGGCGAGCGCGCGCCGCTCACCCCCACCGAGTACGAGATCTGCGAGTTTCTAGCGCGACGGCGCGGTCAGGTGTTCTCGCGCGCGCAGCTGCGCGAGGCGGCGCTGGGATGGGACAGCGCCTCCGACGACGCGGCCGTGTCCATGCACGTGAGCCGCGCCCGCGCGAAGCTGCGCGCGCTCGGCGCCGACCCGGTGGCCACGGTGTGGGGGATGGGATACAAATGGCAGCTGTGAGGCGCGACGCGTCAGCCGGCATCGAAAGCGCCGAAGAGAAGGAGACGCGCATGGAGGCCGCAAGGAACGGGGAGAAACGAAGCCTGGGCGGGCGATCGGCAGGCGCGGCGACGGAGGTCGGGCGCCGCGAACGCGCATGCCGACGCCGCCCGGAGCGCCGCAAAGGGATGCCGCTCGCGCTCGTCATCGCACGTTACTTCGCCTACGCCTTCATAGCGGCCGGACTCGTCGCCATCGTGGCGTTCGGCACGCTTATCGCCCTCGTCGAAGGGGGCTTCGTGTACGCCGCGAACTACGCCGAGAGCAACGCCGACGCCGCCATCGGCGCGCTCGAGTCGGGCGAGATCTCCCCCGACGAGCTTCCCTCGTGCTATCGTTGGGCCGTCTTCGATGCCGACGGGAACGCGGCAGCCTCCGACATGCCCGCCGCCGAGGTGCCCGAAGCGCGCAAGACCCTCGAATCCGGAGAGAGCGTGACGCACGTGGGCCTGCTCGGCAGCGCGATGCTGCAGGTGAAGGCCGCACTTCCCGACGGCGGCACCTGCGTGCTCCAATACGACTACGTTCCCGACTTCACCTCGCGCGAACTGCGCGATGCGCTGCCCGATCCGCAAACGCTCGCGACGGTTCTGCTCGGAGTTCTGTTCGCAGCCGCAATGGCGCTCATCGCCACGCGAGCCGCCCGCGTGATCTCGGCGAAGATGCGCCCCCTCGCCCAGGCCGCCGCCCATATCGAGCGCCAAGAGCTCGACTTCGAGGTGGGGAGCGCAAACGTGCGCGAGGTGAACGACGTGCTGGCGGCCATGGAGCGCATGCGCGTCGCGCTGCGGGAGTCCCTCGAGGCGCGCTGGCAAGCGGAGGAGGCGCAGCGCGCGCAGATGGCGGCGCTCGCGCACGACTTGAAGACCCCGCTCACCGTGGTGCGCGCGAACGCCGAGTACCTAAGCGAGGAGGAGGGGCTTTCCCTCGACGCGCGCGAGGCCGCCGAGGCGGCAGCCGAGGGCGCCCGACGACTCGACGCGTACGTGCGCCTGATCATCGACGCGTCCCGCGGCGGCGGGGCGGGCGTGCGCCGGGAGCGCGTCGACGCCGCGTCGTGGGCGAACGCGTGCGATGAGGCGGCGCGGCGCGTGGCCGATGCTCGAGGCGTGCGCCTCGAAACCGTGCGGAAGGAGTCCTTCGTCCGTCGCGCGAAGGCCGCGTCGCTTCTCTGCGACGCCGTGGCGCTGGAAAGGGCCGCACTCAACCTCGTGGACAACGCCTGCGACCATGCGCCCGCAGGCAGCACGGTGCGCCTCGCGTTCGCATGCGAGGATGCGGAAGCGCCGAGAGACGAGGCCGGGGCGGCCGCGGGCGCGGCGTCCACGGTCGGGCGTGCGAGCGACGAACATGAGCGGCTGGACGCGCGGATGGAGGATGCGGACGGCGGGACGGCGCGAGCGGAGAGAGCGCGCAAAGAAGGTGCGGGCAGCGGGACGGGCGGCGCGGTGCGGGGCGCGGTGGGCGGCGCGGCGGGCGGCGCGGCCCCGATGCTCGTCCTTGCCGTGGAGGACGAGGGCGCGGGATTCACGTCTGCGGCGCTCTCCCACGGCTGCGAGCGCTTCTTCCGCGACGACGCCTCCCGCACACGCGCCGCGGCAGGCAGTGGGCGCGGGAAGGCCGAGGGAGCCAAGACCGAGGGAGCCAAGACCGAGGGCGCCAAGACCGAGGATGACAAGGCCGAGCGCGCCAAAGTCGAGGGCGACGGGGCACGCGGCGGCGACGTCGGAGACAGCGGCAGATGCGGCGGGGGCGTCGGAGCCGATGACGCAGACAGCGCTCGCAAGGGAGGCGGCGCGTCCGACTCCGAGCGCGGCGAAGGCTTCAACCGCGCCGATGCGGACGGTGGCGAAGCCCGCCCCGCATCCGCATTCGGCTGCGAGCGCGGGATGCCGCGAGGGGGTCGGATCGAACCAGAGGGACCAGACAGTGCGCCCGTCGCAGAAGCCGCCCATTACGGGCTGGGGCTTTCCATCGCCGCCGATATCGCGCAAGCGCACGGAGGCTCCGTCGCGTTGGAGAACCGCCCCTGCGGCGGGGCGCGCGCCATCCTCCGCGCCTCTTGGGAGTGACGGAAGGGGTTTTCTGCTCGCGCTCCGTCCCTTCGTGCATGAAATCAGCCCGATTCTGGCCATGAAACCGCGTTCTGGCACGGAATCCGGCCCCTTTCGGCCCGAAGGGGGCTCCTCGTGTGAAGAAAGCCCAGGTCGGTGAAACCGGCGATGCCCGGGGCGCACTCGATTCGTGCCAGAGCGCGGTTTCATGGCCAGAATCGAGCGGATTCCGCGCAGGGGCCCGCTTAACGCCCGCCGGTTTTAGGGCGGGCGGCTCTCGGGCGGGCGGGGGAGCCGCTTCGGCGGCGTCGATGCCGGCCCGGCGGGCCCCTTCGGGCTGCGCCGCACTTGCGTGAGTGCGCGCATGCCCGAAGCGCCCTAGAGGGGTGCCAAGCGCGCAAGCGGGGGGACGAATCCCCTCCCCTCGTCGCGCGAAGGGCGCCTTCTCGCACAAAAATCCCCCTCTCTGTTAAACCGACATTGACGCGAACCCACGTTTGCCCAGCATCGAGCCGAACCGAACCGCACCGCATTCACCATCGCCCGCAGTAATCTGGAAAATAGCGTGCATATCCCCCCGACTCATCCGATCGGATCCCCGCGCCCCGTCGAACGTCCCGCCTCGCCGGCCGCATCAGCCGCAACGCCCCTTCGCGACCCCGCTCGGCCCCTCCCCTTCGCCCGCGCGGCCGCTCCTCCTCGCCTCCCCTTACGAAAGCCGGCGCACGCCGCCGGAAGAGCCCGGAGCGCCGGAAGCCCCTGCGGCGTCGGAGGAAAGCGCCCCCTCTTCGTTCACCAAGTCGATGAGCTGCGAGCGCAGATGGATACCGAGCTTTTGGTAGATGCTCTTGATGTGGGACTTCACCGTGTTCTCCGACACGAACAACTTCTCGGAGATGCCGTGCACCGTGCGCCCCTGGGCCAAGAGCGCGAATATCTCGGCCTCGCGCGCCGTGAGCTGGTGCTCGCGAGCGATGGCCTCGCAGCGGTTCGCGAACCACTGCTCCTCGTGCACGACCACCTGCGTCGGAGGGGCGGCGGGCTCGTCGGATGCCACGTCCCTGTCTTTGAACAGGAACAAGGACAGCATCGACAGCAGGTACAGCGACACGAGCGCCACCACCGTGAGCGTGAGGCCGCCCGCCGTGAGCCGAGAGGCGCTGAAGAAGCCCACGAGCACGCCGAGCAGCTGCGCGGCGTTCGTGCAGGCGAGCGCCGCCGAGAACACGAGCGCCGAGGGCAGACGCGTGTCGCGCGCCATGTCGGCGAGCATGCACCACAGGATGATCGTCGCCACCATGGAGCCCAGCTGGGCGAACGCGTTCACGATCCCGCCAGCGGCGTTCCACAGAAGCGGCAGCAGCAAGAACCCCGCCGCCGACAAGGGAAGCGCGACCTTGTACAGCCGCGCCACGCTGAGCGGCTTTTTCATCAGCACCGCCGGCAAAAGCAAAAGCGAGACGACGATGGCGCTCGTGACGATGGACGTCTGCTGCACGGTGGAGAGGGGCAGCTCCTGCTTTCCCGAAACCTGCATCATAAGCCCGCTCATGAAGCAGAACACCGCAGTGCCGAGCACCGGACGCCACAACTGCGCCGCGGCGCTCCTCATCACGGGGCGCGAGTGCTCGCTGCCGACGCGTCCGCGCACGTCGAGGGACCGCTTCACGCACACCGACGACGCGACGAACACCGTCGCCGTAGCCGGCACGATGGCAGCAGGAGGAAGAAGCGTCATGCAGAAGTACACGACAAGGCTGATGACGTTGCACACGAGCACATATCGGTACACGGTGCGCAGCGTGAGCGTCTTGCAGAAGCGCGCCCACATAAGCACCATCACCGCGTCGCCCGCACCAAGGCACGCGCCCCCGAACAGAAGCCAAGGCAAGACCTGCGAGAAGTCAACCTCGCCGGAAAACTGCAGCGCCATGCCGCACATGAGAAACCCGAAGAACGCGACACCGCACGACACAAGCACGGACACCATCGTCTGAGGTCCCGGCGAGCGAAGCGAGTAGACGGCGACGAATACGAACACGGCGAAGCGAGACGCGAGCACGATGGCGAGAAACAGTGTCTGGGAAGAGGGACCGAGCGCCCCCACAGACGCGAATATGGTGAACGAATGAAACGTAATGTACGAGAACGCGAGGTACAGCGCGTACCCGCCGAAAAAGAACGTTCCCTTGGCCTTCGCTTCCCCAAGCGCTGCGCGCAATGCTCCCATGTGCCCTCCACTTCAAGCTCCGCCTTCCCCCGGCGTCGCTTCGCCTCCTTGGCCCAAGTATACCCGTTGCCGAGCGCGCCGCTTGCGTCGTTTCAACCCAAAAGAGACCATATCACCCGTTTCAGGTGGCTTAGACCTGCAGTTTTGCAAAATCACCCGCCAACAGGGGAGGCAAGTCGCCCCGGCAAGCTGCTAGAGTGCGCACACGTCGACCCGAAAAGAGGGCGACGAGCATCGAACCCGTAAATAAGGAGGGAGATTTCAATGAGCACGAACCATGCAGGCATGTCGCGCCGGACGTTCCTCGGTCTTGGAGCGACGGCAGCCGTCGCCGCTGGCGCCGGCATCGCCGGATGCGCGCCTCAGGACAAGGGGGCAAGCGCCCAAGCCCAGAGCGCGCCAAACCCCACCGAGTACGTTCCTCCGTTTCTGGAGAAGCCTCCGGTGCCAGAGAACGTCGCCGAGGAGAAGGATTGCGACGTCCTCGTCATAGGGCTCGGGCTTGCGGGGACGGCCGCCGCGCGCGCGGCGGCCGAAGCGGGCGCGAAGGTCATCGGCATCGAGAAGCAGGAGAACGTCGGCGTCGTCGCCCAGGCGGGAGGCTTCGGCGCCGTGGGCTCGAGCGTCCAGAAGAGCCTCGGGATCGAATGGGCTCCCAAAGCCGATATCGTGAACCAGCTGATGAAGGACATGTGCTACCGCCCGAACCCCGAATTCTTCAACTACTGGTACGACCATTCCGGCGAGGCGTTCGACTGGTTCATCGAAGGAGCCGATTACGAGCTGCTTCCCACCACCGCGTCCAACCGGGCGACGGACAAGCCCAACTTCCTGCGGCCGAAGTGCTTCCCTCCCTTGGAAGGCTACGACTACAAGAAGGAGTACTATCCCTACTTCCACGGCACCATCATCCTGAACCCCAACCTCCGCTGGGGTACCGAGAACTGCCGCGACCACGCCGTCGCCGCAGGAGCCGAGCTGATCTTCGGCACGTTCGCAGAACAGCTCATCACCGACGAGTCCGGCGCGGTCACGGGCGCGTACGTCCATGATGCCGATGGCGAGAAGTACACCCGCATCAACGCCAAGGCGGTCTGCCTGTGCACGGGCGACATCGGCGGCAACCCGGAGATGCGCCACTACTACTGCCCGCAGGCCGACGAATTCGCTAGCGTCTACGCCTCGGTGGACGTCAACGGCGACATAGCGAACACCGGCGACGGACACCGCATGGGCATCTGGGCCGGCGCGCACATGGAGCTGGGGCCCCTCGCGCCCATGACGCACCATATGGGCGGTGCGCTGGGCGTGGACGCCTTCCTCCAGCTCAACATGGAGGGCAACCGCTTTATGAACGAGGACGTGCCCGGCCAGAACATCGCCGACCAGCTGTCGCGCCAGCCTCCCTCGAAGGATCCCGAGCTCGCGGCGCTCGGGGCGAAGTCGTGGCAGATTTTCGACGCCAACTGGAAGCACCAGCTGGCGGTCCAGGGCACAGGCCATGGCTTCGTGAACTACTACATTCCCGACGAGGAGAAGGACCAGTACGAAACCGTGCTGAGCGGTTTCGCCCAGGGCTACACCACCGACGAGATGCTTGAGAGCGCCGTCACCCTCAAGGCCGACACCATCGAAGAGTTGGCCGAGGGCATGGGGCTGCCGGTCGAGAACGTGAAGGCGTCCATCGAGCGCTACAACGAGCTGGCCGCGAAGGGCGTCGACGAGGACTTCGGCAAGGTGTCCAGCCGCCTGTTCCCCGTCGACACGCCGCCGTTCTACGCGTGCCGCTTCGACAGCGCGGGCATGCTCGTGCTCATGGGCGGCCTCGAGTGCGACACCGACCTGCACCCGCTCAACGACGCAGGCGAGCCCATCAAGGGGCTGTACGTGGCCGGCAACACGCAGGGCGGGCGCTACCTGGTGGAGTACCCTGTCACCGTGGGCGGCCACAGCCTGGCGTGCGCGCTCACGTTCGGCAAGCTGGCCGGCGAGAACGCCGCCGCCGGCGTGTAGCGAACGCGACACCCAAGCGGCCGCGCCGGCCCCTCCCCCGGCGCGGCCGCACGACGACGGCCCCGGCGGGCGCAGCGCCCGCCGGGGCCGTCCCCTTTCCCGCCCGTCGCCCCGCCTCCACCCACGCCGGAGCGTCACCCGACAGAGCACTTCGTCCCGCTGAAACGAGCCCCGTTTGAGAAAAACGTTGCACTATGCGGTTCGTTATTGCGAAAAACGTTGCAGATCGATGCGCAGAGGAGCTATCCCTTATCGGAAAACCGGGAACGAGAAACGAGCCGGCATCTCGCGCAAAAACGAAAAGACGGCCCTGATGCTTTCCGGCGGGCATCGGAGCATCGTTTCCGCTCAGTCTCCTTTTTTCGAAATGGTGCCTCGCTCCCGCCCCTCCGTCACAAGCGATACGTAATCCTGGCGTTGATGGAAAAGATGCGCGACGACGACGCAATCCTCCTCAAGATAGTAGAGAAACACGTAGCGACCGACAAGGGCGCTACGATAGCCGAGACGAGCCAGTTCCGGCATGCGCGAGAATCCGTACGAGACGACCCCTGAGCAGAGGAGGTCAAGCTGCCGCTCAAAGGCATCCAGAAACTCCCGCGCGGCATCATCGCTGTGGCCGACCAGATAGGACACGATGTCTCGCAACTCCTGATCGGCGCTCTCCAAAAGACGGGGTCTAAAGGCCATAGCGGCTTCTCAACCCGGCCAGAGAAACGGCGGCATCCACATGCCGGCCCTCGGCGCGCTCGCGTTCGGCCAAAAGCATGCGCTCCATGATGCGCGCGCGAGCTTCCGATTCCCGCAGATCATCGTAATCCCTGCTGCGTATGACGACGAACTGATCGTAGCCGTTCTTCGTGACGGTGACGGGACCGGGGGCCGTCTCCACCATGCGCGCGAATGCGGCGGTGTCTCTCATGTCCTTGATGGGAACGCACGTTGGCATAATCGCCCTCCTTCGCTTCGATGGCATAATCATAGCATGATTATGCCATCGAACAAGGAGAAGCCGTCCACACCGGACGTCACCCGCCGATCTTCACGATGGGGGCGTAGTCCTTCAGCAGCTTCTTCGTCTGGCCGGTCTTGGCGAACTTCACGTGGAGCGTGTCGCCGTCCACCTTGACCACCGTGCCGCGGCCGAACGTCTTGTGGTCCACGGCGTCGCCCTTCGCGAAGGTCATCTTGGCAGCAGCCTTCTTCTCCGCGCCGGGGCGCACGTAACTGCCGGCCACGCGACCCTGCCGCGCATCGGCGCGGCCCGCCGACCCCGAGGCGCTCGAGCGCCCGAACACGCGCCCGCCGCCCGCCTCGGTGCCGCTGCCCGCGATGCCCTTGCGGCTTCCGCGCTTCTCCCAGCCCGTGCCGCTGAAGCCGGCCGAGCCCACGCCCGTGGTCTGGCGCAGCTCGCTCGGAATCTCCTGAATGAAGCGCGAGACGGGGTTCGACGACGTCTGTCCGAAGATCTGGCGCGCGTAGGCGCAGGTGAGGTAGAGGCGCTTGCGGGCGCGCGTGATGGCCACGTACGCGAGGCGGCGCTCCTCCTCGATGCCCGCGGCGTCACCCACGCTGTTCATGTGCGGGAACAGCGTCTCCTCCATGCCGGCCACGAACACGCAGTCGAACTCGAGGCCCTTCGACGAGTGCACCGTCATGAGCGTGACGGCGCGGCCGTCCTCGGCCACCGTGTCGAGGTCGGTGCGCAGCCGCACCCACTCGATGAAGTCGGCGAGCGAGTCGCCCCGCAGCACGCGCACAGGCTCGTCAGCCTCGCCCGCCGCCGCACCCTCGCCGCCCGCCGTGGGCGCGGCGAAGTCGGCCTCCTCCTCGTCGTGGGTGTCTGCGAACTCATCCACGACGCCCAAGAACTCCTGAATGTTCTCGATGCGCCCGCGCGCCTCGTCGGTGTTCTCGGCCTGGAGCGCCGCGACAAGCCCGCTCTTGTCGATGATGGCCTCGACGACCTTGCGCAGATCGCCCTCGTAGGAGCGCGCCTCGTTCAGCAGCCCCACGAACGAGGCCACGGCTTGGCGCGCCGACGCGCGCAGCTCCGGATCCACGATGGCCAGCTCCACCGCCTCCAGAAACGGCATGCCCATCTCGCGCGCGAACTGCTCAATGCGCTCGATGGTGGTCTTGCCAACGCCGCGGCGCGGCACGTTGATCACGCGCTTCGCCGCGATGTCGTCCGCCGGGTTCACCACAAGCGTGAGGTAGGCCATCACGTCGCGAATCTCGGCGCGGTCGAAGAAGCGCGTGCCGCCCACGATGCGATAGGGCACACCCGCACGCAAGAGCATGTCCTCCAGCATGCGCGACTGCGCGTTGGTGCGGTAGAACACGGCCATCTGGTTGTACGACAGCCCCGCCGCGCGCCGCTTCTCGATCTCGCCGGCGATCCAGCGGCCCTCGTCGCGCTCGTCGGCGGCCATGTACACCTGGATCTTGTCGCCGTCCTCGGCGGCGGTGAAGAGCCTCTTCGCCTTGCGGTGCTGGTTGTTGGCGATCACGGCGTTGGCGGCGGCAAGCACGTTGCCCACGCTGCGGTAGTTTTGCTCGAGCTTCACCACGTGGGCGCTCGGGTAGTCCTGCTCGAATTCGAGGATGTTGCGGATGTCGGCGCCGCGCCAGCTGTAGATGGACTGGTCGTCGTCGCCCACCACCATGATGTTCTTATGCTTGGCGGCCAGCAGGCCCGTGATGGCGTACTGGGCGTGGTTCGTGTCCTGGTACTCGTCCACCATGATGTAGCGGAAGCGGTCCTGATAGGCTTCGAGCACGTCCGCATGGTTCTTGAGCAGCAGATAGGCGTACAGCAGCAGGTCGTCGAAGTCGAAGGCGTTCGCGGCCTTCAATCGCTCCTGCAATCGCGCGTACACGCGCGCGGCCACCTTCCCCACCGGGTCATTCGCCTGCTTCTCGAACTCGAGCGGCACCACCAGCTCGTTTTTCGCCGTGGAGATGCGGTTCATGAGCGCGTTTATCGGAAAGCGCTTCGGATCGACGTCCAGCTCGGCCATGATCTCCTTGTACAGGCGCTTCTGATCGTCAGTGTCGTAGATGGTGAAGTTGCGCGTGAAGCCCAGGCGCTCGGCATCGGCGCGCAGGATGCGCACGCACATGCTGTGGAACGTCGACACCCACATGCCGCGGGCGCGCGGCCCCACGAGGCCGCCGAGGCGCTCGCGCATCTCGGCTGCGGCCTTGTTCGTGAACGTGATGGCGAGGATCTGCCACGGGGCCACGCCGTGGTTCTCGATGAGGTTCGCGATGCGGTACGTGAGCACGCGCGTCTTGCCCGAGCCGGCGCCCGCCAGCACGAGCAGCGGCCCGTCTATCGTGGTGACCGCCTCGCGCTGCGGCCCGTTCAGGGTTTCGATGTCGATTGGCATGCCGATCCTTCGTGAGAGCTTGCACGGAGCCGCCGAACGGCGCGCCCCCGCGCGCCGCAGCCCCGTTTCGTCGTGAAGCAGCATTGTAGCGCTTCGGAGGCAGAGGTTGGCGACTCATGCAAGAAATGCAGAGATGCGGCCGCGCGCTTCATTCGCGAAGCAAGCTTGCCTTTTCTCCACTAACCAGGATCGACATGGACATGTTCGCCGAGTCTCGAGCCAATCTTGTTCCGATCAGGCATTTCGGTTCTCTGCACGCTCATCGGACAGGGAGACTTCCGAAGCGTCGACAGAACCTCGTTCGGCGGCCGATCTGGCTTCTACCGACCTTGGTTTAGCGTAAACCCGCATAGGTGGTAGCACAAAATGACGGTTAAGAACGATTTTCTCACTCCTTTTGAGACTGTTTTTAGAGAAACGCCAGGTCGCGAAATCCTGCTCGGCTGAAAAATCGTTCTTAACCGTCATTTTGTGCTAAAGGGGCATCCCGTCTATGTTAAACCAGGATTGACACGAACTCCTGTTCGCTAAACCTTGAGTCGGGCTTGCTCTGATCGGAGGTTCGGAGGGTTCCCGCCCGCCGGGCGGGCGGGAAGGGGCCTCCTGCGACACCGGTGGAACCCCACTCGGCAGTCCAATCCAGTCTGCGGCGACCCTGGTCTAGCAGAGAGGTCGGTAAGCTCTGGACAAAAGCGAGCGGTTTCTCTATTTCCGTTTGAGGATAGGGAAACCGCCCTTGCCTTCGGCCAGGCGTCTCGCTCGAACATTGGCCGCAACGCGCAAGCGGAGGGCCTCTTCGGGCCGAGAAAACCGGAGAAACCACCGCTTTTTGTCCATGACCTTTTGCGTCATGTTCGCCGAGAGGGCGAGGCGGGACGCCCCGCCGCAACTTCGGCCCGCGCCTTGTCGGCTACATGGCGTTCGACACCCTGCGCGCCGCCGCCCGCCGCGTGCGGAGGAGGCCAGATCCATGTAAAGCCAGGATTGACATAGGTCAGATCCGCTCGCTGAGCAAAACCCGCCGGCGCTTTGGAAAACCCTTCGCCCGACGGGCGGGACCTTGTACAGCGGATCGGTCCAGCCTCTGTCAACGGTGGTTTTACACATAGACTTCGCCTTTTGTCCGCGAAAACGTGCGCCTGACGAACAGTTTTGCCGCCCTCGACGGCATTTCGGGCCTCGCCACGCCCTTGCGAGGTGGCGCGACCTCGGCTTTTCCCTCCGAAACCCCCATCGCGCGCGGCGAAGCCCCAAAACCGTTCACCAATCGCAAATTTTCGCCGCTCCGGAGGGAAAAATCCACCGCGCGCCGCGGCCCCCGCCAAAAAGACCCGCCGAACCGGCGCCTGTCTCTTATACACACT
>NZ_PPEL01000021.1 GCF_002899695.1 Rubneribacter badeniensis
GCACGCGCGTGCCCCTCCCCTCCTCCGAGGCCAGCGCCACCCCGAGGCCCATCTTCGCGCACAGCTCGGCCACGAGGTACAGCCCCATGCCGGTGGACGAGCCGAGCGCCCGCCCGTTGCGTCCGGTGAACCCGCGCTCGAACACGCGCGGCACGTCCTCGGCAGGGATTCCCGGCCCGTCGTCGGCCACCTCCAAAACGGTGCGAGCCTCTGCGGTGCCCTCGCCCTCCGTGCGCGCCGAGAATCGCACGGTGGACGCGCCGTGCTTCGCCGCGTTCGTCACGAGCTGCCCCACGATGAACGCGAGCCACTTCGCGTCGGCTTGCACGCGCACGTCCTCGCCCACGTCGATGCACGGCATCGTCTTCCGCTCCACGAGGTAGCGGGCGTGTTTCTTCGCCACGTCTCGAACGACCTCGGAAAGCGCTGTCTCCCGGATGGAGAAGTCGCGGGTAAGCGAGGTCGAACGCGCGTAGTACAGCGCCTGCTCCACACAGTCCTCGATACGGTCGAGCTCGCCCCTCAAGCGCTCGGCCTGCGCGCCATGCAGGCCCGCCGCCATGAGCCCTGCCGCAGCGATGGGCGTCTTGACCTCGTGAATCCACAACTCGACGTAGCCGCGGTACGCCTCGGCCTCGGCCGCGCTCGCGGCCACCTCGTCGGCGGCCGCCCTCGCGTGCGCCTCGAGCGCGTCGAAGGCGAGCCGCCCCTCGAGGAAGTCGGGCCTCTCCATGAGCGACGGCACGTACCAGGCGCGCCCGACGCCGTCGGAGAAGCGCTCCAGATCGCTCCAGAAGCGACGCGCGCGAAGGTAGCCGACGGCGAGCGCGCACGCGCCGCACGCGCCAACGAGGGAGGCGACGAGAGCGGCCGCTTGCCAGCCCTGGCCGAGCACGGCGACGACGCCGCCCGCGAGGAGCGCCGCCAGCGCGACGAAAGCCAGGGCGAAGGCGCGGTCGCGCAGGTAGGATGCCGGCGTCATGCGGCGCCCCTACACCAGGTAGCCCTGGCCGCGCCGCGTGACGAGGAAGTCGTCGGGCACGCCGATGGAGGCCAGGCTCTTGCGCAGACGGTTGATGTTCACGGTAAGGGTGTTGTCGTCGACGAAGGCGTCGGACTGCCACAGCTCCACCATGAGCTCCTGGCGGGAGATGATGGCGCCGCGGTTGGCCATGAGCAGATGGAGCACCCTCTGCTCGTTGCGCGTGAGCTCGACCGCCCTCCCTTCGAACTCCACGGTTCCGCGCGCCATATCGAGCACGACCCCCTTGCACGCGATGCGCGCGTCCTCGCCGCGCCGTGAACGGCGCAGCGCCGACTCGACGCGCGCGAGCAGCGCCGCGGGGCGGTACGGCTTCGTCACGTAGTCGTCGGCGCCGAGGTTCATGCCCATCACCTCGTCGAACTCGCTGTCCGAGGAGGTGAGCATGATGACGGGCACCTGGCTTTCGCGGCGCACGTCGCGGCAGACGGCGTGCCCGTCCGAGCCGGGAAGCTTCAAGTCCAAGATGACGCAGTCGGCGTCGGCGGCCAAGACGTCCTTCGCCACCTGCGTGAACGACGAGCACGAAAGCACTTCGTGGCCCTGCAGCCCAAGCAGCCGCGACAGCTCGTCGCGCAACGCCGCGTCGTCCTCCACCACGAAGATGCGCGCCATGCGCCCTCCTTCCCGCGCCGCGCGTCGGCGCCGCCGCCCTCTCGTCCCGCCCCGCGTCGTGCGCCCTCGCGCGCAGGGCGGGGCATCGCCTCTCGGCCATCGTAGCCCAAACCCCGCCATGCGAAAGCGAGCCGTAACCGTTCCGTTGACGACCCGCTACGCGTCCCCGCCGCCGCGATGCGATGCGCCGCGCGGCATCACCGGGCAGGACGGCTTCGAGCCTTTGAGGTAGCGGAGCGCGAAGCTCGCCCCGGCCACGGCGAGGGCCGCGCCGAGGCCCGTGTAGAAGAACGCGACGAACCATTCGGGGACGACGCCCGAGGCGCGCAGCGCGATGCCGAACGCCATCATGGAGGCCATCGCGACGTAGCCCTTCTTGTCGAAGAACTTGAGCACGTGCGTCCGATCCTCCTCGTAGCCCCTGATGCGCTCGGCGTGCTTGCCCACCATCTTCGTGAACACGAAGACGTGGAACAGGACGAAGACGGCGAGCGTGCCCCCGACGAGCGCCCACAGCGCCCAGCCCGGCTCGTGGAAGTACGCGGCCAGCCCGATGCCCGCGACGTTCGCTCCTGCGACGAGCCACACGACCCCCGCCACGAGCAGAAGCTTGTCGGTCGATATCCTCAGCACCCGCGCTTCCTCCTTCGCCTCTTCGAACAGAGCGCCGCGCGATGCGCGGCGTTCCGTCATTATAGGCCTCTCGGCTCGATTGGCAAGAGATGGGAAGCCCCGAGGCGCGCCTCGAGCGCGCTAACCCGCCTGGGGGACGCGCCCTTCGTCGGCGTTCGCGCCGGAGTACGCGACGTCGAGGATCTCCACCATCTCGGGCTTGAAGGACGTTCCTTCGGACGTTCCCCACATGGCCACGACGTCGTCGGCCTCAAGCGTCTGCCCTTCGACCGTAGAGCCCGACTCGTCGACGATCCGGACCTCGGTCATGTCGAGGGACATCTCGTCCTCCCCGGCGCTGAACGATTTCCGCTCTCCCTCGGAGGAGCCCTGAAGCTCTCCCATCACGATCGTGACCGCATCGCCGTCCACCGAAA
This sequence comes from Rubneribacter badeniensis, assembly GCF_002899695.1. Lineage (GTDB taxonomy): Bacteria > Actinomycetota > Coriobacteriia > Coriobacteriales > Eggerthellaceae > Rubneribacter > Rubneribacter badeniensis. Next base: position 2,707 of record NZ_PPEL01000021.1, read on the forward strand.
CCACCTGGCCGAAGCGCACGGCCTCGTCGTCCTCGTCGACGGCGCTTCCCACGTCCTCGCGCTGGCCTTCCTCGTTGAACTGGGGCTGGGCGTCCGTGCCGTCGGCCATGCACCCGCCCAGAAACGGAGCGAACGCGAGCGCCGCCGCCACGGCGCAGGCGAAGGCGCGCATCTTCTTCTTGCTCATAAGGGGCCTCCCTTCATCGCATCGCGCGCCGTCTGAGGCGCGCCTGATCGGAGATGCGATTGTGCCCGAGCGCGCGGTCCGACGCGCAGAGGCGCGGCAAGCGTCAAGCAGGGGTCACGCTGCCGGAACCGCCCCGTCGTTGAAGGGGCGGCCCGCACGCTGCGGGCAAGCAAGGCGAGGCGGGAGCGGACGGGCGCTCAGCCGCGGGGGTGGGCCTGCGCGTGCACCCGCTTGAGGCGCTCCGGCGCGAGGTGCGTGTAGATCTGGGTGGTCGACAGGCTCGCATGCCCGAGCATCTCCTGCACGCTGCGCAGGTCGGCCCCGCCGTCGAGCAGGTCGGTGGCGAAGGTGTGTCGCATGTCGTGCGGGGAAAGGCTCTCGTCGAGGCCGGCTTTGCGCAGCGCGTCCTTGAACATCTTGCGGATCGCGTCGGTTCCCATGCGCCCGCCGCGCGTCGATACGAAGAAGAACTCGCAGGTGCGATCGCGCAGAAGCGCCGGGCGCGCCTCGGACGCGTAGGCGCGCATCGACGCGACGGCCAAATCGTGCAAGGGCACGATGCGCTCCTTCGCCCCCTTGCCGAGCACCTTCGCCTGGCCCGCCTCAAGGTCCACATGGGAGGCCAACAGGCCTGACGCCTCGGACACGCGCGCGCCGCACGCGTAGAGGAACTCGAGGATCGCCTGGTTGCGCAGGTCGGCTGGGCTTTGGGCGCGCACGCGGCCCGCGGCGTCGCGCTCGGCGTGCACCGACAGAAGCCGCGCCATGTCGGCTGCGCGGATGACGTGGGGCAGACTCTGGCGGGAGCGGGGTCCCGACAGCGCCCCCGCCGGATCCTCGTCGAGGACCCCCGTCACGTTGAGCCAACGGAAGAAGCCGCGCAGGGCCGAGAGCCGGCGGTTGACCGTGGTGCGCGAGTACTGGGCGCGGTCGAGCTCGGCCAAGTAGAGCCGCAACTGGCGATGCGTGGCCCCCAGCGGCTTGACGCGGGCTCGCCGCGCCCAGCGCAGATAGTCCATGAGGTCGGTGCGATAGGCGCGCACCGTGTGCGCGGAGGCATTGCGCTCGACGCGCAGGGCCCCGCAGAACGACTCAACCAGCTCGGCCGCGCGCGCGTCGACCGCAAGCGGATCGTCGGCGGACTCAGCGGCCATCGGCTCCCCCTCGCCGCGCGTCCCGTGGCAGAAGACCCGCCTCGGCAAGCCCTTCAACGTACGCCTCCAGCGCCTCGCCACCGCGCTCGGCGTAGGCCGCGTAGCGTTCGCGCTTGTTGCGGACGGGCCGCTCAAGCGGCTCCATGATGCCGAAGTTCACGTGCATGGGCTGGTAGTCGACCGTGGCGGGATCGGTCGCGTAGGCCATGAGCGCGCCGAAGGCCGTCGCACGTGGAAGGGGAGGTGCCGAGACGCCCGCGAGCGCAGCCGACGCGGAGATCGCCGCATGCAGCCCCGAGCGGATAGCCTCGCAGTAGCCCTCCGTGCCCGCCAGCTGCCCGGCCACGAACACGGGCGCGCCGAGCGCCTCCGCTTGCGGCGTGCGCAGCCTCAAGTCGGCGTCGAGCAGCCGCGGCGCGTCCAGAAACGTGTTGCGGTGCATCACCCCGTAACGCGCGAACTCCGCGTTCTCAAGGCCGGGAATCATGCGGAACACGCGGCGCTGCTCGGGAAACGTGAGGTTGGTCTGAAAGCCCACGAGGTTGTAGCTCATGCCGTGCGCGTCCTCGGCGCGCAGCTGCAGCGCCGCCCACGGCCGCCGCCCCGTGCGCGGATCCGTGAGGCCCACGGGCTTCAGCGTTCCGAAGCGCGGCGCGTCGTGCCCTTTGCGGGCGATCTCCTCGATGGGCTGGCACGCCTGGAACAGGTCATGCGTCTCGAAGTCGCGCTGGATCACGCGCTCGGCCCCTACGAGCGCCTCCACGAACGCATCGTACTCTTCTCGCGTGAACGGCGCGTTCAGGTAGTCGCCCGCGCCCGCCGACGCGTCCTCGTAGCGGCTCTGGCGGAAAAGCTTTTCCCCGTCCAGCGAGTCGGCCATGACGATGGGCGCGGCGGCATCGTAGAACGCGAGGTGGTCCGCGCCCGCGATGCGCGCCAAGTCGGCCGCGAGCGCATCCGAGGTGAGCGGTCCGGTGGCGATGACGAGAGCGTCGGCTCCCGCAGCCGCCTCGCGCACCGAGCGCGCTTCGGCGCGCACGAGCTCGATGAGCGGATGCTCCTCCACGAGCGCGGTCACCGCGCCCGAGAGCGCCGCGCGGTCCACGGCCAGCGCGCCGCCGGCCGGCACCGCATGGCGGCGCGCCGCAGCGAACACGAACGACCCCAGCGCCTCCAGCTCGCGCTTCAGCATGCCCGCCGCGCTGTCGGGCTTCGTGCTCTTGAGCGAGTTCGAGCACACGAGCTCCGCGCAGTCGCCCGACGCATGCACCGGCGTGGGCACCGCGGGGCGCATCTCGACGAGCCGCACGCGAATCCCGCGCGCAGCCAGATGCAAGGCCGCCTCGCTGCCCGCGAGGCCGGCTCCGAGTATGGTGACTGAAGAAGACATGCGCGAATGATAGCAAAACCCCGCCGTGTGCGGGAAGCCCCCACGAAACCTCCGGCACCTCGGCGCCCCGTCAGCGCGATGCCGCCCTGCGACCTGCGCACGGACGCAACAGACGGGCTGTTTTTGCCAAGGCTCGCATCGCTGGCCGCAGCCGCGTGCGCGTTGGAAAGCGACGGGCTCGCCCTCGCAAAGCCCTTTGACGAAGACGAGCGCACCGCAGTTTCGCTACGCGGGCTTCGCCTACGTCAGTCGCGGCAAACGCGCAGAGAAGGCGAGGGACTGCGGCAGAGAGGGCCCAGCGTGGCGGCTTCCCGCGCGGACGCCCCGCAGGATCGACGCCGAGCTGGCCGAGGGCGGCAGACCCCTCCAGCCGCGAGCGCCGATGCACCGCCCCCTATCGCGTGGGCGTTTCTGAAGAACGCGTCCGCAGTGTCGCTCGACGAGGCCACAGCCTTGCCCGACCCCGAGAGCGAAACCCGCGTGCAGCGGGCCATCGCCGCGCTCGCGAAGGGCAAGCCCGTCCTCGTGGTGGCCCATCGCATGCGCACCGCTCCGCACGACCGCCGCATTGTGGCACTCGATGCCGGGCGCGTGGTGGAGAAGGGCGGGCCGCCCGCCTCCTCGCCCAGAACGGCCCCTTCGCCCGCCTCTGCCGCCTCCAAGGCATAGCCGCCGGTGAAGAGGCAGTGCGCAACGGGGCGGATCATTCCACAGGTTCGCTCAATTCGTAGAGATCATCAGGGGCTATGTCCTGACCGTTGGGCCACCCTATGACCATGCCCCCGGCCATCACCTGCACTTGTTTGAAATAATCCTCGTCGTTCAAGGCGCCGTAGAAATCCCCGTGGATGTAGGGGGACACGTCGAAACGGCGGCGCTCACCCGTCTCGTATTCGAGCAACACGCGGTGCCCCGGTTCGGCCGTGACGGAAACGATGTCGGGCTCGCAAGGCACCGGCCCCGCGACAACCTCATCGAGCAGCGCGCCCTTTCCCATACGACCACCCCTTCACCTCAAAGGCTCTATCCGAAACACCGCTTGGCCGCTGGAGGCGAGAAGCCAATCGGCCTCAAGCTCCTCGCGATGCAGCACGATCCACGCCCGCAGCAACGCCAGCTTCTTGACGGGAAACGAGCCGGCAAGCACCTCGCCGTCGAAATCAACGGCGACCTTCCCATCCCCGCAACGGGCATGGAGATGGGGGCGATGGTGCTTGCTGCCCCGTTCGCTGTGCAAGTATACAATAATCCCATAGAACATCGCCACCGCCGGCATGGCATCCTCCTTTTCATCGGCAGCCGCATTCTGCCCTCCGCTTCAGCCGTTGACGAGGCCCGCCTACCCCGCAGGGCCCCAGCGGCCGTCGGGATGGCGGGCTATGAGGCGGGACCGCTCGGCGGCGATAAGGTGCTCCATGAGCCACATGCGCGGCTCGGCGTCGCCGCAGAGGCGGGCGGCGAGGGCGTAGAGGGCGTCCATGTCGAGCGGCTCGGCCCGCAACGCCTCCACCAGCGGGTTGCACGCATGCACACCGTCGCCCGCGCTGGAAGCTTCACCCCCTCCTGTCTTCTCGCCGACGGCTCCACCCGTCCCGCTTTCCCCATCCCGCCCCGGCGCGTCGAAGCGCTCTTGGCGCAGACAGCCGAAAAGCGACAGCAGGGCATCCTCGAACGATTCGTCGTCCACGATGGGGGTGGCGCCTTGGACGATCAGACGGTTCGCCCCGCGGGAGGTGGAGGCCGTGATGGCTCCGGGCACCACCAACACCTCGCGCCCAGCCGCAAGCGCCTCGTCGGCCGTGGAGAACGTGCCCGAGGGAAGCCCCGCCTCCACGATGAGCGTGGCCCGCGCCAGCGAGGCGATGAGGCGGTTGCGTAGCCGGAACATCCACGGCCGCGGCGCGACATCCCATGGGTGCTCCGAGGCGACGGCCCCTCCACCGTCCACGATGCGCTGGAACAGGCCCCGATGCTCCGCCGGGTAGAGGCGGTCGCAGCCGCCGCCGAGGAACACCGTCGTGCGCCCGCCCGCCGCAAGCGCCGCTTCGTGGGCCGCCGCGTCGCAGCCGCGAGCCCCACCCGAGATCACCGCCACGCCGCGCTCTGCCGCCAAGCGCGCGAACCGCGACGCACATCCGCGCCCGTACGGCGTGGCCTTGCGCGCGCCCACGACGGCGACGCCCTCCGAAAGCGCCGCAACGCTTCCCACGACGTACAGGCGCGCGGGAGGGTCGGCCAGCGCCTCGAACGCCGCGGGGTAGCCCTCCCCTCCGCGCTCGAGGACGATGCGCGGTCCTGCCAGCGCGGCCCGCGCGCTCATGCGTCCTCCCCATCGCGCAGCCGGAACGCCAGCGCCTCGCAAAGGTGCCGCCGCCCCACAGCGCGCGCCTCCTCCATGTCGGCCACCGTGCGCGCCACCGCCAGCGTGCGCATGATGGCGCGCCCGCTCATGCGGTTGCCGCGCGCCACGTCCTCGTAGAACGCCTCGTCGTCTGCCGAGAGGCGGCACGAGCGCACAAGAGCCGCCGCGCCCGCGCCGCCCGCAGACGCGCCCGCAGTCTCCCTGCGCGCGCCGGCATCACCCGCCTCCGCATCTCCGGCGTCCGACGCGCCCCATTCGTCCGCGTCCACGGCGCGCCGCCACGAGGCGTACTCGCGCGCCCGCAGCACGCCTTCCCGCAACGCCGCCGACGAGGTGCCGCCTCCCGTGCCCAGCACCTCTCCCGGCGGGATGCGCCGCACGTCGATGCGCACGTCGATGCGGTCCATGAGCGGGCCGCCCACGCGGGCCTGATAGCTCCTCATCTGCGGGATGGTGCACGAGCATGCACGCTCGGGATCGCCGAAATAGCCGCACGGACACGGGTTCGCAGCCGCTACCAGCGTGAAGCACGCCGGGAACACCACGTTGCCGTCGGCCCGCGTGATCACGACCCTCCCCGACTCCAAAGGCTGGCGCATGCTCTGCAGCACCGAAGGGCGGAACTCGGGCAGTTCGTCCAAGAACAGCACGCCGTTGTGCGCCATCGATATCTCGCCCGGCCGCAAAGGCGACCCTCCTCCGATGAGCCCCGCCGCGCTGGCCGTGTGGTGCGGGCTGCGGAACGGTCGCACGCCCGCCAGCGCGGGCGCCGGGTCCTCCCCCGCGACCGAGTGGACGAGCGCCGTCTGCAGCGCCTCGTCCTCCGACAGCGGGGGCAGGATGGAGGGCAGCCGCGAAGCGAGCATGGTCTTGCCCGATCCCGGCGGGCCCACCATGATCACGCCGTGCCCACCCGCAGCTGCGATCTGCAGCGCCCGCTTGGCCATCTCGTGCCCCGCGATGTCGCGGAAATCGGCCAAAGCCGGGGCCGGAGCAGGAGTGGCGGTGGACGCCGGGGGGAACTCCCCGCGACGAAACTCCGAGAGCGAACGTATGGAGAGCCGTTTCACGCCCTCGACACGCACAAGCCCGTCCGGCGCCTCGGCGCACAGAAGGTCGCAACCGATATCGCGCGCGCAGAGCGCGTAAGCCAAAAGGCCCGCCACCGGCCGCACCTCCCCTTCGAGAGACAGCTCCCCTGCCAGAAGGCGCCCCTGCGCGAAGCGCGGATCCACCTGTCCCGTGGCCATGAGGATGCCCACCGCGATGGGCAGGTCGAACCCCGAGCCCGTCTTGCGCAGCGCCCCCGGGGCGAGGTTCACCACCACCTTGCGCGAGGGCACGACGAAACCGCACGCCCTCAGCGCCGACCTCACGCGCTCGCGCGACTCCTGCACCGAAGCGTCGGCCATGCCGACGACGGAGAACCCCGGCACCCCCGGACCCACCGCCACCTCCACGTCCACCGGCACGGCCTCCACCCCGCGCAGCGTGGCGGCGCGCACCCTGCACCGGCCCTCCATGTCAGGCCGCGCAGAACGCGTTGATGTGGTGGCGTATCATGGCGCGGTCCTCCGCCACCGCCACGATCCCGATGATGTCGAAGCGCACCGGCACGTCCACCACGTCGTAGTCTGCAAGGAAGCACGCCGCTATGCGCTCGTAGCGCTTGCGCTTCTCGGCGTCCACCGCCTCCGACGGCAGCCCGCGTTCGCAATTCGAACGCGTTTTGACCTCGACGAACACGATCGAACCGTCGCCGTCTCGCGCGACGATGTCCGCCTCCCCCGCCGCGCACTCCCAGTTGCGCTCCACGATGTCGTAGCCCCGCCGCTCGAGGAACCGCGCAGCCGCCTCCTCGCCGCGGCGGCCGAGCTCGGCCCGCCAAGCGGCTTCCGAAGCCTCCCTCGCCCCGTCGTCCTCTCCCGTCCATTCCTCCCTCGGCACCGCCGTCCGATCCTCGAACGCCCTCGCCTCAGCACTTCGTCCCATGGCAACCGCCCCTTTCGTCTCCGGCTTCCATGGTACCGGCGCCATCCAGCGGATCCATGGCGTGCGTCCAGCGGATCCGCGCCTCGATCCGACGCGGATCCCCTGCGGCGCACGCGCACCTCCCCCGCAACCCCGACGCGCTTTCCCCGCATTCCCGACGCGAATCCGACGCGAACCCGACGCGGAAAGAAGCGCCGGGTCACCTTGCTCGCGCAAGGCACAACGCGAATGCCTCGCGCAAAGCGCGAGCGGGTCGAAAGGGCAGAGAGGATTCGGGGACGGCGAAAACAAAGCGCGAAGGAAACGGGGAGACGAGAAGAGAACGCCAGCCACTCCCCCCCCCATGCACGCCCTTTATCCCCTATTCACGTCTAAGGGAAAAGGGACGCGGCCGCTGCGCGAGAAATGGCAGAAAGAATATATGGGGGGGGGGACGGAAAGGGAGGTGGAAAGAAACGGGAGCCCGCGCCGCCTTCGGAGGCGCGCGCGAACCCCTCTCGGAAGCACCGCCATGGCAGGGCTCGGCAAACGCTCTGCCGATCGCTTCGAAGGAGCCTTCCCAGAATCCTCCCCGAAGGAACCGAGGGAGCTTCCGGCAGAAAAACCCTCGGAGCGCCGCGCCCGAAAAGCGCCCGCAACTCCCCTGGCAGGAAGGGCCTCAGAACAACGTCGGCTGGGAGACCGCGGTGCAAAACGACGCCCGATGGATGGGCGTGAGGCCGTAGCGCCTGATGGCCTCGATATGCGCCGGGCTCGCGTAGCCCTTGCACGATTCGAAGCCGTACTCGGGGTACTCCTCGGCGTAGCGGCACATGAGCGTGTCCCGCTCAACCTTCGCCACGATGGAGGCGGCGGCGATGGAGGCGCAGCGCCCATCGCCCTTGACGACGTTCACCTCGCGCTCGTCGAAACGCAGAGGGTTCCCGTCGAGCAAGACCACGTCGACGGGAACCCCCGCCGCCTCCACGCGGGCCACCGCGCGCCGAAACGCCGTCGCAAGCGAGGCCGTCATGCCATGCTCGTCGATCTCGCGCGCCTCGACGTACTCCACGGCCCACGCCCGAGCCGTCTTTCTCACCTGCACGGCGACGCGCTCGCGCTCGGCGGGCTTAAGCCGCTTCGAGTCGTCGAGGCCGGCGATCTTCGGCTCGTCGGGCAGGACGACCGCCCCCACCGCGAGCGGCCCCGCCAAAGGGCCGCGCCCCACCTCGTCGAGCCCCACGACCACGCCTCCTCCGCGCGCCGCGGCCAGCTCGCGCTCGAAAGCGTAGAGCCCCTCGAGGCGCGCCCGTTCGGCGGCCTCGGCCTCGATGCGGCGGCGCGCCGCCTCCACCGCGTCGCGCACGCCCTTGCGCGAGTCGGCCACAAGCGCGCGCTCGAGCACCGCGAACTCTCTCTCGTCTGCCTCTCGCAGACGCCGCTTGACGTCGGCCACCGTCAGTCCCATGCCTCGCCCCCTGCTTTCGATCCGTTCCTTTCCAGCGCCCATGATAGCAGATCACGGCCAGGCAGCGGCAAGCGCGCCTCGACAACGAAAAGGCCCCGCGCCCGAAGGGACGCGGGGCCTCGATGCCCGTCTGGGAAAAACGGCCTAGCGGTAGGCCTTCTCCTTGATCTTGGCGGCCTTGCCCACCTTGTCGCGGAGGTAGTAGAGCTTCGCGCGGCGCACGTCGCCACGGCGCACGACCTCGATCTTCTCGATCTTCGGGGAATGCACGGGAAACGTGCGCTCCACACCGATGGAGAAGCTGATCTTGCGGACGGTGAACGTCTCGCGGCTCGAAGCGCCCTGACGACGGATGACGTCGCCCTGGAACACCTGGATACGCTCGCGGTTGCCCTCGGTGATGCGATAGTGAACCTTGACGTTGTCGCCCACGTTGAACTCGGGGATGTCCTGCTTGATCTGCTGCTGCTCGATGGCGCGAATGATATCCATGATCCGTTCCTTCTTATATGTTCAGTGTGACCCTGTGCGGCGTTGTCTCATAAAGACACGATTGGACAGTATAACGCCTGTCCGCGCGCGCCGCAAGGGAGAATCGGCAACCTTTCCGTCATTTTCACAGACAGCCCCGTCCGATCTCGCCCACCCGAGCCGCACGGCGGCGCACAGCAGCCCAGACGGCCGCACGCGCATACCGAAGGGTGCGTGCAATCCGCCCGCCGACCACCGCGCGAGCGCCCCCTCCGAGCATCGCGCGGCGCCCTTCGCCGCAAGGGCGCACGGCCCCGCTTCTTCTCCGTCCTACACGAGCGAGAGCAGCGCGTAGGCGGCCACGCCCGAGACGGCGCACCACAGAAGCGACCTCGTCCTCCACGCCACGAGCGCCACCACCCCGGCCGCGACGAGCGGCGCGGCGGCCGGCCACGGACCGGCGTCGAACATGCCCGGGAAGAACAGGTCGTTCGCCACGAGCGCGGCGAACGCGGCGGGAGGGATGAACCCGAGCGCGCGCTCGACGCCCTCCGGCAGGTTCTTGCCCTTGAGCGCGAACAGGGGGATCACGCGGCACGCGAGCATCGTGGCCCCGCAGCACACGAGCACGACGAAAAAGCCGTCCCAGCCCATCGAGCCCATCAGCCCCTCCTTCCCGCCCAGCTGAACGCGAGCGCCGCCGCCACCCCGGCGAGCGCGCCCACGAGGATGGCCGGCCCCGACAGGCCCGCCGCCTTGCAAGCGATCACGCCGAGCGCGGCCGTCGCGGCCGCCACCAGGTTGGCCGCAGAGGGTTTCTGCGTCACGAGCAGGCAGATGAAGATGGAGGTCATGGCGAACGACGCGATGGCCAAGGGCACGCCCACGGCGTTGCCCACCAGCACGCCCGCGACGTTCGACAGCGCCCAGGAGCTCTGCGACAGCAGGTTCACCGCCGTGGCGCGCCCGACCGACCACCCGCCTTCGGAGAACTTCGCCACGTTCACGCCGTAGCTCTCGTCGGTCACCGTGGCCGCGAACAGAAACGCCAGGCGCTTGCGCACGCCCCTGCACGCCGGCGCGAAGGCGGCCGAGTACAGCATCTGGCGCGTGTTCACCAACGACACGCTCGCGATGATGGAGGCCAGAGGGGCCCCAGCGAGCCACATGTTCGGGATCATGAACTGGCCCGCGCCCGAGTAGAACAGCGCCGAGAGCAGAAACGCCTGCAAAGCGTCAAGGCCGATGGAGGCCGACAGGATGCCGCAGGGCACGCCGATGGCGACGTAGCCCAGCATGATGGGCAGCGCCGCCTTGAGCGATTGCCTGATGCGATCCCCTGAAACCATAGCTTCCCGATTATACAAGTTTTGTGCGCATGCGCAACGTCCTCCCGGCACTTGTCTGGCGCGCGGGGACGCGAGGGCGTAGACTGCTTCGGCAAGGATCGAGGACAGGAGGCGCCATGCGACGGGAAGAGGGCGGGACAGAACACGGAGAACCCGCGGCGCAAGCATCCGAGGGCGAAGCGGCCGCCAGCGCGCATAGAGAGCCCGACTGCCGGCACGGCGCGAAAGGATCGCGCCTCGGCGCGGCGCGGGCGTGCGCGCTCGGAGCGCTCGCGCTGTCGCTCGGCGCGGGCGCAGGGTTTTCCATCTGGGCGCTCCTGAGCGCGGCGTACCTGCTCTGCGACCTCGTATGGGACGGCGTCGGAGGCGCGCTCGGCCTGCCGGCGTTCCCGCTTCTCGCCTGCACGCTGGGAGGCGCGCTCATCGGGCTGTGGAACGCCCGGTTCGACAGCGCGCCGAAACCGCTCGACGAGGTGATGGCCGAAGTGCGCGCGAAGGGCGGCTACTCGGTCGGGCGCGTCGTTCCTGCCTCGGTGTCGTTTCTGCTGCCCATCGCGTTCGGCGGCTCGGTGGGGCCGGAGGCGGGGCTCACGGGCCTCGTCGCCTCGGCGTGCACGCAGGTGGGCGCGGCGCTTCGTCGGGCGGGCGGTCTGGACGGGCCGTTCACGCGCGCGCAGAAGGTCCCCCTCTACGCGCTCGGCGTCCTCGGCGGAGCGGCCGGAGCCGCCGCGTTCTCCGCGCTCTTCGGCGGCGGCCTTCCCCTGCCCCGCTTCGGCGCCGCCCCGCTCACCTGGGAGGCGGCCGCTTGGACGGTGCCGCTTGTCGCGGCGGGGTGGGCGCTCGCCGCGCTCTACGCCCTCGCCACCCTCCTCGCCCGGCGCCTCTCCCGCGCGCTCGAAGGGCATCCCGTGCTCAAGCCGACGCTGTGCGGCCTCGCGCTCGGAGCGACCGCCCTCGCGCTGCCCTACGTCCTGTTCCCGGGAACCGCCCAAGCCGCCGACCTGGCCGGGCAGTGGGCGAACATGCCGGCCGCCGTCCTTGTGGCGACAGGGGTCGCCAAGACGGCGTTCGTGGCGCTGTGCCTCAACCTCGGATGGAGCGGAGGCCCCTTCTTCCCGCTCATCTTCTGTGGCGTGAGCACGGGGTTCGGCATCGCCGCGGCCACCGGCGCGGACGCGATGCTCTGCACGGCCGTGGTGTCGACCGCGCTCATCGCCGGCTTCACCCGCAAACCTGCGATGGCGCTCCTCGTCATGCTTCTGTGCTTTCCCGTGCGAAGCCTTCCCTTCATGGCGCCGGCGGCGCTCGCAGGAGCGCTTCTGCCCGTGCCAGGGGCGGGGCAACGGGCTGCCGAGCGAAACGGCCGCGGGCGCTTCCGCGCTAGCGGTGCGGGGCCGAAGGGATGAACAGCCGCTGGTAGAGGTTCTTGGCGTAGCGGTCGGTCATGCCGGCGACGAAGTCGGTGACGGCGCGCAGATCGTCTCCTTCCGAGATGTCCCGGTACTCGGCGGGAACCTCGTCCACATGCGCCACGTAGTGGTCGAACAGATCGCCGATGAGGTGCGTCGCCTTCGCCACCTCGGCCATCACCGCGTCGCAGGTGTAGACGCGCTCGAACAGAAACGCCCGCAGCTCCATCATGGCGTCCCACACGTCCGCGCTCATGCGGATGTCGTCGCAGGAAGCCGACGTCTCCACCATGTCGAGCACCAGCGTCTCGATGCGCGACGAGTGGTCGGGGCCGAGCACGGCGTGGGTGGAGGCGGGCAGGTCGGCCTCGGAGAGGATGCCCGCGCGGATGGCGTCGTCGATGTCGTGGTTCACGTACGCGATGCGGTCGGCCACGGCCACGATGCGCCCTTCCAGCGTCTCGGCGCGCAGATCGCCCGTGTGGTTCACGATGCCGTCGCGCACCTCGGGCGTGAGGTTGAGGCCCCGTCCCCCGTTCTCGATGCGCTCCACCACGCGCAGGCTCTGCTCGTTGTGGCGGTAGAGCGCCTCGGCCTCGGGGCTGGCCGGATCGACGCCCTTGTGGCGCGCGAGGCAGCCGGCCAGCGCGCTCTCGCCCGTGTGGCCGAACGGGGTGTGGCCCAAGTCGTGCCCGAGCGAGATGGCCTCGGTCAGATCCTCGTTGAGGCCGAGCGCCCGCGCGATGGTGCGCGCGATCTGCGCCACCTCGAGCGTGTGCGTGAGGCGCGTGCGGAAGTGGTCGCCCTCGGCCGCCAAAAACACCTGCGTCTTGTGCGACAGGCGGCGAAACGACTTCGTGTGCAGGATCTTGTCGCGGTCGCGCTGGTAGTCGGTGCGCAGGCGGTCGGGCTCGGTCGAGCGGTCGCGGCCCTCGCCCTCGTCGGGAAACGAGGCGTCCTCGGAGAGGGCCTCGTGCTCGCGGCGCTCTTGGTCTTCGCGGAAGATGACGCGCATGGTCTGCTCCTTTGCGGCGCTTCGGTTCAGCGCCATTGTAACAGAGGAAGGCCCCTCACGGCAGGTCGCCGGGCGCGAACGCGCCGTCCTCGGTGACGATGCGCGCGATAAGCGCCGCCGGCGTCACGTCGAACGAGGGGTTCCACACCTCCACGCCCGCGATAGGATGCGGCAGCACCTCGGCGGGGTCGCGCTCCTCGATGGGGATCTGCGACCCCTCGGAAAGCGCCTTGTCCACGGTGGAGGCGGGCGCGGCCACGTAGAACGGGACGCCGTGGCGGCGCGCCAGCACCGCGAGGCCGTACGTGCCGATCTTGTTGGCCACGTCGCCATTGGCCGCGATGCGGTCGGCACCCACCACCACGGCGTCCACCTCGCCTTTCGCCATGAGGCTCGCCGCCATGTTGTCGCAGATGAGCGTGACGGGGATGCCCGCCCGCGCCAGCTCCCAGCAGGTGAGGCGCGCGCCCTGCCCCACCGGACGCGTCTCGTCGGCGTACACGCGCGCGACCTTGCCCCGCGCGGCGGCGGCGTACACGATGCCGAGCGCCGTGCCGAAGAACACGGTGGCGAGGCTGCCGGCGTTGCAGTGCGTGAGGATGCGCGCGCCCTTCGGCAGAAGCGCCGCCCCGTGCGCGCCGATGGCGCGGTTCGCGGCCTCGTCGTCGGCCTCGAGGGCCTTCACGGCGTCGAAGAGGGCCGCGGCCGCCTCCTCGGCGCCGCCGCCTGCGAGGACGCGCCCCCGCGCCGCACGCCTCATCCGCGCCACTCCCCAGGAGAGGTTCACCGCCGTGGGGCGCGCGCTCGCCACCTGGGCGCACACATGCTCAAGCTCGGAGAGGTAGGAGGAAGCGTCCGCGTCTGCGAAAGCGCGCGACTCCGCGCGCTCCTGCGCCCACAGCGCCACGGCCGCCGCCCCCGCCGCGCCGATGGCGGGGGCGCCGCGCACCGCGAGCGACCTCACGGCGTCTACGACCGCGCGCCAGTCGCGCGTCCGCGCGTACGCGAGCTCGCCCGGCAGCAGGCGCTGGTCGACGTAGACGAGCTCGGCTTTTCCGTCGGCGGCGCGGACGAGCTCGATGGTGCGCGGCAGGTTCTCAAGGCGGGGAGCGGACGTCATGGCGATCGCCCCTTTCGTCGGTCGTCGGATGCGGAAGGAGAAGGCGGGCCCGCACGGAGCCGCCTTCCATTGTAGGGCTTCGTCCCGTCCCGAGGAAGGGTCGGAGAGCCCAGGCGCAGCCGTTCCGAACGCGAACGCCGCGGCGGCCGCGCTCGACCCCCGGAGCCTACCGTGCCGAAGGGCGCTCGCGCGCCTCAAAGCTCCTTTTCGGCCCGTCGGGCCGAGGCCAGCATCGTGGACGAGGGAAACGACCCGCCGCGGCGCACGGCGGTGATCTCAGCCATGATGGACAGTGCGATCTCAGCCGGAGAGCGTCCCTTGAGGTCGAGTCCGATAGGCCCGAACACCCGCGCGACGGCCGCGTCGTCGTAGCCGAGTCGCGCAAGCTGGCGATAGCGCGAAAGCTGCGTGGTGAAGCGCCCGAGCGAGCCGATGTAGAACGCCGGAGAATCGAGCGCCGCGGCCAACGCCGGCACGTCGATCTTCGGATCGTGCGTGAGCGCGCAGAGGGCCGTCGACTCGTTGAGCCGCAGCGTCCGAAACGCCTCCTGCGGCCAAGCATGCACGAGCTCGTCGACGAAGGGGAAGCGCTCCTTCGTGGCGAACGCGCCGCGCGGGTCGATGACGACCGTGCGGTAGCCGAGCATCTTCGCCATGCGCGTCAGATGGATGGAGATATGCACGCTGCCCACGCACACGAGCACGGGCTGCGGGTTCGTGCGGGCATAGAAGAACGTTCCCGCATCCGTGCGCACAAGACCCGCCTCCGACGCGGAAGGCGCGTCGGCCACCTTCCCCGCCGCGCTCGCGAGCGCGGCGGCGCTCAGGCGCTCCTCGACTTCGCGGGGCGCCACGATCCGCCAAGCCGGCAGACCGCTCGCCTCACGCGCACGCAGCCCGACGCATTCCGACGCCGCGGACGCATCGGGCGACACGAGCAGAAAGCACGCGCCCACGCCGTCCGCATCCGAACCGTTCCCGGCTCCTTCAACCATGCTCACCCGCACGTACGCCCGATCGGCGTCGAGCTCGGCGCGCTCGACTTCGAACAACGATCGATCCAAGCGCGAGACGAGCACTTCGACGTTCCCGCCGCACGACAAACCAACCTCCTGGGCGCGTGCCGTGGACGCGTGGAACCTCTCCAAGCTGGCGCTTCGCGATCCCTCGAGGCAGTCGAGCGCCGTCTTTACGACGCTGCCCTCGATGCAGCCGCCCGACACCGACCCGGCGATGCCGCCTCCGTCGCTCACCGCCATCACCGAGCCAGCCGCGCGAGGCGAAGAGCCCCAGGTCTTCGTCACCTGCGCCAACGCGACCGCATGGCCCGCCTCGAACCATCGGGACACGTCGCCTCTGATCTCGCGCATGATCTCCTCCTCACGTATCGCTTTCGGCCACATGAAACGTCCGCGCCAAGAAAAAAGAGACTCCCGAACCGCTGTCCCTGTTTCCCGGAAGCGCGCATCGGCTTATTCAGCTGCGTGGCAGCTCAAGCACTCCTCGTCGCCGACGCCCGAGTCGATATGGCTTTTCGGAACCGAAACCGTCGACTCCTCGCCCTCATGGCAGCTCAGGCAGGCGCGCCCCTCCGATTCGTGGGGCATTTCAGGAGCTTGGAGCCCCATGCCGTAGACCGGCTCGTACTCGCCTTCCGAACAATCGACGATGCCTTCGAGGGGCTCCAGATTCGAAGACGTCACGGCACCGACCGCTCCACCCGCGATGCGCTCCTGCTGCAGCTCCTCCTCTTCCGACCCTTCGATGGCCTTGCCGTTGACATGCTCGGCTTCGGCGGCTGGATCGTAGGGCGCGTACTCGCCCATCACCGCCGTGTCGTCGCTTGTCGAAAAGTCGCCGTCCTCGGCAGACGCGCCTGATCGCGGCGCGCACCCGGCCAAAGCGGCCGTCAAGGCGACGGTCGCAAGGAGCAGCCCCATCCGAAAAAGCCCCGGCCTCTTCGCGTTCACCATGTCTCCTCCGTTTCGTCTGTCCGCCGCAGACGGGCTCCCGCCCGCTTTGCGGCGCATCGTTCGGTCAATCGGCCAGCTCGGCGGCGATCTCCGTCAAAACGCCCTCGTCGAATCCCACGACTCGGCGCCTCACCGGCGCGATGTCCGGATCCTCCTCCATGCCCGCGGGGAACTTCCCCGCCTCGTCGTACGTGACCACCTGCACCGGCCGTCGCGAGCGGGCAGCGTTGATGCGGGCCGCGAACAAGCTCACGTAAGCCGGCGTCTCCATGTCGCGCGGCGCGAGCACCTCCACCAGCAGATCGCTCGGCGTCTGCCTCATCCTGTCGCGATCCGCCACGGCGTCCACCTCGTCAACCGAGCCCAGCCTGTACAGCATGAGCACCCGATGCCCGACGAGGCCCGCCGTGTTCCCGCCGGCAGAGCTGTCGCGCCTCCGCTCGATCTTCAGCCCGTAGTAGTCCAACTCACGCGCCGCCTCGTTCTTCATGGCGAACACGCGACCGTCGGCCGTTTCGAAAACGGCCTCGGGGATGCGCCGTTCCGGCGAGGGCGTCTGGCGTGCGACCGTGACTTCATCGGACGCGACGGCATGAACCTCGTAGGCATCCACCGACTCAACCGTCCAGAACCGCACCGGATCCAAAGCGCTGACCACGCCGCAGTACGCCCATGCCTCGTACGCGTTGCGCTCAAGCGACGAGCAAGCTTCCTCAAGGGCAGCCCCCGCCGCCTCGAGCACCTCGCCGGCATCTCGCCCGTTCTGCAGCCCGTCGAGCACCGCCGAAAACGCTGGCTTCGACACCGCCGCTTCCACGTCCGTCAAGAAAGCCTCCAAAGTCGGTGCCAAGCGGAAGGCGGCAAGCCCGCTCGCGTCGAGCAGCCTCTGCCGCATCGCGCGGCACTTCCCGGCCACGAAGGCCGCTTCGTCGAGGCGGCCGCCGAGCACCCGGCGGGCGAGCGCGCGCCGCGCCGCCTCCACCCGCTCGTAGAACGCCGGCCGCGCGTCCGCGGGCACCGTCAAGCTCTTGGGCACCGCGACGATCCCGCCCTGGCCGGCAGCGAACGTCCGCAGCGCCTCGTACGCTTTGGGCCACGACGCCCCTCTCGCCTGCCCCATCGCGGCCACCGCTACCCTACCAACTCCGAGAGCGTGCGCTTGACGAGCGTGCGCGCTATCTCCACCTTGTAGGCGTTCTTGGCGAGCGGCTTGCAGTCCTCCACCGCCGCATCGGCCGCCCTCGCGGCGGAGTCTGCGCTCACGCCGCCCGCCACCGCGGCCTCGGCGGCCGTCGAACGGACGGGCGCGGGGTACACGCCGCCCAGCGCCACGCGCACCGATCCGTCGGCCAGCTGCGCCGCCGCGCAGTTCACCACCGGGAAGTCGATGGACTTGCGCAGCGCGAACTTCAGAAACGCGCTCTTGGCCGCCTTCGGCACGCGGATATCCGTGACCACCTCGCCGTCCTCCAGCACGTTCGAGCGAACGCCGTTCGCACGGAAGAACTCCTCGGCGGGCACCTCGCGCTTGGTCGTCTTGACGCTGGCTCCGAGCGCCACGAGGGCGGGCGCCGTGTCGTGCGAGCTCGCGGCGTAGCAGCCGTCTTGGTCGCCGAAGATGGAGTGATAGCGGTTGTCCCCGATGCGCGCCGGACACCAGTCGCCGCCTTTGCGACGGCAATGGAAGCGGTCGTCGGGCACGCGGAAATACCAGCAGCGATGCATCTGGCACACGTTGCCCCCTATGGTGCCCATGTGGCGGATGGTGGGCGAAGCCGCACGCGCGCACGCCTCGGCCAGAGCCGCGCACCCTTCGCGCACCGCGTCGCTTTCGGCCACGGCGGCCAGCTTCGCGAGCGCGCCGATCACCACGACGTCGCCGTCCTCGGAGATGCCGTCCATCCCTGCGGCGGCTTTGAGATCGACCACCGTCTCGGGATACGTCGGGAGGATCTCGTCTTTCAAGGTTCCCAGCAAATCCGTGCCGCCGGCCATGACCACGGCGGTTCCCTTCTCGGTCGCCGAGGCCGCCTCCTTCGCCGAGGATGCCTGCATATGCTTGAAATGCTTCATCTCTTTCCTCCTACCGGGCTATCTTGCCGAGCGCCGCCAGCACCTTGTCGGGCGTGTACGGGACCATGGCGATGAAGTCGCCCCCCGTCGCGTTCTGGACGGCCTGCCCCACGAGGCCCGGATTGGCGTGGGCGTGCGCGACGCCGGTCGACCCGTACGCTCCGCCGCCGCAGCGCGTCTCGACGGGCACGGGCACGAACTTGGGCTGGTCGAGCGCCGTGGGCACCTTGTAATCGTACAGGTTGCCGTTGAGCAGCACGCCCGTGCTCTCATCCCAGATAAGCTCCTCGCGCAGCGCTCGGCCAGAGTTCATGGTGAGCGCGTTCTCTATCTGCCCGATGGCCGACGACGGCCTGATCACCTTGCCGAAGTCGTGCGCCACCACGTAGTCGAGGATCTCCACGAGGCCGGTCTCCGGATCGACCGCCACCTCGCACATGTCCACGTTCATCGTGCGGATCACGTCGGTTTGGAACGGCACCTTCGGCTTCCCGCAATACCCCACGGCCAGCTGCCCAAGGCCCTGCAGCGACAGCTGTTTGGCCGGATCGGCCTTGAGGGTGACCATCGAGTCAACGAGATCCACCTCTTCGGGCGTCGCGCCTAAGGCAGCCGCGCCGGCGGCGAGGATCTGCTCTTTCAAGAGGACGGCCGCTTCCTTGGCCGCCCACGTGCACGTGGATCCGCGGTCGGCCGCGTCTCCCTGCTGCCAGTTGTTGTAGTTGGGCGCGTAGTACACGACGACGTCTTCCAGCTTCATGCCCATTTCCTCGGCGATGACGAGCTGCACCGCGTCGGGCCAGTACGTGCCGATGAGGGCTTCGGCGTAAGGCATGTACACCTTGCCGTCCACGCCCATGCGCAGATTGATGTTGTACGAGATCATTCCCCAGGTCTGCGACGCGGCGTAGCGGCACGACACGCCGTGCAGGCGGCCGTCCGCAAGCGTGCGCTCGCCGGCAAGGTGCCACTTGCCTTTCCAGTCGAACGCCTCTTTCGCAGCGCTCATGCAGGCAGACAAAGACGGCTCGGTCACCTTGATGTTCTTCATGATGACCTCGGAGACGTCCATCTTGAGGGTGTCGGCGATCTTCGCGAACGCCAGGTTCACCGGCTCGTACTGCGGCTGGCCGGGATCGGCCGTCGTGCAAGCGCCGTTCGTCACGTAATAGGCCATTTTCGAGTAGATGTTGGGGCTCACGGTCTGCTTGAAGCCCTGCGCGTTCGGCGGAAGCACCAGATGCCCGTGCGTCTTGTCGCCGTAGCCGCCGCGCGCGCCCGTCTGATGGACGTTTTCGGACTGCACGGCGACGAGCGTGCCGTCGTCCTTGTAGCCTATGCGCACCGTGAGGTAGGTCTGCGGCACGGCGGCGTCGAACGACTCGCGGCGCGTCTGCACGTAGCGCACGGGCACGCCGCCTAGTCGCTTCGACAGCACAGGGGCGAACTGCGCGCCGCGCTTCTCGACGAAATCGCAGTAGCGCGCGGCCATATAGGGCGAGAGCGCGCGGTACTTGTCGGCATGCGACCCCGCCCCCATGAACGCCGACACGATCGGGCCGTTCGAGGGGAAATGCGCATGGTTGGTGACGTAGCACATCTTCTCGCCGTCGGGATTGCCCCACGGATCGTTCGCCCAATAGGAGAAGTAGGCCGGAGGCATGGGTCGGAACTGGCTCCACATGGGACGGCCGTAGTCGACGACGTCCACGTGGTCGGCCTCCTTGAAGCCGTCCTCGGCGCATCCCTGCTCCCACTCCACAGCGGCGCCGAACGTGTTGCCCGTCATGTTGGAGTCGGGGTTCATCTCGGGACGCAGGATGGGGGCGCCGGGCTTGGCAGCCTCGCGCGGATCGAGGATGAAGGGCAGCACCTCCCACTCCACCTTGATGGCAGCGAGCGCCCTCTTGCATATCTCCTCGTTGAGCGCCACCACCACGGCCCCCACCTCGTCGCCCTCGAACTCGGCCTCGTCGCCCAGAAGAGGGCTTGCCCCCAGCTGGTAGTACGCGGGACGGTAGCGCGGCATGGAGGCCAGCTCCTCGTCCTCGTACGTCAGCACGAGCTTCACGCCCTCGATCTGCTCGGCTTGCGTGATGTCCAGGCTCTTCACCTTGGCATGGCCGTAGGGGCAGCGCAGCGCCATGGCGGTGAGGGTGCCCTCCATCCACAGGTCGGTGGGGTACTTGGCCGCGCCCGACACCATGTCCCACGACTGGCGTCCCGGATGATCCCAGGTGCCCACCACTTTGAAATCCTCGCGATCCTGATTGGCCCCTTCGGGAACCCACGTGCTGGTCTCGCCCATCAATTGCCTCCCTTGATCGCGATCGCCGCTTCCTGGATGGCCTGCACGTGGCGCGAGTACGTGCCGCAGCGGCAGATGTTGCCTGACAGCTCGGCGCGAATCTGCTCCTCGGTAGGCTCGCCGTACTTTCCTATGATGTACTTCGCCACGGTGAACTGGCCCGGCGTGCAATAGCCGCACTGCGCGGCATCGTGCTTGGCGTACGCGTCCACGAGCGGGCGCCACTTCTCGTCGGCGGCTATGCCCTCGGACGTCTCGATCTGGTGGCCTTGGCACTCCACGGCCAACGTCGTGCACGAGAGCGCCGGAACGCCGTCGATGAGCACCGTGCACGAACCGCAGGCCCCGCGGTCGCACATCTCCTTGGCGTTGCCGGTGAGCCCCACGGCCTTGAGCAACGTCTCCCTCAGCGTCCAGTGAGGCTCCACTTGCACTTTGACCTCGACGCCGTTGATGGTGAGCGTCGCGCACTCCGGCACCGCCGCCTCGGGATGCCCCTCCTTGAAATGCTTGACGAGCACGTCGTAATCCGCGGTCTTCTGCCCGCACAACGGACAGGTGTACACGAAATCGGTCACCGTCAGCGTCTCGGCATGCGCCTCGGCGGGCGAGCCCAGTATCGACCCTATGCCAAGCCCCGCCGCCCCCGCGGCGAACCCGGCCATGCCGCCGACTTTCAGAAAGTCGCGACGCGACACCTCGTGAGCCATGCTCCGATCCCTCCTTCTCGTCTCAGGGTTTTCCATGCTGAAGACGATACCCGGTACCCCGAGCGCAGGGCACTACCCGCATGGGTGAGACAGGGGGTGAAATCGATTCGGAAACCTGGGCCTTTACAAGACGCCCTTGTCGCGGAGGATAGCCACCGCCTGCATCTTCGAATGGGCGCCCAGCTTGGCGTACACGTTCGCCAAGTGCTTCTTCACCGTGTCGCGCGAGACGAACAGCCGCTGCGCGGTCTGGGCCACGGTGTCGCCCGCGGAGACGCAGCGCATGACGTCGAGCTCGCGGTCGGTGAGCCGTACGTCGACAGAGCACTTCGCGTCGGCGTCGAGCACGCCTCTCAGCCATGCGCAAAGCCCTGGGTCCTCGTCGGAGGACAGGCGCGCGACGGCAGGGCGCAAATCAACGGCGTTCTCCGCAAGCGCCTCGGCCAAACCGTGCTCTCGCGCGAGTCGGGCAGCGCGCGCAAGGCAGTTGGCGGCGCGGGAATGTCGAGCAGACCGCTCGTGCAAGACGGCGGCCAACACCAGGGCGCGCACATGCGCCGCACGCTCTTCCGAGTCGACGGACTCCAAGCGCGCGCACGCTTCCTCGAAGCGTTCGGGAGCCAGACAGCAAACGACCATGGAGTTGAACAGCACGGTCTGCGTCCTCCCCTCCAGGTTTTCGCAGCGCTCGAGCGCGCGAGTGCGAAACGCAGCGCAGTACGCGCGCGCCATGCCGAGCGTGGGAAACGCGGCTAACGCCCCGTCTTCGCTTCCGTCGAGCGCCCGGAAGAACGCTTGGCACCCCTCGTCGCGCCCCAAGCGCACGAGCGCTTTGGCTTTGAGCGCCTCGGCCTCCGCGCGGCAGCTGGGCAGCACCCCCTCTGCCGACACGGAGTCCAGCACCCCGTGCAGATGAACGACTTGCTCGAACTCGCCGCGTTCGTAGCGGCAGATCATCAGCGCGAGAAAAGCGAATGCGAGCATGGGCTTGAAGGGCCGCTCCCTCTCGTCGTACAATCCCATCGCCTGTTCGGCCCAAAAGGAAGCCTCGTCGACATAGCCCAGATTCGCGCAGATGAGCGCCAAATTCGAATAGGCCGAGCAAAAGAGGTTCCTGTTTCCGTAGCCGCGTTGCTCGCCCACGGCGCGCTCAAACAGCACCTTCGCCTCCAGCGGCTCGTCGATGCGGGAGCCGGCCATCACCTGGAGCATCATGCCGCGCAGATAGCGCTCTTGCTCGGGAAGGTAGGCGAGCGCCTTCCCGGCATAGGATCTCATCTCGTCGTTAAGCCCGCGAAACGACGAGATGAACGCCTTCTGCGCGAGGCACAGCGCGAACAGGAAGTCCTCTCGGCCGTCCTGCAAATGGTCGATGGCGTTCTTCAGGCACGCCTCGCCCAACTCGAAGCTTCCGCAAAGGGCGTAGGGCATGCTGAGCGCCGCGCAGACGAGCGGGCTGCGCATGAGCTCCCCACGCGGCAGGCAAGCGGCCCAACGCACCAGCACGTAGTGGTTGTCGCTCATGTAAAGCTGGATCCAATTCCTTACGATGACGCGGCGAACGCCCTCCCAGTCGCCAAGCTCGGCGGACGCCTTCACAGCCTCGTCGAAATGCCCGTTCTCCTCAAGCCAGTCCCGGGCGGCGCTGCGCAGCCCGTCCGCGCGCTCGCCATCGAGACGCGCGAGCCTTTGATGGAGCAGATCGGACAAAAGGGGATGGTAACGGTACCAATCCTCGCCGTTCTTCCGCTCAAAACGTTCGATGAACAGGTTGTTCGTCACAAGAAAGTCGATCTGCTCGGCCGTTTGCGCACGAGAGAGCCCCGTGATTCGCTCCGCCAAGGGCAAGCAGAAGGAGCCGACCACCGAGGTGGCCACGAGAAAGCGCTGGCGATCTTCGCCCAAGACGGAGAACACCTCTTCGAACAGGTAATCGCTGATGCTGCTCCGCGCGCGGCAGAGCGCTCGATCCACCTCGACCTTCGATCCGTCCCCGCACAAAAGCGCCACCAGCTTGCCGCCGGCCGCCCACCCGCGCGTGCCTTCGTGCACCGCACGCGCCTCCTCGCGGGCCAGCCTGACCCCCATTCCGGAGAACAGCGCCTCCGTCTCCTCCACCGAGAACCGCAGGTCGGCCTCAGTCACCTCCACCAACTCGCCGGCCACCTTCATCTTGGAGGTGGGAAACCCGAGCGCTTGGCGCGACGTGATGACGAAGTGCGCGTTGGCCGGGGCATGCCGCACCAAGTACAGCATTCCTTGCCGCACGGCCCCGCACGCTTGCACCTCGTGGAAATCCTCGAGCACGCACACGAAGTCGCGGCCGAACTCGGCCATCTGGAGAACGAGCGCGTCGAGCGTCGGGCGCGCGTTCTCGAAGCCGTCCGCGATCCTAACCTCGTCGAGCCCCATGCAGATGCGCTCATCGGCCATGCGGAGGGCGGCGGCAAGATAGAGCCAGAACCGTTCGGGGCTCGCGTCCTCGGCTTCGACGCGGTACCAAGCCAAAGGAACCCCTTCGAGCGCAGAGGCCCAAGAGAGCACCGAAGTCGTCTTGCCGAAGCCGGCCGAGGACACCACCGAGGTGAGCGGAACCTCGAGGGCGCGCGCGAGCTTCGCGAGGACCTGGGGCCGGTCGACGGCGTTCGCAGGCAGGGCGGGAACGGTCACTTTCGAAGGCAGGAGCGCAACCCCGCTCTCAGCCCCGCCGTTGACGCCCATGCGCACGCCGACCCCTCCTCCGATTCGACCGCGCCGCCGCAGTGCCTCCGTCGGCGCCCTCTCGCCTCCTGATCATCCCCTTTGTTCTTATTGTAACAAAACGAGGGCTCGTTTGAGCACGACGAGGGGAAGCTCCACGCATCCGCGGCGCGTGCGGCCCACCTCGAGGCCTCCCCATAGGGCCAGCACATCGTCGAGCGAGAGCTCTGCCGCATCGCGGACGCGCATGCCCTCCGCATGCTCCAAGAGGGCATCGGCGCATGCGGCGCAAAGCGTGCAGGCGTAGCCGTCGAAGGCGGCCCGCTCGATGACGGGTGCGCCATCCGCGCCCGGAAGCACAGCCACGCGCACTTCCAGCTGGTCGCCGCAGAACGGGTTGTCGCCTCTAGCGGCGGCATCGAAGCCGCCCGCGAAGCCCTTGCGCGCCGGACGCTCGGCACGAGAGAGGATCGCCTCATCGTCTATGCGCATCGCGCCGCCCCCTCCGTCATCCGAGCCACCGCCGCGACCAGCGCGTCCACATCCGAGGCGGTGGAATAGCCAGCGAAGCTCGCGCGCACGCTGGAGGGAACGCCGATCGCCCGATGAAGAGGCTGGGCGCAGTGGTGGCCTGCCCGCGCCATGACCCCCTCGTCGTCGAGCAGCCGGCCCGCATCGTGCGGATGGACGCCGTCGACCACGAAGGAGACGAGCGATTCTCGCGGAAGCGCCGCATCTCCGAGAAGGCGCACGCCCGGAAGCTCGGCGAGTCTGCGTGCGGCGTCGGCGGCAAGCGCGCCGGCATGCGCCCGGATCGCCTCAAGCCCCGCCTCCTCCATCATGGCAAGGGCCGCGCTCCAGGCGACGGTCGCGGCGATGGCGGGCGTGCCCGCCTCGAACGCGTTCGGCCTCCGAGCAACCACGTAGCCCTCGCGATCCACGCGCTCGATCATGCCGCCGCCCCCGCGCACCGGAGCCATACGCTCGAGCGCACCGTCGGAGCACACGAGCGTGCCGGCACCGCCCAACCCCATCATCTTATGGGCGCTCGCCACGTAGAAGTCGACCGGCATGCGGTCGAAGTCTGCCACGTCCCCGTGCCCGGCCGCCTGAGCGCCGTCGAGCATGACAAGCGCACCGGCGCGCTTCGCCTCCTCCATGACGATCCTCAGGTCGGGCTGCGCGAACCCGAGCACGTTCGACTGCGCCGAGAGCGCGACGAGGCCTGGGGCCCGCTCGGCCAGGAGGCGCCACGCTTCGAGATCGAGACGACCGTCCGCATCGATGGGAATCCACGCCACCTCGACGCCATGGCGCTCGGCCAGCATCTGCCAGCATACGATGTTCGCATGGTGGTTGTCCTCGGCCACGGCCACCACGTCGCCCGGCCCGAGGACCCGCGCGCCCCAGCCGAACGCGGCCAGATTGCACGCGTCCGTGGCGTTCTGAACGAGCAGCACGCGCGCCGGATCGTCCACGCCGAAAAAGGACGCCAGATGCTCGCGCGCGCCCTCGTAGGCGTCGGTGGCCTCTTCGGCGAGCAGGTGGGCGCCGCGATGGATGTTCGCGCAGCTCGTGCGCAAAAACCGCTCCACGGCCCCTATCACGCGCTCCGGAACGAGCGCAGTGGCGGCGCTGTCCAGATAGACGAGCGGCCGTGCGCCGTCGCGACCGACAAGGCGTTGCAGGATGGGGAATTCGCCGCGGTCGAGCGGCGGCGCGAAGACGTCATCGCGCATGGGCCACCGCCCCCTCGAGACGCGCCAGATCCTCCGGCGTATCGACGTCCTCGAACAGGCGCGCATCCTCGAAATGGACGCAGCGCACAGGAATGCCGGAATGACGGCGGAACAGCGAGCGCGCGCCCTCGTCGCCCTGCAGCTCGAGCAACGCGGGAAAGCAGCGCTTGTCGAACAGGCAGGGGTTTCCGCTTCGACCTCCCGCTGCGCTCAAGCAGGCCCATGCCCGCTCGCCATCGCGCCCTCGCAGCAAGGCGTCGAGATGCGAGCGGGTGACGAACGGCTGGTCGGCCACCATGAGCATCACCGCATCGAAGCCCTCGCATGCCGCATGAAGCACAGCCGCCCTCACAGACGAGGCCTGCCCGCGCGCCCACGACGGATTGCGCACCTCCCGCGCCCCCATGCGCCTCACGACCGGCGCCATCTCGTCCGCGTACGCGCCCGTCACCGCCACGACCCCCTCGGCCGCGCACCCGGCAGCCGCCTCGAGCGCGCGCTCGAGCAGCGTCGATCCCGCGAACGGCATGAGCAGCTTGCACTCCCCCATGCGCCGCGACCCGCCCGCCGCCAGCACGCATGCGCACACGCGCGAAAGTCTTCGCATCATCGCCTCCTCTCCGCACGCCACCAGTGTAGAGGCGACGGGGAGCACGTCCCATTACCCGAACGGGTGATTTCGCGGCAAGAACGCGAAAACGGCCCTCTTGCCGTGCGAGGCTCGGGGACGAAGCGGTCGGCCCATTCTGCGACGAACTGCGGCCTCCCAAGGGGACAGGGGGTCGCCCTGCGCCTTTCCCCGTCTCCTCCAGCAAGCTTCCAGGACGCATGCCGGCGCCTTTCGGCAGCGCCCGAAAGGCGCCGTCGACGGCGGCGATCTGATCGTCGGCGGCCGCCTTTTGCCAAACGATTCGCCAACGCGTTGACGAATCGCCGAAACTGTTCATTGACGCACCGTCAACAAGGAGCGTATGCTGCGCTCATCAGGGGGTCGGTCGGCTCCGATCTGAATTCCCGACGCATTGGGCAGCCGGATCGCACAGCGCAAGGAGGACGACATGGGCACCGCAGGCGACAGGACGCGAAACGCGGCATCGGCCGAACGGCGCGCCGACATCGTGGCCGCCGCCCGCGAGCTGTACGAGGAGCAGGGCCTCTCGAAGACCTCGGTGCAGGACATCACGAACCGCGTGGGCGTGACGCGCTCGCTGTTCTACCACTACTTCCCCGACAAGGATGCCGTGACCTCGGCCGTGCTCGACGACTACGTGGCCGACTTCATCGAGGCCACGCACCACTGGAACGCGCAGCGCCGCCCTGGCGACATCGAGAGCGCGCTTGCCAGCGTCGTGAGGCTCATGCGGCTCGGCGTGTTCGAGCGCGACGCGTTTCGCCGCTCGCTCGCCTCGCGCGAGAACGCGTCGCTCTACATCGACTTCGTGAACCGCGTGGCCGACCGCATCGCCAGCTACATCGTGGAGACGACGGTGCGCGACTACCGCGCGCTGCACGAGATACGCATCGAGCACGTCTACGAGACGTTCTACGTGCTCATCCTGGGGATCGTGGGCTATCTGCGCACGCATCCCGACGTCAGCGACGAAGTGCTGAAGGATCTCATCGCCCAGACCCTGCACATGGACCGCGGCAACGCGAGGCCGTCCGGCTGAGGCCCGCCGCCCGCCGCATCCGGAAGCGCCGAGGACGCGCAAGCCGTTTCAACCAAGGAATCAGCAGGCCGAAAGGCGGCCTGTGCGAAGCATACCCGAAAGAAGGAGGGTTCTCATGTTGTTCCAAGTCTACGGGGAGAACGCCCTGTACCAGTGGCTCGGCTGGGCCATGGTGTTCATCGGCCTCATCCTCGTCAACGAAATCGCGCGCCGCTCGAAGGTCGGCGGCATCGTCTGCTTCGTCGGCGTGCCGCTCGCGCTCACGGCGTACTTCGTCGCCATCTACGTCGGCGCGGGCATGGGCGCGGACTGGGCGCTCAACAACCCCACGTACCTGCACATGAACAGCTGGTTCCACTACGCCAAGCTCTACGCCGCCACCATCGGGTGCGTCGGCTTCATGGCGCTCAAGTACCGCTGGGGTAGCATCGGCAAGTCGCACTGGTTCAAGTGCTTCCCGTTCGTCATCGTGGCCATCAACATCCTCATCGCCGTGGTGAGCGATTTCGAGAGCGCCTTCCGTGCGTTCGGCACCACGTGGGTGTCCACCGAGGGCGTCACGCTCTACGGCGGCTGGCACAACGTGCTCAACGGCGTGGCGGGCCTCATCAACATCGCCTGCATGACCGGCTGGTTCGGCATCTACGTGTCCAAGAAGAAGCAGGACATGCTCTGGCCCGACATGACATGGGTGTTCATCGTCGCCTACGACCTCTGGAACTTCTGCTACACCTACAACTGCCTGCCCACGCATTCCTTCTACTGCGGCCTCGCGCTGCTTTTGGCCCCCACCGTGGCGGCCATGTTCTGGAACAAGGGCGGCTGGATCCAGAACCGCGCGTTCACGCTGGCCATCTGGTGCATGTTCGCGCAGGTGTTCCCCGCGTTCCAGGACTACAGCGTGTTCAGCGTGCAGTCGGTGAACAACCCGAACGTGAACCTCGCAGTATCGGCGATCGCGCTCGTCGCCAACGTGGCCGCCTTCGCCTACATCATGTACCGCGCCAGGAAGCTCAAGGTGAACCCGTACCTGAACGAGGTGTTCGCGGGAACGCGCGACTACGAAGAGGCCATGGCCCGTCGCGAGGACGCGCCTGAGCTCCCCCGCAGCCCGAAGGGCGACGAGGCCCCGCAGGCCGCCTAGCCTAAGGCAGGGCACCTCTTCCGACGCATCTGCCTTGGACGCGCCCCAAGCGAACGGCCCGCTTCGGCGGGCCGTTCCCGTTTTTCGCGCTGTCGAAACCGCCGATCGACCGCCGTTCGCGCGAGGTCGGCTCCTCTCACCTCAAGGCCGGCGGCTATTCGCACGAAAGAGACGCCGCCCCCTCCCCGCCGCCTCTTCACTCCCCCGCGCCGCGGGCCCGCCATCCCCCCGCCAAACGAAAGGGCCCGCGGCACGGACGCCGCGGGCCCAAGAGGTTCAAGATGCCGGCGAAAGCCTATTTGTCGCGATGGTCGCCCGTCTTCTCGGCCAGCGCCGCCTGGCCGGCGGCGAGGCGCGCGAGCGGCACGCGGTAGGGCGAGCAGCTCACGTAGTCGAGGCCGATCTGATGGAACGTCCGCACGGAGTCGGGATCGCCGCCGTGCTCGCCGCACACGCCGCACACGAGGTCGGGATTGCCCTTATGCCCCAGCTCAACGCCCATCTTCACGAGCTTCGCCACGCCCGGATCGATGGTGGCGAAGGGGTTGAAGGGCAGCAGGCGCTCGGCCAGGTACTGCGGGACGAACTCGGCCTCCACGTCGTCACGGCTGAAGCCGAACGTCGTCTGCGTGAGATCGTTCGTGCCGAAGCTGAAGAAGTCGGCCTGCGTGGCGATCTCGTCGGCCGTCACAGCGGCGCGTGGCAGCTCGATCATCGTGCCCACCGGGATGTCGAGCTCCACTCCCTCCTCGGAGGCCACCTGGGCGATGACATCCTCGGCCACACGGCGCAGCTTCTCGAGCTCGGCCGTCACGGACACGAGCGGGATCATGATCTCGGGCTTGGGGTCGAGGCCCTCCTTCTTGAGCTGGGCGCAGGCGGTCGCGATGGCGCGCACCTGCATCGTCGGCAGAATGGGGTAGACGATGCCGAGGCGGCAGCCGCGCAAGCCCAGCATGGGGTTCGCCTCGCTCATGCCGTCGATCTGCTCCATGAGCAGGCGTTTGCGGGCGATCTCTTCCTTGTCGCCGCCCGTGGCCTCCAAGCGCGCGATCTCCACGTCAAGCGCCCGCGGACTCTCCAAGAACTCGTGCAGCGGCGGGTCGAGCAGGCGCACGATCACCGGCAGCCCGTCCATGGCGCGGAACATGCCGAGGAAGTCGCCTGTCTGCGCCTCGAGCAGCTCGCCCACAGCGCGCTCGCGCACGACCTCGTCCTCGTTCAGAATGAACGTCTGGATGATCCGCTTGCGATCACCTAGGAACATGTGCTCGGTGCGGCAGAGGCCAATGCCCTCGGCACCGAAGTTGCGCGAGAGCTGCGCGTCCTCGGGGTTGTCGGCGTTGGCGCGCACGCCGAGCGTGCGGAACTCGTCGGCCCACTCGAGGATGGTGTCCAAATCGCCCGTCATCTCGGGCAGCACGAGCTCCACCGCGCCGAGCACGACCGTGCCGGTGGTGCCGTCGATGGAGATCATGTCCCCTTCGCGGATGACGATGCCGGTGCCCGCCACGACGGCCTGCTTGCGCTCCGCGTCGATCTTGAGCGCCTCGACGCCGCAGACGCACGGCGCGCCCATGCCGCGGGCGATGACGGCCGCATGCGACGTCTTGCCGCCGTGCGAGGTGAGGATGCCTTCGGCGGCGATCATGCCGGCGAGGTCGTCGGGGTTCGTCTCCCAGCGCACGAGCACGCACTTGCGGCCTGCCTCGGCGCAGGCCACCGCGTCGGCGGCCGAGAACACGGCCTCGCCCACCGCGGCGCCCGGGGAGGCGTTGAGGCCCTTGGCGATCACGTCGTAGTCCGCGTTCTTGTCGAACTGCGGGTGCAGCAGCTGGTCGAGCTGCTCGGGATCCACGCGCATGACGGCCTCCTCCTTGGAGATGAGGCCCTCCTTCTCCATCTCGATGGCGATGTGCAGCGCGGCGGCGGCGGTGCGCTTGCCCACGCGGGTCTGCAGCATCCAGAGCTTGCCCTGCTCGAT
The DNA here is from genome assembly GCF_002899695.1 of Rubneribacter badeniensis. Taxonomy (GTDB): domain Bacteria; phylum Actinomycetota; class Coriobacteriia; order Coriobacteriales; family Eggerthellaceae; genus Rubneribacter; species Rubneribacter badeniensis. The sequence continues at coordinate 32,904 of NZ_PPEL01000021.1, forward strand.
GGTGAACTCGATGTCGCACATGTCGCGGAAGTGGTTCTCCAGCGTGACGAACACCTCTTCCAGCTCGCGCCCGGCCTCTTCCAAGCCCTCGACGTGCTTCAACTCGGCGATCGGCGAGGTGTTGCGGATGCCCGCCACCACGTCCTCGCCCTGGGCGTTCACCAGGTAGTCGCCGTAGAACTCCTTCTCGCCGTTGGCGGGGTTGCGCGTGAACGCCACGCCCGTGGCGGAGGTGTCGCCCTTGTTGCCGAACACCATGGACTGCACGTTCACGGCGGTGCCCAGATCATCGGCGATCTTGTTCTGCTTGCGGTAGAGCGTCGCGCGCGGGTTGTTCCAGCTGCCGAACACGGCCTCGATGGCGAGCCTCAGCTGCACCATCGGATCCTGCGGGAACTGGACGATCCCGTCGACCACGAGCGAGGGATGGGCCTCGGCCGAGACGTTCTCGGAGAAGATCTGCTTGAACTCGGCCACGAGCTCCTGCAAGTCCTCGGAGGTGAGGTCGGTGTCGGAGGCCGCGCCGCGCACGTTCTTCATGGCGGTGATGGCGTTCTCGAACAGATCGCCGTCGAGGCCCATGACCACGTTGGAGAACATCTGGATGAAGCGGCGGTAGGAGTCCCAGGCGAAACGGGGATTGTCGGTCTGCTTGATCAGGCCGTTGATGGACTGGTCGTTCAGACCCAGGTTCAGCACCGTGTCCATCATGCCCGGCATGGACATCGGCGCGCCGGAGCGCACGGACACGAGCAGCGGGTCGTCGGCGTCGCCGATCCTCTTGCCCATGCGGCGCTCGAGGTCCTCGCGGTAGGCCTGGATGGTGTCGAGCGCGCCCTCGGGCCAGGCGTTGCCGGCGCTGGCGTACTCCATGCAGGTCTGGCACGTGATGGTGAAGCCGGGAGGCACGGGAAGCCCGATGTTGGCCATCTCGGCGAGGTTGGCGCCCTTGCCGCCGAGGATCGCCTTCATGCTCGTGTTGCCCTCGGTCACGTTGTTGCCCTCGGCGTCCTTGCCGAACGCATAGACTCGCTTGACTTCTTCAGTCACCTTTTTCTCCTTAACCGCTTGGCTGCAGAAACGCACCCCGCCTCGTGCGGACGGCGACCGCCACGGACCCGTCCGCGCCTCCGGCGAAGGATGGACGCGCACAAATCGTAGCACAAAACCCCTCCTGCGAAGTCATGGACGCGCCCTGCGGTAAGCAAGCTGTGGCAGACGGCCCCCAAGAGACGGGCGGCGACAGCGCAACGGAGGACCGTAACAGGCGTGGGGGCGTGACAGGGGGGGGTG
>NZ_PPEL01000022.1 GCF_002899695.1 Rubneribacter badeniensis
GGGAGGCCGGGCGGGCGTTCGGGAAGGTCGGACCTGGGCGGGCGACCGGGACCGCGAAGGCTGCGGCGGCTGCGGCGGCTGCGGCGGTGTCCGACGGAGCGGCGCTTGGGGCCGTCGATGTGCGGGAGGGGGTGCTCGGGCTCGACCCGCGCACGCACGTGCTGGCCGTCGCGGCGTTCGGCGTCGCGTCGGTCGTGCTCGTCGGTCTGCTCGAGACGGCGCTTTTGCAGGCGGCGGCCGCGCTGTACCTCGCGGGCAACGGACGCGCGCGCCTCGCGCTTCGCTCGTGCGCGAGCTTCGCCGTCGTGTGCGGGCTGAGCTTTTTGCCGCTGCCGGGTTTGTACGGCGTGCTCTTCGTGAGCCTCATGCACATGGTGCCGCCGTTCACGGCGGGATGCGCGCTGTTCTCGCTGTCGCCTTCGGCCATCATGTGCGCGCTCGCGCGCTGGCGCGTGCCGCGGCGGGCGCTCGTGGGCGTGTGCATGCTGTTCCGGTTCGCGTCGGCGCTGCCGTTCGAGGCGCGCTCCATCGTGCGCGGCATCAGGATGCGCGGCATCTTTCCGCGCGCGCTCGACGCGGTGCTGCATCCCGCCCTCGTCTACGAATGCCTCTACACGCCGCTCGTCATGCGCTGCCTGAGGCTGTCGGCCGAACTGGCCGCTTCGGCCGAGCTGCGGGGCATCGAGGCCGACGGAGGACGCACGTCGGTTCACCATGTGGGGCTGGGCGCGCGCGATGCGCTGGTTGCTGCGGCGGTCGTGGCCGTGTGCGTCGGGTTGTGCGCAGGGGAGGGGTTGGCATGACGGCAAGACGCGAAGGCGAACGGATGGCGGCCGTGCTGCTCGACCGGGCCTCGTTTCGCTATGTGGACGAGTCCGAGCGCGAGGCGAAAGAGGCGTCTGCTGTCCCCGCCTCGCCGTCCGCGCCGGGCGAGGGCGTGCGCGACGTGTCGCTGTCGGTGGCTCCCGGCCGCTGCCTTGTGCTGTGCGGGCGCTCGGGCGAGGGGAAGTCCACCGTGCTGCGCATGATCGACGGCCTTGCGGGCACGTTCTTCCCCGGCGACCTTTCGGGCGTCGTGGAGGTGTGCGGCGCGGACGTGCGCCGGCTCGCCCCGCGGGAGCGCGCCGAGCGGCTCGGCGTGGTGATGCAGGATCCGCGCAGCCAGTTCTTCATGGGAACGGTGGGCGACGAGATCGCGTTCACGGCCGAGAACCTGGGCGTGGATCCCGCCGAGGTCGCGCGCCGCGTGCGCGCCGCCGCCGAGGTCTGCGGCGTGGAGGGGCTGGTGGGAGAGGGGCTGTCCGCGCTGTCGAGCGGCCAGAAGCAGCGCGTGGCGCTGGCTGCCGCCGTCGCGTGCGAGCCGGCGGTGCTCGTGCTGGACGAACCCACCAGCAACTTGGACGCGGAGGGCTCCGCCGCGCTCGTGGAGGTTTTGGCGCGCCTGAAAGCACGCGGAGCCGCCGTGGTGGTGTCGGAGCATCGCCTGCACCGCTTCTTGGACGTGGCCGACGAGTACCTGTACCTGCGAGGCGGGCGCGTGATCGCCCGCTGGAGCCCCGCGGAGCTGGCCGCTCTTCCCTTGGAGGAGGTTCAAGCCCTGGGCCTTCGCCAAGAAGGACCCTTCGGAGGCGCGAGCCTGCATCGCGGTGCGGGGGAAACGCCCGGTCCGGCGGCTCGTTCGGTCGTGTCCGAGGAGGCGGCCGCCGCGGTCGAGGCAGGGGGAGGGGATGAGAGGGGGAAGGGCGCATTGGCCAATCAGGACGCGTTCCTTTCCTCCGGGGGCGCGGCCGAAAACCATGCGTATCCTTCTCTTTCGTCCGCATCGGGCGAGGCGGCCGGGGGTGCGGCTTCTTCTCATGGCGTGGGAAGGTTGGCCGGTCAGGCATCTTGCCCGGCTGCGCCCAAGATAAAGGAGGAGGGCGCGCTTTCCTCCTTCGAGGGCGCGGCCGAGAGGCGCGCGGGCGCTTCTCTTTCGTCTGCGTCAGACGGCGAGGCAGGGAGCGCTCGCGTTTGGCGGGTCGAAGGGCTGACCTACCTCCATCCCTCCACGAAGCGGGGTGTGCGCGGACTCGACGCGGAGTTTCCCTGCGGGGCGGTGACGGTGGTCGCGGGGCCGAACGGCGTTGGCAAGACCACGCTCGCGAAGGTTCTGTGCGGGGCGGTCCGCGAGCAGGCGGGGCGCGTGACGTTTTGCGGCCGTCCCGTTGCGCGACGCGAGCGACGGCGGCGCGGCTACTTCGTGATGCAGGACGCCGACTACCAGCTCTACGCCGGCAGCGTGGCCGACGAGGTGGTGTTGGGACGCAGGGTGGATGACGCGCTGAAAGCACGTGCGTGGGAAGCGCTTGAGGCGTTCGACCTCGCCGATCTGGCCGACCGACATCCCGCAAGCCTCTCCGGTGGCCAGAAGCAGCGCGTGACGCTGGCGGCGGCGTACTGCTCGGATGCCGACCTCGTCGTGCTGGACGAGCCCACGAGCGGCCTCGACGGTCGCGGGGTCGCGCAGGTGGCCGCATGGTGCCGGCGGCTCGCCCGCGCGGGCAAGACGGTGGTGGTGGTCACCCATGACGAGCTTTTGGCCCGCATGGCGGGCGATCGGAGGATCGACCTGCGCTGATCTTCGCAAGTTCGCGCCGCGCAACGAGGACGGGACGCAAGCGCCGAAAGGGCGGCGGCCGGCGGTTGGAGCGCGGGTGCCGAACGAGGTTGGGATGCGGACGCCGAGGCGCGACGGTTGGAATGCGGATGCCGGAGGTGCGGCGGGTGGGTGGCGGGTGCCGGAGGGCGGTCGGGGCGCGGATGCCGAAGGTGCGGCGACCGGAGCGCGGACGTCGAAACGAGGTCGGGACACCGAAGCGAGGCCGGGGCACCGGTATCGAATGGCGGCCATGGCGCGGGGCAGCCTCGAATAGGCGTTTCGCTGCCGCGATGCGGCGGGGCTTCCCGTCGCCGGCTTTCCGCTCCCTCGGTATGAGGCATGCTGCACGAAGTTGAAACGGACTAACTTAAAGCGTTGCAAGGAGTTTCGAGGAGTTGATCATGGAGGTTTCTCCGGCGAACCGCGACGCGCGGCCGAGCGCGTTCGCGAAGCTGTACTACTTCATGCGGCCCGACCGCGGGCGCATGGTGTGCTCGCTTGCGCTCGCCTGCGTGGGCGAGGTGGCGGGCATGGTGCCTTATGTGGTGATCGCGCTTCTGGCGGCGGGGCTTGTCGAGGGGACGCTCACGCTCGAGCGCGCGGCTTTGCTGGCGGGCGTCGCCGCGCTCGCGCATACGGCGCGGTTCTTCTTCACGTGGCGCTCGTCCATGATGAGCCACCGCATCGCGTTCAAGGCGCTGCGCACCATGCGCGAGCAGATGGCCGAGAAGATGGAGCGCGTGCCCATGGGCACGATCATCGACACGCCCACCGGCACGTTCAAGAACCGCTTCGTCGACAACGTGAACCAGCTCGAGGACGCTATCGCGCATTTCATGCCCGAGCTGCCCTCGAACGTGTTCGGCCCTTTGCTCGCCATGACGATCGTGTTTCTCATCGACTGGCGCATGGGGCTGGCCGGCCTCGCCACCATCCCCTTGGGCGTGCTGTTCTACGCCGCCATGATGCGCGACTACAAGCCGAAGATGGCCCGTTACATCTCAAGCGAGCAGCGGATGAACTCGTCGCTGGTGGAGTACGTGAACGGCATCCAGGTGATCAAGGCGTTCGGCCGCACGGCCAGCTCGTACGGCGGGTTCTCCGAGGCGGTGGCCGAGTACCACGATTCCACCTTGGCCTGGTTCAGGCAAAGCTGGGTGTGGATGGCCGCCGTCAAAGCGGTGGTGCCCTGCACGCTGCTCGTGTCGCTGCCCTTGGGCGTGTGGCTCATGGCGCAGGGCCAGCTGGCGCTGCCGGCGCTTCTGACGTGCATCGTCATACCGCTCGGGTTCGTCGGCCCCCTTCTGAAGTTCGCGCAGGCCGGCGGCATGATTTCGCGGATGGACGTGTGCCTGAACGTCATCTGGGACTTTCTGGGCGAGCCGGAGCTTTCGCGCCCCTGCGAGCGCGTGCGGCTTGTCGGCGAGTCGTTCTCGTTCGAGAACGTGTCGTTTTCCTACCACGAGGGGGCCGAAGTGCTGCACGACGTGAGCTTTAAGACGCGTCCCGCGCAGGTCACGGCCATCGTGGGCCCGTCGGGTTCGGGCAAGTCGACCGTGGCGAAGCTCATGGCCGGGTTCTGGGACGCCACGTCGGGTCGCGTGGCGTTCGGAGGCGTGGACGTGAGGGACATACCGTTCGAGCAGCTTATGGAGCACGTGTCCTACGTGGCCCAGGACACGTTTCTGTTCGACTGCACCATCGCCGACAACATCCGCATGGGACGCCCTTCGGCAAGCGACGCCGAGGTGGAGGCCGCTGCGCGCGCTGCGGGGTGCCACGAGTTCGTGAGTCGTCTGCCGCAGGGCTACGCCACGCGCGCCGGCGAGGCGGGCGAGCGGCTTTCCGGCGGCGAGAAGCAGCGCATCGCTATCGCGCGCGCCATCTTGAAGGGCGCGCCCATCGTCATCCTCGACGAGGCGACGGCCTACGCCGACCCCGAGAACGAGGCGCTGGTGGAGCGCGCCATCAGCAAGCTGGTGGCCGGCAAGACGCTCGTCACCATCGCGCACCGCCTGTCCACCGTGCGCGGGGCCGATCAGATCCTCGTCATGGATGCCGGGCGCATCGTCGGCCGCGGCACGCACGAAGAGTTGCTTGAAGGCTGCGAGGTGTACGCCCGCATGTGGAGCCGCTACGCGGACGCGCTTTCTTCGGAGGCCCCCGCATCGAGCGCGGCGCGGGAGGCGGGCGGCGCGCATGACGCTCGCGCGGCGCAGGAGGGGCGCGCGACGCAAGAGGAAAGGCGCGCGGCGCAAGAGGGGCGCGCGGCGCAGGCGCAAGAGGGCGAAACGCGGGCGGATTCGGGCTCTTCCGCGGGCGAAAGGAAGGTGAGGTAGCATGTTCGCGCTTGTCAAACGAGTGCTCGATCTGGCCGCCAGCTTTTCGCCGGCGGCGCGGCGCAGCCTGATCGTGGGCATGGTGTGCAACGTCCTGAAGGCGTTCTTCATGGCGGGGATGCTGGGCGCGGTGTTCTGGGCGCTGGAGAATCGCGACCATTTGGACGGCGTCGTGGCGCTGCAATGCCTCGGCATCCTGCTCGTCAGCGTGGCGGGGCAGTACGTGTTCCAGTACCTCGTGGACATCAAGATGGACGCGCAGGGCTTCGACATCTTCCGCGACCTGCGGCTTCGCGTGGGCGACCGCCTGAAGGGCGCGCCGATGGGCTACTTCTCCGAGCAGCGCCTGTCGGCCATCACCACCACGCTCACCACCACGGTGCACCAGCTGGAGGAGTTCATGACCATCTGCCTGACGGGCCTTTCGGGCGGCGTGGCGATGGCGGTGATCATGAGCGCGTTCTTCCTGTTCGTGGCGTGGCCGGTGGCCGTCATCACGTTCGCGGGCATCGCGGTGGGGCTGTACGTGCTGAACGTGCTGCGCCGTCGCGCCACCAGCGTGACGCGCGAGGTGACCGCCGCGCAGGAGGCCATGAGCGACAAGGTGATCGAGTACGCCCGCGGCATGGCCGTCCTGCGCACGTTCAGCACGCCCGACGAGGCGTTGGCGGCCGCAAAAGCGTCCTTCGAGCAGAAGCGCCAGGCCGACTACCGGCAGGAGGCCGCGGCTCAGGGCGTCCTCAAGCTGTACGCGCTCGTGTTCAACGTGGCCAGCTGCGCGGTGCTGTTCGCCGCGTGCGCGCTGTACCTGAACGGCGCGCTGCCGCTGTCGTGGGCGCTCACGCTGCTGGTGGCGGCGTTCATGATCTACGGCGAGCTCATCCACGCCAACGACGCGGCGTTTCTCACGAAGAAGATCGAAGGCGAGCTGGACCGCGTGGACGAGGTGTGCGCCATCCCGAAGCAGGACACGACGGACGCACCGCTTGAGCCGCACGGCTTCGACGTGGAGCTGGACGGCGTGAGCTTCGCCTACGACGCGGACCGGCGGGTCATCGACGACGTGTCGCTGCGCATTCCCGAGGGCACCACCTGCGCCATCGTGGGGCCGTCCGGCTCGGGCAAGACGACGCTCGTGAACCTGATCGCGCGCTTCTGGGACGTGGACGCCGGCGCGGTGCGCGTGGGCGGGGCCGACGTGCGCGAGGGCACGGCGGAGAGCTTGCTTGCGAACGTGTCGATGGTGTTTCAGAACGTGTACTTGTTCAACGACACCGTGGAGAACAACATCAAGTTCGGCGTGCCGGACGCCACGCACGAGCAGGTGGTTCAGGCGGCGAAGCGGGCGCGGTGCCATGAGTTCATCAGCGCGCTGCCGCAGGGCTACGACACGGTGCTGGAGGAGGGTGGCGCGTCGCTTTCGGGCGGCGAGCGCCAGCGCGTGAGCATCGCGCGCGCCATCATGAAAGACGCGCCCATCGTCATCTTGGACGAGGCCACCAGCTCGGTGGACCCGGAGAACGAGCACGAGCTGATAGCGGCCATCGCCGAGCTGACGCGCGGCAAGACGCTCGTGAGCATCGCGCACCGGCTGAACACGGTGGCCGATGCCGACCAGATCATCGTGGTGGACGAGGGCCGCATCGTGCAGCGCGGGACGCACGAGGAGCTGATGCGCGATGCGGGGATCTACCGCGACTTCGTGAGCCTGCGCCGCGAGGCCGCCGGCTGGCGGCTCGCGAGGTAGCGTCCGCGCGCGGCCGAGGCGGGGCGGCTTTGCCGCGCGCGGCGCGGTGTTGCCTCGCGCGGTGCGCCCCGGTGCGCGCCGCCGAGGCGGGCCGGCGCCATCGTGCGCGGCGACCCCGGTGCGTGCCGCCGCGCGGGCCGGCGTGGATGCTCCGCTCCGCGCCGCCCCTATGCGCGTAGGCGATTCGTCGTGCGGTGCTGATGCGGAGCCGCGTCGAAGCGGGGCGGTGTTCCCGTGCGTTGCGCGGCTGGGACAAAACGTCCGATCGGAGCAGGAGCGCGACCCTTTGGAGTGGAACGGGCCGCTCGTTTCTGGTATACCGAAACGAGTGAAGGCGAAGCGCGCGCCGAAAGGGGTCGCGCAGCGAGGTGGCAAGCATGAGACAACCTGTTCACGAATCTGCCGAGAACTATCTGAAAGCCGTGCTCGCGATCCGTCGCGAGCACGGCTTCGCACGGGCCGTGGACGTGTCCGAGCGCCTTGGCGTGTCGAAGGCGAGCGTGTCGAAGGCCCTTTCAAAGCTCGAGCGGCAGCAGCTTGTGCGGGTGGTGGCCCATGACGTGCGGCTCACCGAGGAGGGGCGCGCCGTCGCCGAGCGCGTGGCCGGACGCCATGAGTTCTTCTTCGGCTTGCTGCGCGCGGCTGGCGTGGAGGAGTGCGTGGCCGACGAGGAAGCCTGTCGCATGGAGCACTGCCTGAGCGAGGACTCGTTTCAGAAGCTGGCGGCCTCCCTTGCCGCCCGTCCTTGCGCCTGACGCGCGCTCGGCCCGCCCGCGCGTTTGTTCGGCTTGCCGCGATGGCGGGCGCCGGCCGGCGGCGGGGCGGGGCCCGTTTCGCGAAGCTGCGGTTCTGGCGGGCGTTGGCTGCTTGAGGCTGGCGTGGGCGGCGCGAGTGGGGGACGGGTGACGCGCGCGGCTCGAGCGGGGTGTGGGCGGCGCGCGACTCGAGTGGGCGGCGCGGGCGGCTTGGGCAGAGGGCGCCCATCCGAGAGGGCGGGCGACGCGGGCGGTTGAACAGAGGGCGCCCACCTAAGAGGGCGGGCGGGCAGCCCGAGGCCCTGCTTTCGGGCCGCATTCGGGAGCGACGCGCCCGAGGTTTTCCCGGATTTGGCGGGTTTTGACGGAAAACCGCGATCGTCCGGAGGGCCTTTCTCTCGGGGAGCCTGTGGCATCGATTCCGACCAGGGGCGATGCGGAGGTCTGCGGGCGGGACGGCTTGCTTAGATCCGACTCGGCGCTTTCCGACCGCGGATTTCCGTCAAAACCCGCCATGAGTCGGTCATTCTCTGGCGCTGCATGCCCTCGGCCCTCGGACCGCTCGCCCCTCCCCTCGTGCCTCTCTCTTTCGGACCGCTTGCCGCTTTCGGCCTGCCCGGCCCGGGCCTTGATCCGCGGCTCTCGATCGCGGTTCCGGTCCCGACTCGCGGTTCTCGATCCTGGGACGGCGGCTTTCCCGAGAGTTCCCAAAACGGGCCTTTCCTGAACTTGCGCGGTAAGGGAGAAGTTGGCACACTTGTTCTATGAATGCCGGTGAGATGCCATCGTTTCAGTGTGCTATCATGGCGGCGACTGAAGAGATCGTGCAAAGGAGCGTCATGTACGGATTGAAAACCGAGGCCAGCTTCGACTCGGCCCACTTCCTGACCGACTATTACGGCAAATGCGAGAACCTTCACGGACACCGGTGGCGCATGGTGGTTCACCTCGAGTCTCCCGATTTGCAAGCTGACGGCACGATGAAGGACATGGTGATGGACTTCGGCGTGTTCAAGCGGGCGGTGCGCGCCTTGGCCGAGGAGTTGGACCACACCTTCCTCGTGGAGGAGGGGTCGCTTTCGGATGCGACGCTGGCGGCCCTGGAGGCCGAGGGCTTCAGCCTGACCATCCTGCCGTTCCGCACGACAGCGGAGAACCTTGCGCGCTATGCGTGCGAGCGCTTGACAGAGCAGGGCCTTCCCGTGTCCCAGGTGGACATGTACGAGACCCCCAACAACTGCGCCGTTTACCGTGCGTGATAGCGCCTCCGCTCCTCGCCGATGCGACGGCGGGGAGGGGTGATGGGGGCGAGACAAGGGCGTGCGACCGCGCAGCATGCGGCTGCTGCGCCACTGGACGGACGCGCGCTTCGTATGCCGTTCGCCGGACGCGAGGAGGTTTTTGAAAGGCGCGTCGGAAAGCGGCGCGCATTCGGCGCCTCTCGGCTTGCGTTCGAGGGCGCGATGAGGGAGAATCGCGGCGACAGAGAACATGCGGCGCGGCGCCGTCCGAAGGCGGGTCCGCGCGGCGAGGCGGCTGAGGAAGGAGCGATGCGCTATGGGCTTTCTCGAGGTGGCGAGGGCGCGCTACTCGGTGCGCGCGTACGAGAAGCGTGCGGTCGAGCAGGAGAAGGTGGATGCCGTCCTGGAGGCGGGGCGGCTTGCGCCGAGCGCGTGCAACCGGCATCCCTCGCGCGTGATCGTGGCGACTTCGGCGGCCGACCTCGAGAAGATGGCGCGCTCGGCGCCGAACTTCGCGAAGGACGGGAGCGTGTTCGGGGCGCCGCTCGTGCTGCTCGTGTGCGTGCGTCCCGCCGACGCGTGGCGTCGCTCGTACGACGGCATGGTGAGCGCGGACATCGACGCGACCATCGTGTGCGACCAGATGATGATGGCCGCGCATGACGCGGGCCTCGGCACGTGCTGGGTGTGCCACTTCGATCCGGACGTCGTGTGCCGCGAATTCGATCTGCCCGAGGAGGTCGTGCCGGTCAACATGCTCACGGTGGGATACGCGGCAGACGAGCCGCGTCCGGCCGACAAGAGGGAGGCGCGCCGCATCCCGCTCGCGCAGTTCCTCGACGTGCGCGCCTGAGGCCGATAGGGACGGGAGCGAAGGGCGAGGGGACTGCTCTCTCGGCTCTTTTGACGAGCGCGGGCAAGGGCGAGGGCGAGGACAAGAGCGAAGGCGAGAACGAAGGCGAGAACGAAGGCAAAGGCAAGGACGCCGACGGCGTGACGCGCGACAGCATGCGGGCCCTCGATCCCTCGTGCGGCGCGCGGGCAGATTCGCTGGCCGAACGGAACAGGCGCAGCCGATCGGGCTAAACAGCCGCCGCCCGTTGCCACATACTGTCTCCGATGCAAGTAACCTAAGGTTAACTAGTGAGGAGACAGCAATGGCAACGCACGCCGTGGCGCAAACGCGTCCGTCCGACAGCCGCGTTCTCAAGGGGCGCGACCTCATCACCATCGGCATTTTCACCGCCATCTACTTCGTCATCCAGTTCGCGACCATGCTGCTGGGCGGCCTCCATCCGGCGCTGTGGGTGTTCATGCCGGTGCTTGACGGGCTTTTGGCCGGCATCCCGTTCATGCTCATGTGCGCGAAGGTGCAAAAGCCCGGCGCGGTGGTCATCATGGGCCTTATCGTGGCGCTCATCTACTTCGTCACCGGCATGTTCACGCCGCTCATCTTGGGGATGATGGCGGGCGCGTGCGTGCTGGCCGAAGCCGTGCGCGCGCTCGCGCGGTGGAAGGGCTTTGCGGGCAACGCCCTCGCCTATGCGGTGTTCGGGTTCGGCATGTGCGGTAGCCCGCTTCCCATCTGGGTGTTCCACGATTCGTTCATGGCGCAGATCTCCGCGCAGGGCATGAGCGTCGAGTACTGCGCCACGTTGGACGCGCTGGCGAGCGCACCGGTGCTCGTCGCGATGCTGGCGGGCACGTTCGTCGCGGGGCTGGCGGGGGCGGCCATCGCGCGCGTCCTGTTCAAGAAGCACTTCGAGAAGGCCGGGCTTGTCTGATGGAGCGGGTTGCGCCTGGTGCGAAGCGTTTCACGCTCGGCGCGCGGGAGCGCAGGGGCCTCGTGGCGCTCGATCCCCGCGCGATCTTGGGCGTGCTCGCAGCCGCCTCCGCGGTCGCGTTCATGTCGAAGAGCCCGGCCGTGGAGCTTGCGCTCGTGGCCTCCGTGGCGCTTTTGCAGGCGCTGTGCGGGCACGTGCGGATGGCGCTTGGGTATCTCGGCTGCTACGGCGCGCTGTGGGCGATCCTGACCTTCGTGTTCCCGAACGTCGGCGGCATAGCGGCCACGATGTTCACGATCAGCCTCACGTTCTCGCGCAAGGTGTTTCTGTGCCTGATGGCAGGGTCGCTCCTCGTGGCCGAGTGCTCGGTGCACCGGCTGTGCGCGGCGCTGGCGCGCTTGCGCGTGCCGCAGGTGGTGCTCGTCCCGCTCACGGTGACGATGCGCTATTTCCCCACGCTGGCCGACGAGGCCTCGCACATCCGCGACGCCATGCGCCTGCGCGACATCCCCGCGTCGGCGCGGATGGAGTGCTTCGTCGTGCCGCTGGTGATGTCGGCCACCTCCACGGCCGACGAGCTGTCGCGCGCGGCCACGTGCCGCGGCATCGAGAACCCGGCGCGTTCCACCGACACCGAGCGGTTGCGCATGCGCGCCGCCGACTGGGCGGTGCTCGCGCTGGCGGTTGCGGCGGCGGTGGGCACGGCGCTCTGGGGAGGTGCGTACTGATGGCGGCTGGCGGGCGAAGCGCGGCGACGCGCGGGGGCGAGGCGGTTCGCGGGCGCAAGACGGCGGGCGGGTGCATGCCTGGTTGCGGGCGCGCGCCTGCGGGCGAGAACGGGGCGGTTCGCGAGGATGCGGCGACGTGCGATAGCGCGGCCGTCTGCGAAGGCGCGGACGCGAGCGGGCGGGTGCGCGGGCGCGCGTCTGCGGCGAGCCGCGCCGACGACGCGCCCGTCGTGGAACTGCGGGGCGTGTCGTGCGCGGCGCCCGACGGATCGCGCATCCTCGACGACGTGTCTTTGAGCGTGCGCCGCGGCGAATGCGTGCTTCTGTGCGGTCGCTCGGGCATGGGCAAGACCACGATCACCAAGTGCGTGAACGGGCTCATCCCCCAGTTCGAGCCGGCGATCGAGCGCGCCGGCGAGGTGCGGGTCTGCGGCCTCGACCCCGCTGCGTGCGAGATGTACGAGCTGGCCTTGCGCGTGGGCAGCGTGTTCCAGAACCCGAAGTCGCAGTTTTTCAACCTCACCTCGAACGACGAGCTGGCTTTCGGCTTGGAGGCGGCCGGCGTGGACGCCGAGGTCATCGAGCGGCGCGTCGGCGAGACGGTGAGGGCCCTGCGCGCCGAGCGGCTTCTCGACCGCGACGTGACGAAGATGTCGGGCGGCGAGAAGCAAAGCCTCGTGTTCGCCTCGGTGGACGCGATGGGCCCCGACGTGTACGTGCTCGACGAGCCGACGGCGAACCTCGATGCCGAGGCCGCGCGCATCCTGCACGATCACGTGGCGTCCATCCTCGCCCGCGGCAAGACCGTCATCGTGGCCGAGCATCGGCTGCATTTCATGGCCGACCTCGTCGATCGTGCGCTGCTCGTGGAAGGCGGCCGCATCGTGCGCGAGCTCGCTCCCGACGAGCTGCGCGCGCTGCCCGCCTCCGAGCGCGAGCGGCTCGGCTTGCGCGCCGTCGATCCCGCCGACGTGCTGGCCCTGCGCTGCCCGCCTGCGCCCCGGCCCACCCGCGCCCTGCTCGAGCGGGGCCTGTCGCTGCGCGGCTTCTCGTGCTCGCGCGCAGGGCGGCGGGCGTTTCCCCCGGTCGACCTCGACGTGCCGCGCGGCGCCGTCGCGGGCGTCATGGGCGGGAACGGCGTGGGCAAGACGACGCTTCTGCGCGCGGTGGCGGGCCTTGAGCGCGCGACGGAGGGGACGGTAGCCTTCGACGGGCACCCCCTCGATGCGAGGGCGCGACGGCGCACGTGCTCGCTCGTGATGCAGGACGTGAACCACCAGCTGTTCGGCGACAGCGTCCGAAGCGAATGCGAGCTGGCGCTGGGCGGGGCCGCCTCCGATGCCGCCGCCGAGCGCATCGCGGAGGTCCTTTCCGCTCTTGACCTGGAATTGCTTCCCACCCGGCACCCCATGGCGCTGTCGGGCGGGCAGAAGCAGCGGCTGGCCGTGGCGTGCGCGCTCTTAGCCCGGCGGGAGGTGCTTTTGCTCGACGAGCCCACGAGCGGCCTCGACTTCGGCCATATGGTCGACGTGAGCCGGCTCGTGCGCCGTCTGGCCGAGCGGGGCATCTCCATCGTGGTGGTCACGCATGATCGCGAATTCATCAGCCGCTGCTGCGACAGCGTGTATCATATGGGAGACTGAGCGGACGGCCTTCGAGGAGCGGGGCCGTTTCGGATGAGCAAGGAGCACCATGGCGAATGTCGCGAACACCGCATCTTCCCTCGATTTGCTGCGCTGCTTCGAGGACGGTGCCGTTGGGGGCTGCGGCGTGGACGTGAGGCAAAGCGGCGGGCGCTGCGTCGTGCGGATGGCCGGAGACGCGGGCGAAGGGGTCATGCGCTTCTTCGAGGTGCTTCCCGGCGTGCGCCTTTCGTTCAACGACTTTCATATGGAGGAGTGCGAGTCGGGCTTCGCGGTGAGCGACGAGGTGCTGTGCGTCGACTACTGCTTCGAGGGCCGGATGGAGCAGCTGCTGTCCGATGGGACGTGCTCGTACGTGGCGGCGGGCGATCTGAAGGTGGACGACCGCACGCGCCATGTGGGGCGCTTCGTGATGCCGCTGGCGCACTACCACGGCATCACCGTGTCGTTCGAGGTCAAGCGCGCCCAACGTTCCATCGAGCGCGCGTTGGGCGGTTTTCCGGTCGACTTGCGCGCGCTGCGGCGGCGCTTCTGCGCAAGCGGCGATCCGGCCATCATGCGCGGCGTGCCCGGTGCGGAGCGCATCTTCTCCGACCTGTGCGCCGCCCCTTCCGAGGTGCGCGCGGCCTGCTTCAAGCTGAAGGTGCTCGAACTGCTGCTGCTTTTGGAGACGACGGACGCGAGCCCTGCGCTCAACGAGCGGCGGCCGTACTTCCACCGCTCGCAGGTGGAGAAGGTGAAGGCCGCGCGCGATAGCATGGTGGCCGACTTGTCCGCGGGGTTCTCGGCGCGCGAGACGGCCGAGCGCGTCGGCTTGCCGCTCACCGCGTTCAAGGCGTGCTTCAAGGGCGTCTACGGCATGCCCCCGTTCGCCTACCTGCGCGCGCGGCGCATGGAGCGGGCGGCGCAGCTGCTGCGCGACACCGGCTTGCGCGTGGCCGACATCGGCCTCATGGTGGGCTACGACAGCCCGTCGAAGTTCACCGCCGCGTTCAAGGACGTCATCGGGCAGACCCCCACCGCCTACCGGAGGCAGGGCCGTTTTTCGTGATGGGGGAAACGAGGGAGTTCGCTTTCAGCCTCTCTGGGATCGCAGGTTGGGTTTTTTGTTGCCACGCTTTGTTGGCAACGCTTTTTGTTGCTATTCTTCATTAGCAACGCTTTTTGTTGCCAACAGGAGAATGAATTCCATGCTATATTGAGACGGAGAAGATTCTAGAGGCAGCAGTGTTGAGGGGAGGACGAATTGGTTCAGTATGCTGTTTTGATGGCCGATGTGAAGAACTCCCGCAGCTATCGATCGGTTGCCCGTGACAACTTGCAAATCCTCTTGTCCGAATCGATTTCCTACCTAAATGAGATATTCTCGGAATCTCTGATAAAAAAAGTCATGTTCAGCGCAGGGGATGAGGTTCAAGGGCTTTTCCATGATGCCGTTTCCGCGTGTCTGTATTACCGAATGCTCTATCTCTTAATGGGCCCTGATGTTCTGCGCGGTGGAATCGGCTTGGGAGGATGGAGCGTTTTTCTGGAGGAGGAAGGCTCGACGGGGCAAGACGGTGAAGCGTATCACCGGGCGCGCGCTGCGATTGATCGTGCGAAGACGAACAAGCATTTCGATCTGGTCTTCAGGTCGGGCGGTGCGTATGACGATGCGCTGACGATCCTCTTGGATCATTCTTTGGGCATCTGCAAAATGAGAACCGCCGCCCAAAACGAGACGGCGCTCGTTGTCGAGCTCATGCGGCCTATTGTTTTAGACGGCGGCGATTTTCGCTTTCTTGAAAAAGGCGTATCCACCAAGGAGTTGTTTATCCGAGGGCTGGATGTCTTGCGCAGAAAGAGCTTTTGTTCGCAGCGGCAGGCGTCCAAGTTGATCGAGGGTGTCTTGCGGGCGGGGGAGGGGGGAATGGCCTCTCTATGGAGGCCGGTCGGCCTACGCGAGTTCGTTTGCGATTCGGAATGGCCTATCCTTTCCGGAAAGGATTTGACGGGCATTTCCTATGATCTTGCTAATGTAGCGGGCGTCTCACGGCAAGGGCTTGATCGCAAGATCTCCCAAGGGCGTATCGTTCAGGAGCGTAGTGCGATTGTGGCTTTCGCGTGCATCGCGAGGCGGTTTTTATGACGCTCGGATACGCCGTCTTGCTGCTTATCGCGGGGCATGTGGCGGGCGATTTCTATGCGCAAACGAATCGGGTCGCGAAGGGAAAACGGGGAAGCGTCAAGCTTCTGGTCATCCATTGCGCGCTGTACTCCCTCTGCATGCTCCCCTTTTCGGTTTGCGTGTTTTCGGGAGAATCGATTGCATTGGCCTGGCTTGTTTTGGCCGCTTCCCATGCGCTTATCGATTGTCTTAAAGGCATGGTGGAGGGGCGTGGCGCGAATCCGCTTACTGTCTTTTGCGTCGATCAGGCTCTTCACTTGGCATGTTGCATCGCTGTTGCGGTAGGGCTCTTTTCCGCCCATCCATTGCTCGACGTGACTTCTTTATGCGTGGCTCTTGTGGGCCAACCTTTTGAGGGCTCTGCTTTTGCAGTGGCGCTGATGCTGCTGGTGATGTGGAAGCCCGCCGCTGTCTTCATGCGGCTTCTTCTGCATGGGGTTCGTGTTGGAGGGGAGCGGTGCGAAGGGTGCGGCGGCGAAGACGACGATGAGGGCCTTCGTGCGGGCCGCTGGATCGGCATGCTTGAGCGGACGATCATCGCCGTGCTTGTCGTTCATGGTCAATTCGCGGCCATAGCGTTTGTTTTGACGGCGAAAAGCATCGCGCGTTTCAAGATGCTTGACGATAAAGAGTTTGCCGAATGCTATCTTGTGGGGACTTTGGCGAGCTGTGTTATTGCCCTTGTTGTGCCACCGCTTTTGCAAGGGATCGCAGGATGGGTCTGAGGCGATTCTTCCAGATGGCGGGCGGGTGAGTGAGGTATGCCCTCGAAGGATGCCCCTTCTTTGCGTGCTCGGAGTTTCGCTGTCTTGTTTTTGCGTTTCTAGAGCGTACTGACTTCCTTTGCCCCTCACTGCTCTCTTACGCCTTTCGTTGCCGTCTGCGCTCTGTTGTTTTCTGCCGTTCCCTTTCTCTCTGCGAGACTCTCTCCTGTCGTTCCACCCGGCCTTTCTCATTCTTTCCGCATCTAACTTCCCGTCCGAACGGGCTAGTCGCCGTCCCTGCGGAGCGGACGGGCCACCTCTCTTGCCTTACAGTGGGGCGGGAGCCCGGTGGACGAGCAGCGAAGAGGTGAGGCGGGTGGTGGAAGCGCAGACGGCTGCGGCGAGCGGAAAGCGCTCGTGGGTGGCGGTTCTTTTGGGCTACGCGGGGCGGTGCCGGGGCAAGATGGCGGCTTCGCTTGCCGCCTCGGTGGCCAGCGTGGCGATGGGGTTCGTGCCGTTTTACGCCGTGTACCGCATCATGGAGATCGTGATGGGCGCGTCGGGCGGCGAAGGCGGGGCCGGGGCGTGGGATGCGGCGGTGCCGTGGATTGCCGCGGCGGCGGCAGCCTACGTGGCGAGCAAGGTGCTGTTCGGCGTCTCGACCTTGCTTTCGCACGTGTCGGCCTACACGATCCTCGCGCAGCTGCGGCGCGACTTCGCGGCCAAGCTCATGCGCGCGTCGCTGGGCACGGTGCAGGGCAAGAGCATCGGGCAGATCAAAAACGTGTTCATCGACCGCATCGAGGGCATCGAGCCGCCGCTTGCGCATATGATCCCCGAGCTGTCGGGCAGCTTCCTTCTGGCGGCGGGGCTGGTGGCGTGGCTGGCGGCCATCGATTGGCGCATGGCGCTCGCGTGCGTCGCGACGGTGCCCGCAGGCCTGGTCGTGTTCGCCGGCGGCCTGTCCGCCTTCAACCGGATGTACGCCGCCTATGTGGAAGAGGGCAACCGCGTGAACAGCGTGATCGTGGAGTACATCGAGGGCATCGAGGTGGTGAAGGCGTTCAACCAGGCGAGCGACTCCTACGAGAAGTACGCCGGCGCGGTGCGGGCGTTTCGCGACTTCACGCTGGGCTGGTTCAAGGCCACGTGGGTGAGCATGAACCTGGCGACGTCCATCATGCCCACCACGCTTCTGGCCGTGGTGCCCGTGGGACTGGCGCTCTACCTCGGCGGCGAACTGGCCCCTGCCGAGCTGGGGCTGTGCCTGGTGATGGCGCTCGCGGTGGTCGATCCCGCCATGAGGCTGGGGGCGTTTCTGAACGAGGCCAAGTCGATGGAGTACGCCGTGGCCGACGCCGACGAGTTCTTGCGGCTGCCCGAGCTGCCCGAACCCCGCGATCGCGCCCGCGTGCGCGGAGCGGACGTGGAGCTGTCCGGCGTGCGTTTCTCCTACGAGGAGGGAGAGGAGGTGCTGCACGGCATCGACCTTACGATTCCGGAAGGCTCGTTCGTGGCGCTCGTGGGACCGTCCGGCGGCGGGAAGTCCACGGTGGCGCGCCTTGTCGCGCGTCACTGGGACGTGGATGCCGGCAGCGTGCGCATCGGCGGCGCGGACGTGCGGGACATGCCGCTCGACCAGCTTTCCGAGCTGGTGAGCTATGTGGCCCAGGACAACTTCCTGTTCGACTGCTCGCTGCGCGAGAACGTGCGGCTCGGGCGTCCCGGCGCCACCGACGAGGAGGTGGCCGCCGCCGCTCGCGCCGCGTGCTGCGACGAGTTCGTGGCGCGGCTGCCGCGCGGATGGGACACGCCTGCGGGCGAGGCGGGCAGCGCGTTGTCGGGAGGCGAGCGCCAGCGGGTGAGCATCGCGCGCGCCATGCTGAAGGACGCGCCCATCGTGGTGCTCGACGAGGCCACGGCCTTCGCCGATCCGGAGAACGAGGACCGCATCCAGCGCTCGATCGCAGAGCTGACGCGCGGCAAGACGCTCGTCGTGATCGCCCACAGGCTGTCCACCGTGTGCGGGGCCGACAAGATCGTCGTGATAGAGGACGGAAGCGTCAGGGACGAGGGCGCGTACGAAGAGCTGCTTGAGCGATGCGCGCTGTACGCGGACATGTGGGAGGCCCATGTGGGCGCGAAGGGCTGGGCCGCAGGGTCTTCGGGCGCCGGAGGCGCGGCGGGCGCGCGGAGGGGCCGAGGTGCGCGAAGCCGCGACGGCGCGGGGGCGCAAGGCGCGGCGCGCGGGACGTCCGGCGCGGCAAGCCGTGCGGCGGATGCGGACGGGCGCGGTGTTGGGAAGGAGGTCGATCCTCATGCTTAAGGCCCTCGCGCGCATCGTGAGGTGGACGGGAAGGTACCGGCGCAACCTCGTGCTGGGCTGCGTGTGCTCGTTCTTCATGACCTGGGCGACGGCGGCGCCCGTCATGCTGGCGGCGTGGCTTCTCGGCCAGGTGGCAGACGACGCTCGCGGCGCGAGCACGCTCGATCCCGCATGGGTCTGGCTGTCGTTGGCCGCCATCGCGGCCTTCGTGGCGCTGCGCTTCGCGTTCTCGTACGGCAAGAACCGCCTGCAAGAGAGCATCGGCTACGAGGTGGCCCCCGAGGAGCGCATCCGCATCGGCGCCGTGCTGAAGCGCGTGCCGCTCGGGTACTTCGACAAGGTGAAGACGGGCGACATCCTGGCGACCGCCACCACCGAGCTGGGCATCCTCGAGCTTCAGGGCATGAAGATGGTGGACGCCGTCATCAACGGGTACGTGAACCTGGCCGCCATCGTGTGCTTCCTGCTCGTCATGAACCCGCTCGCCGCCGCAGGCGCCCTCGCGGGCGTGGCGGTGTCGTGCGCGGCGCTCGCGCAGGTGAACCGCACGGCCACGCGCCTCGCCCCGGCGGCGCACGAGGCCACCGAGCGCCTCGCGAGCGACATCGTGGAGTTCGTGCGCGGGCTGGGCACGGCGAAATCATTCAGCCATGGCGGCGCGGCGAGCAAGCCCTTGCTGCGGACGGTCGAGGACCTGAGGCGCGCCCGCATCCGCATCGAGTTCGGATTCACGCCGAAAAACGTGATCCACCTTGCATCGCTCAAGCTGGCCAGCGTGGCGCTGGTCGCCTCGTCGGCGTGGGCGTGCCTTACGGGCGACTTGCCGCTGTGGATGTTTTTCGCGTTCTCGCTGTTCTCGTTCACCATCTACTCCGGCGTGGAGCGCGTGAACGATTCGGCGCATATGCTGGGCGATCTGAACGACATCATGGACCGCCTCGAGAAGATAGAGCAGGCGCGCTTCATCGACGAGGACGGCCGCGACGTGCGCCTCGATCGCTTCGACATCGCATTCGAGGGCGTGTCGTTCTCCTACGGCGAGGGCGAAGGGGCGCGCCGGGTTCTGCACGACGTGAGCTTTCGCATCCCGGAAGGCTCGACCTGCGCCATCGTCGGCCCTTCCGGTTCGGGCAAGACCACCATCGCGAACCTCATGGCGCGCTTCTACGATGTGGAGGCGGGGCGCGTGGTCGTGGGCGGGCGCGACGTGCGGGAGCTTGCGTGCGACAGCTTGCTGGAAAACTTCTCGATGGTGTTTCAGAACGTGTACCTGTTCAACGACACGGTGGAGGCGAACATCGCGTTCGGGTGCCCCGGCGCGACGCATGAGGAGGTGGTGGCCGCGGCGAAGCGGGCGTGCTGCCACGATTTCGTGAGCTCTTTGCCGCAGGGCTACGACACGGTGGTGGGCGAGGGCGGGGCGAGCCTGTCCGGCGGGCAGAAGCAGCGCATCTCCATCGCGCGGGCGCTTTTGAAAGACGCGCCCATCGTGGTGCTCGACGAGGCCACCGCCAGCGTCGATCCCGAGAACGAGGCGCTCATCCAGCGCGCCATCGAAGAGCTGACGGCGGGCAAGACCGTCGTGGTCATCGCGCATCGGCTGGCCACCGTCGAGGCCGCCGATCAAATTCTCGTGGTTGACGGCGGCACAGTGGCGCAGCGCGGCACGCACGACGAGCTCATGGCCGAAGGCGGCACGTACCGCCGCTTCGTGGAGCTGCGCGCGGCCGCCGAAGGCTGGCGCATCGCGGGGTAGGGCGGGGAGCCTTTCGTCTCGCGAACCCCCACGGCTTCAACGAGGCGGGCTCGCCGCTCTGGGTGGGATGCCGTCCGCACCGGCTCGCACAGCGAGCTGTTCGGCACATGACGTCTTCCCAAATGCACTGTCACAGTGCATCTTTTGACGAAAAATGCACCCTTACGGTGCATGAAGGTGACGGCACATGGTGCGGATGCCCTGTGCCGTCACTGTGCGTCGTCGCTTTCGTCCGCGTTGCGCATCCCCTGCGTTTTGCGCGCGTTAGAAGAACAGCGAGGCCACGTGGAACACTATGCAACCTAGGATGAGCGAGCTGGCTATGTAGAACGCGGCGGTGATGACCGTCCATTTCGTGGAATGCACCTCGCCCCAGGTGGCCGACACGCTGGCGGCGCAGGGCATGTTGAACGTGAACGCGAAGATGAACGCCAGCGCCTCGGGCGCCGAGATGGCTTGCGCCATGATCTCACCGATGTTGCCGGCCACGGCCACGCCGCCCGTCACGGCGGTGACGAC
This sequence comes from Rubneribacter badeniensis, assembly GCF_002899695.1. Classification (GTDB taxonomy): domain Bacteria; phylum Actinomycetota; class Coriobacteriia; order Coriobacteriales; family Eggerthellaceae; genus Rubneribacter; species Rubneribacter badeniensis. The sequence goes on from NZ_PPEL01000022.1 coordinate 20,348, forward strand.
GGCCGCATTGGGCGTGGCCCCGCCCGCGAACAGGCCCGATAGCACGCCGAGCGCCGATTCCTTCAGCACGAGCGCGCACAGCCATGCGGTGAACGTCTGCCAGCCCATGCCGAAGAACTGCGTGATCGGCTCGATGGCGGTGCCGAGCGCGTACAGCGCCGAGCCCTCCACGCTGCCGGTGGCCGTGTAGGTGAGCGCCCAGATGGCGAATGCGAAGATGGCCACTACGCGGATAGCGCGCACGAACATCTGGCGGCTTTTGAGGATCGCGCCATGCAGAACGTTCCCCAAACGCGGCCGGTGGTAGGGCGGTAGCTCCATCACCAGTCCGGCGCGCTCACCCTCCTTCACCAAGCGTGGCCCGAACAGGCGGCCGACCGCCCACATGAGCAGGACGCACACGCAGAAGATGCCCACGATGACCAGCGGCGCGCCCATGCCGAAGAACGCCACGGCCAGCACCGGCACCACGCCCCACGTGGAGCCGCAAGGGATGGCCCACGCCATCATGACGGTGAGCATGCGCTGGCCCCACGAGTCGATCACGCGCGAGCCCGACACGCCGCCCATCGTGCAGCCGAAGCACATAAGGAAGGGCATGAGCGACTTGCCTTGCAGCCCGAAGCGCGACATGGCATGGTCGAACACGTAGCTGATGCGCGCCATGTAGCCCGATTCCTCGTACAGCCCGAACACGAGGTTGATGCCGAACACGTAGCCCACCATCATGGTGCCGAAGCACAGGCTGTTGCACACCACGCCCGAAAGGAAGCTGCCCACCACATCAGGGATGCCCGCGCCCGAGAGCGCGAAGGCGGCTTCCTGCCCGAGGGAGGAGATCATCCCGCCTACCATCATGATGGGTATCGCCGGCACGAACGCCAGCACGAATCCGAGGAGGATCATGCCGACGGCGAGGGGTTTGGAGAGGAGCGAGCCCGTGGCGAGGCGGTCGAAACGCGAGAGCGGCGATGCGGTTTTCGCGTTGCCGGTGCTGGCGGTGGAGGCTGCCTCGCGCGAGCCCGCAGCCGAGGCGGCGTTTTTCTCGCGCCCGCCCGCGGCCTCTTCTTCGCGCTCCACCGCGCCTGCGATCAGCTGCTCCACCCATGCGAAGCGCGCTGCGCCCGCGTTCTGGATGCCGTCTTTCACGCCGCGCAGCGCCTTGTCGAGAGCGGCGTTCGCGGCGGCGTCGACGTGCTGCCGCACCAGCTCGCGCGCCGGGCCGTCGCCCTCGATGAGCTTCGCCGCCAGCCAGAAGCGGCTGTACGGCCCGATGCCCTCTTCCGGCAGCTGGGCTGCCACGGCGTCCCACGTGCTGCCGAAGCGCTGCGCCATGGCGCGCTCGAGGGCGGCGGGGTCGATGACGGCCCGCTCATCGCACGTGCGCTCCAGCGCCTGGTAGAGCGCGTCGTAGCGCGTGCGGTCGGCGGCCACGAGCGGCACCACGGGCACGCCCAGCCGCCGCTCGATGGCCGCCGCGTCGATGCGCTTGCCCTGCCCTTCGGCCACGTCCATGAGGTTCAGCACCAGCACGGCCGGACAGGAGATGCCGGCGAAGTCGGCCAGCATGTACAGGCTGCGCTCCAGCTGGGAGGCGTCGGCCAGCACCAGCACCGCGTCGAGGCCGCCCTGCGCGAGGAAGCCGCGCGTCACCTCCTCTTCCGGCGACATCGCCGACAGCGCGTAGGAACCGGGCAGGTCCACCACCTCGTAGGCGCGCCCGCCGTGCTGGAAGGTGCCCGTCTTGCGCTCCACCGTCTTGCCGGGCCAGTTGCCCACGTGCTGCCGCGCGCCGGTGAGGCCGTTGAACAGCGTTGACTTGCCGGAATTGGGCTGGCCCAGCAGGGCGATGCGCCGTGCTCCCGGCGCCCGCGCCGCGGAAGCGCCGCCCGCCGCGGCCCCCGCGCCGCTGGCTGCGCTCGCTGCAGCCCCCGCGCTGCCGGCTGCACCGCCATCTGTTGCAGCTCCCGCGCCCGCGGCGCACCCGTTGCATTGGTCGCAGCTCATAGCGCCTCCTCCACGCGGATGCTCTCGCAGTCGCCGCGGTCGATGGCGATGGCGCTGTCGCGGCATCGCACCAGCACCGGGCGCTTCCGCTTGTTCTGCAGCACGTCCAGCACGCAACCCGGCGTGAGCCCGATGGCGGTCACGCGCCCCAGGAAGCGCGCCGTGCCCGCGGTGGCCGCGATGCGCACGCGAGCGCCCTCCGGGGCGTCGCTCAACTTCATCATAGAGGTCCTTCCTCTCTCGATTCGCCGCTGCGCCAAGCGGCCTCGCGGCGGGCGCAGCGCGTTTCATGGTAGGCGCTGCGCATGCGGGGCTTCAACTCCGTTTGCACGTTTTAACTCCATATCGCAGCAAGTTAGCCTTACCGAATTAAAAGGCCTCCTAGGCGGTTATAATGCGGAAAGAGAAAGGAGACGAGGTATGCGCGAGCCTTTTTCGCTCGAAAAGATTCATCTATCGACAGGCATGCATGTCTCGTTCGACGGGCGGTGCTACGAGCTTTCGCTCGACGAGCCGTTGGGGCGCGGCACCATGCGCACGTTCGTCGTGTCGCCGTGGTTTCTGGCGAGCACGGTGGACTTCGAGGTGGAGCGGTGCCCGAACCTGCTGCCGCCGCAGGACGGGGACGCGGGCCGCCTTCTGGACGACACGTGGTTCTCGATGAACTTCTGCATGGAGGGCCGCTGCGAGGTGCTGGTGCCGTCCGAGGGCTTCGCCGTGGTGGGGACGGGCGACTTCTGCGTGGGGCATGCGCGCACGCAGCCGGGCGAGTTCCAGTATCCGCTGGGGCGCTATCGGGGCGTGGAACTGTTCGTGAGCACGCGCGTGCTGCGGGATCCCTCCTTCGCGGCGCTGGCAGAGACGGGGATTCCGCTGGATGCGTGGGTGGGCGGACCGGATACGACGGTGGTGTTCTCGGGGGATTGGGCGCTGAACGACGCGATGGAGCGCATCGGCACCGCTGCGGAGCGCTTGGACGCCGCGCGCTGCAAGATCGGCCTCATGGGACTTCTGTCCGACCTGTTCACACGGGATTTCTCTGCCGCGCGCCCGCCGACGTTCCTCACGCCGGCGCAGATGGGCATGGTGCGCGCCGTGCGCGACGAGGTGGAGCGCGCGCCCGCCGAGCCCCACGACGTGCGCGCCCTCGCCCGCCGCTTCGGCGTGGGGGCGGCCACGTTGAACGGGTATTTCCGCAGCGTGCAGGGCATGTCGGTGGCCGCTTTCGTGCGCGACCGCCGCATGCGCCTCGCCGCCGACCTCTTGGCCTCCACCCGCCTGAACGTGGCCGAGGTGGCCCTGCGCGCGGGCTACTCGAACCCCAGCAAGTTCGCCGAGGCGTTCAAGCGCCTCCAGGGCGCCGCTCCGTCGGAGTACCGACGATCTCGGGCGGTTCCCCCTCGGGGAATCGCGTAGCGCGGCTCGGCCTCGGCTGCGTCGGGCACGGGGGTGGGCTTGCGAGCGCGTCGGTCAGGGGGCTCGCGGGCGCGGGAGGCGTGGGTTGCGCTTGCGCTCGCGGGTGTGGGCGCGGTAGCGCGTTCCGCGCGAGAATGTTTCACGTGAAACATTCGTACGACAAATTGCGAGAGTCCGATGTCGATGCGGAAACGGCGCTCGTCTGCCCTTGCGCTCGCGGGTGTGGGCGCGATGCGGTGGAGAAAGCGCCCATCGCGCGCCTCCACCCCTCCTTGCGTTTGCGGGCGCGAACGCGGCGCGGCTGCATTGGGCGGGGCTGCGCTCGCAGGCACGGTGGCGCGTTCCGTGCGAGATGTTTCACGTGAAACATCTGTACGTTGAATTGCGAGGATCCGGCGCTGATGCGGAGACGGCGCTCGTCTGCCCTTGCGCTTGGGAGCGGGACGTAATGCGCGGGCCGCCGATACGGGAGGAGGGGCGTTTCAAGGGAAGGCCGCGGCGCTCGTTCGCGGCGATCGCCGCGGGGGCGGCGACGGGGAGGCGAGGCGACGGGCGTCAGCGCGGTTGCGATGGCGGCGCGGGGACGGGGGAGGAGGGCTCGGGGTCGAAGAGGGCGCGCGCCATGGCGTCGATGATGATGCCGACTGTGGCGTCGAGCGCGTCGGCGTGCACGTTCTCTTCGTTGAGGTAGAGCATGGCGATGGCCTTCTGAAGGTTCGCGAACGTTCGCCAGTCCGCATGCGGGCTTACGCCGTCGAGCTTCGAGAGAATCCATTCGGACGTCTCTCGGTCGACATCGGGGCTGAAGGAGCGCTCGCGGGGCCATTTCTCGCTCAGGTAGCGCCAGCCGTCGACGCCGACAGCGCGGTACAGCTCGGCGCCGTCGCGCCACATGCGCGAAAGCCAGCTCTCGAAGGCCGCGCGGTCGATCTTCCCGCCGGCTCGGTCGGCCAGCTCTTCGAGCTCCGTCGCGACGCGTGTGCGCCCCTTGACCACGATCTGGTAGACGAACTCCTCTTTGGAGGGGAAGAAGCTGTAGAACGTCCCCTTCGCGATGCCCGCGCGGCTCGTCACCTCGTCAATGGTGAGCCGGCGCAGACCGCGCTCCCTCATGAGGTCGAACCCTGCCGCAAGCAGGCTCTGGCGTATCTCCGCGCGGCGGGCTTCGTTGAATATCGCGGGCATGGCGTCCTCCTTGTCGTCGGGTGCGCATCGCGGCGGGCAGGGCGTCGGCTGACCGCGCGGGGCGCGCCGCGCGTCGTCTGCGGGTGCGCGCTCCGCGTTGTGCGCAGGCCGCGCGCCGTCTTGCGCTACCGCGTTGTCCGTATACCGTACGACCTGCGTGTCTGTCGCCGCGCCGCCGCGTTCGCGACGCGCCCGCGGGTTGCCTCGTCGGCGGGTCGCACGACCTGGGTCGCGTGCAGGACACGCGCCACAAGCTGATCTGTACTCGCACGCCGCGCGCCGCGTTGCAAGCCGCTTGCGGGTGCATCCTGTTCGTCGTTCACGGGTCGAGCGCCGCGCCGCGCACGATACTCGGCGCGCCGGCTCTCGCCTCGCGGTCGCGCTGCGCCGCCTCCGGCCACGCGATGGGCCGCATGATCGGAGGCGCGATGGGCGAGCGGAGCCGTTTTTCTCGGTTCGGCGCCTTCAAGCCAAACAGATGTTTCACGTGAAACATCTGTTTCTGCACGGTTGGCGGCATCTGATGTCCTCCGTGCCATCGTAACCTATATGACCGAAAGTTGAAAGATGGTCATTTTCCCGTTGCCTTGCAAGTTATCGTATGCTAACTTAAATGACTGAAACTAAGAAATTGGTCATTTAAGGAAGGGAGCGGAGCATGAAGGCGAAGACGGCGGTGCGTCCCGCGCTTTCGACGGTGTTCTCGAAGGCGCAGCGCGCGTTCTACGAAAGGGCTGCGGATCCTCCGTCCGTCCCCGGCGCAGGTGCCTCCAGCCCCGGCGCGGGCGGCTCCGGCAGAGATGCCGCCCCCGCCGCAGGCACCCCGTCCGCGCGCCCCAAGCGCAAGCAGGGCCTCGCGCGCCTCATGGAGCTGGCGGGGCGCAAGCGCGGGCTGCTCGTCGGCGCGGTCGCGCTGGCCGTCGCGGCATCGGCGGCGCGGTTCTCGCCCTTCATCCTCGTGTACTTCATGATGGACCAGGTGGTCATGCATTTCCACGACTTGGCCTCCATCGATTGGCGCTTCATGGCCGCGCTTGCGGCCGGTGCCCTGGCCGCTGCGGCGGTGTACGGCGTCGCGATGTACCTCTCCACGATGCTCGCGCACACGGCGGCGTTCAACATCCTGTACGAGGTGCGCGTGCAGCTTATGGGAAAGCTCGCGCGCGTGCCCTCCGGATTCTTCTCCGACGTGCGCCAGGGCGAGGTGAAGAAGGTGATGAGCGCCGACGTCGAGCAGATCGAGGGCTTCGTGGCGCACCATCTGGCCGATGCCGCGTCGGCCGCCTCGCTTCCCCTTGTGGCCATCGCGTGTCTGCTCGCGGTGGACTGGCGGCTCGCGCTTGCGCTCGTCATCCCCATCGTGGCGGCGTTCATCCTGATGGGACGCGCTCTTGCGACGCCGGAGGGGGCGGCGTGCCAGGCGGCCATGCGCGCGTCCGGCGAGACGTTGGAGGGCACCACGGTGGAGTACGTGCACGGCATGTCGGTGGTGAAGGTGTTCAACCGCAGCCTTTCGGCGTTTCGGCGCTTCGAGGCCGACGCGCGCGAGTACGTGGGCAACATCAAATGGGCGACGTACTTCAACGCTTCGGGCATGGGCAGGATGTACGCGGCCATCGGCGCTCAGATGCTGTGCCTGCTCGTCGCGGTGCTGCTCGTCCTGCCCGGCGTTTCGGCCGACGGGCAGTCCTACGCGCGCTTCGTGTCCACCGTGCTTCTGTTCTTCCTCGTGGGGGCGGGGATGAAAGAGCCCGTCTTGCAGATGATCACCCAGACGGTGACGATGAGCGGCGTGAACGCGGCGGTCGAGTGCATCGACGATATCCTCGACTATCCCGATCTTGCCGAGCCCGCCGAGCCGCGCGAGCCGCAAGACGCGAGCGTGGAGTTCTCCCACGTGTCCTTCTCGTATGCGGGGCCGGACGGGCCGCGGGCGCTCGACGACGTGAGCTTTCGGCTCCCCTCCGGCAGCGTCACGGGCCTCGTGGGCCCTTCCGGAGGCGGCAAGTCGACCATCGCGGCGCTCATCCTGCGGTTCTTCGACGCGGATGAGGGCGCGGTGCGCGTGGGCGGCGTGGACGTCCGCGAGCTCTCGTCCCAGCGCCTTTCCGACACCGTGTCGTTCGTGTTCCAGGACACCTTCTTGCTGGCCGACACGCTGGAGGCGAACATCCGCATGGGAAACGAGGCCGCCACGCGCGACGAGGTGCTCGCGGCGGCGCGGGCGGCGTGCATCGACGACGTGGTGGCGCGTCTGCCCGAGGGCCTTGACACGCGCATCGGGCCGGGTGGCACGTACCTGTCGGGCGGCGAGGCGCAACGCGTGGCCATCGCGCGCGTGTTTCTGAAAGACGCGCCCATCGTGGTGCTCGACGAGGCCACGGCCTACGTCGACGCCGAGAACGAGGGGAGGATCCAGCAGGCGTTCGCGCGGCTTGCACGGGACAAGACCGTGCTCATCATCGCCCATCGCCTGAAGACCGTCGAAGCCGCAGACCGCATCCTCGTGATGGACGAGGGCCGGCTTGCGGCGCAGGGCCCGCACGATGCGCTCGTGCGAAAGAGCGCGCTGTATCGCCGGATGGTCGAGGCGAACGAGCGGCGCGACGCGTGGGACATGGCCGCAGGGAAGGAGGATCGTCGTGGGTAGCCTTGCAGAATCGCTCGACCGCCTGACGCTCAGGAGGCCCAAGAACTACTGCGCGATGGTCGGATGGCGCATCCTCGATTCGATGGTCAGCTCGCTGCCGACGGGCATCATGGTGGCGGCGGTGTACGTGCTGATGGGCCCCATCGCCGATCCGGGGTCGGCGCTCGACGTCCGCGCGCTCGCGCTCTGCCTCGTCGCGCTTGCGGCCCAGCTTGCGCTGTCGTACCTCTCTTCTCGCAAGATATACATACTGACCTGCGCGGGAACGGCCGACATCGTGCTCGAGGCGCGCCTTGCGATGGGAGAGAAGCTCAGGCGGCTGCCGATGGGCTTCTACAGCGAGCGCGATGCGGGCGATCTGACCTCGGTGCTTCTGCGCGACTATCGCATCGTGGAGAACTACGGCGGCGAGCTTTTGTCGCAGGCGGGGTGCATCCTCGCGAGGCTCGCGGTGTTCTCGGTGTTCCTCGCCGTGTTCGACGCGCGCATGGCCGCTGCGACGCTTGCGGTGGTGCCGCTGGCGCTTCCGTTTCTCTATCTGGGGTTTCGGGGGCTCTCGCGCGTCTCAGACGAGATGGCGCGCGCCTTGCGGGAAAGCGACGCGCGCAGCATCGAGTACGCGCGCGGCATCCGCACGCTCAAAGCGTTCGGCTTGGCGGGCGAGCAGTTCGCCGCGCTCGAGCGCAGCTTCGATGAGCTGCGGCGCGTGTCCATCAAGAAGGAGGCGGCCTCGCGTCCCGTGGCCGTGTTCGGACGGCTCGTGCTGTCGTGCGGCATCGGCGTGGTGATGGCCGCGGGCACGGCCCTTCTGTCGCAGGGCGCGCTCCATCCGTTCTCCTTCATGGTGTTTCTGCTGGTCGCGCTGAATCTGTACGAGCCGGTGATCTCGCTGTTCTATTTCCTGTCCGACTTCTCGCATGCCGACAAGGCGGCGCGGCGCATCGACGCGGTGCTCGACGAGCCCGAGCTTTCCGAGCCGGCTTTGGAGAAGCGGCGCGCGGCGCAGGGGCTCGACTACGCGTTCGAGGAGGTCGTGTTCGGCTACGGCGCGCCGGGAAAGGAGCGCCCGGACGCCGATGCGGCGCCGGGGGCGAAGGCCGCGCAAGGCGCGCCGGACGACGTGCTGCGCGGGCTTTCCCTCGAAGCGCCGCAGGGCGGCATGACCGCCCTCGTGGGGCGCTCGGGCTCGGGCAAGTCGACGGTCGTGCGGCTTATGGCCCGGTTCTGGGATCCGCGCGCAGGCGAGGTGCGCCTCGGCGGCGTGCCGCTTAAGCGCATGGGCGCAGACGCGCTGCTTTCGCGCGTGAGCATCGTGTTCCAAGACGTGTACCTGTTCCAGGACACCATAGCGGAGAACATCCGCATGGGGCGCGAGGGGGCCACCGACGAGGAGGTGCGCGATGCGGCCCGCCGTGCGGCGTGCCTCGAGTTCATCGAGCGGCTGCCCCAGGGCTTCGACACGGTGGTCGGCGAGGGCGGCTGCACGCTCTCGGGCGGCGAGAAGCAGCGCATCTCCATCGCCCGCGCGCTTTTGAAGGACGCGCCCATCGTGCTGCTCGACGAGGCGACGGCGTCGCTCGATCCGCAAAACGAAGTGCTCGTCCAACGGGCCGTCGCCGAGCTCGTGCGCGACAAGACGGTGGTCGTGATCGCCCATCGTCTGAGGTCCGTCCGCAGCGCCGCGCGCATCGTGGTGGTGGATGGCGGGGTCGTCGCGGAGAGCGGCACGCATGACGAGCTTGTGGCGGCGGGCGGCCTGTACGCCGGCATGTGGTTCGAGCAGCAGCGCGCCGGCGAGTGGCGGCTTGGGGGCGATGTTCCGCGGCCGTAGAAGGTTGGCGCGGCGGGGCGGGCGGGCGCGATGGGCGCGTCGGCGGGCCGAGACGGGTGCGGGGGAGCGAAGGCGAGCGAGCGGAAGGCCGCGAGCACGGACGACGGGCCGAGGGCGATCATCGGGCGTGCGCGTGCAACTCGTCGAGCAGTCCGGCGGCGAGGGCCACGCCGTCCTCGATGCAGCCGCTGCAGCTGCGAAGCGGCGCGCCCGTGCGCTCGCCTTTGAGGTCGGCGCAGATGGTGGAGCCGTTCTTCGCGCGGAACGCCTCGACGAGGCGGCGCACGTAGCGGTACGTGAGCTCTTTGCTGGTGGGGTCGGCCGCGCCGTTGCTGGTTGCGAGGCCGATGGCCATCGCGCCGCCCGAGACGGCTCCGCACGTCTCGCTCATGCCGCCCATCCCCCGGCCAAGCCCTTCGGATGCGCGGAAGCAGACGTCCTCGTCGGCGCCCAGACGCGGCGCGAGCGCGCAGACGACGCATTGGGCGCAGTTGAAGTTGCGGTCGTGCAGCGCAAGGGCGCGTGCGACGAGGTCGGCGGTATCGTTCAAAGCGGGCTCCTCTCATGAGACTGACCCGCTTATGATACCGCGCTTCCACCCGCCCGACGGCGCGGGTCGGGTTCGGGGAGGCGCGCGGTGCCGGAGGGGGTGCGGGCGTTCGCGCGCTTGCGGTGCGCTGCTGCGTGCGGGGCCGCATGCGAGGAGGCGGGCCGCGGCCAGACGCGCGGCAGCGCGGACGCGAGGCAGCCTAGATGTGCGGCGGCCTGGGCGCGCGGCGGTCCAGGCGCGCGGTAGCACAGGCGTGCGGAAGCCCAGATGTACGGCGGCTCAGATGCGAGGCAGCCCAGGCGCGCGGAAGTCCAGGTGCGCGCTCGCGAAAAGGGCCGGACGCGCACGGCGTCCGGCCCTTGCGAGGAGGCGGGAGGGAGGGGAATCGCCTCCTCGCGCCGCGAAGGCGGCTAGGAGAAGTCGAGCTCGCCGATGGTCGTGCCCTTCGCGCACGCCTCGCCCACGAGCTGGCCGAACGTCACGCAGCGGCCATGGCTCACGCCGGGGCAGTGCACGGGGTAGTCGTTGCCGAAGAAGTCGCCCTGCACGTTGCCGATGGCGAACAGGCCGGCGATGGGCTCGTCCTCGGCGGTGAGCACCTGGGAGTCGGCGTTCACATGGAGGCCGAACGGGATGGTGAGCGTCGAGCACACGTTCTTCGTCGCGTAGAACGGGGCGGTCCTCACCGGGCAGAGGAACTGCGCGGGCACGTTGAAGTCGACGTCCTCGCCCGCTTCGGCCATGCTGTTGTAGCGCTCGACCGTGGCCTTGAGGGCGTCGGCGGGAACGTCGATCTGCGCGGCCAGCTCGTCGAGCGTGTCGGCTTTGAAGAGCTTGCCTTCGTCAAGCCACTTCTCCATGACCTCGGCCAAGCCGTCGGTGAAACGGTCGAAGCGCTCGGGCTGCTGCTGCATGAGGTACGTCTCGTAGTCGCTGTCGAAGAGCGACCACGCCACGTTGCCGGGGGTATTCATGCGCGCGTTCGTCAGCATGGGCTCGAAGGGCATCTCGGCGCCGTAGCGCTCCCCGTTGGCGTTCACGGCGAGCCAGCACATGATGAACGACGTGAGGTTGAACTCGAGCGAGTCCAGCGTGAACTGGTGGATCATCGGAGCGGCGGGGCTCTTCGACAGCGCGGCGCCGGCCCAGGCGCCCATGAGCAGGCCGTCTCCGTTGTTGAAGCCGGCCGGGGCGTACACGTTGGCGTCCGAGCGGTTGGAAATGGGGCAGAACGCGTCGATCATCTCCTGGTTGCCGCCGATGTCGCCCGTGGCCAGGATGACGCCCTTCGAGGCGTTGTACTGCACGTGCTTGCCGTCCTTCGTGGTGGCGATGACGCCGGTGATGCCGCCGGCCGCGTCGCCTACGAGCTGCTCGGCGCGCGCCTCGAACACGAACTCGGCGCCGTTGTCCACGGCGGAGTTGTACACGAGTTCGCCGAGCGTCACGTTGACCGGCTGGCCGTCGTCGCGGGCGTCGTACTTCTCGCCGCCGCGCACGAACGAAACGGCGTCGGGGTAGACGCGCCACTGCTCGGGCAGCGTGGACCACACGCCGTACTTCGCGGTGCCGGACAGCGCCGACACCATGCTCACGCCGTTTTTGGCGCCCAGGTCCCTGATGTAGTCGAACACCTCGCCGGAGCGCGACGCCCACACGTAGATGAGGTTGTAGTTCGTGGTCTGGTGCGACGCCTGGTGCAGGTAGCGCGCCGCGACGCGGGGATCGAGGTCAAGGCCGCTCTCCTCGTGCCACGTGCCGCCGATGAAGCCCACGTCCACGCCGCGCATGGAGATGGTGGTGTTGCGCTCGACCACCACGGTTTTGGCGCCGTTGCGCGCGGCGGCCTCGGCGGCGTTGATGCCCGCAAGGCCCGCGCCCACGACCACCACGTCGAAGTCCTGCGTCTCGGCCACGTCCGTGATGGGCTCGGGGGCGACCTCCCACGTGTGCTTCGCGCCCGCCTCTCCCGCCGACGAGCTTGCGTTCGCGTTCGCGCCGCCAGCGTCGGAGGACGTGGCGGGGCTGCAAGCCGGCAGCGCGACGGCTGCCGCAGCGGCGGCGCCGGTGGCGAGCGCGCCCTTCAAGAAGCTTCTGCGATTGATGTCCATGGCTTCATCCCTTCCCTCGGGGTCCTGAGGACCCGTGTTCCATCTGCCCGCGACGGCGGGCCGTGCGGCGTGTGGTCGCATCGAGGTCAGGATGCGGGATTCGGCTCGGCCGGCGCAACGCGCGAATCGCCGTATTTTCGCAAATCAGGCGTCTCCCGTGAGGCTTTCGGGCACCTCACGTGGTTCGGGTGATGGCGTCTCATCAGGCGAGGAGGCGAGATCGATGAACTGCTGGCGGTCGTGGACGCCCGCCTTCTGGTAGATATGGCGCACGTGGGTGCCCACGGTGTTCTCGGAGATGCCGAGGCGCTCTGCGATCCACGGCTGGGTGCGTCCGGAGGCCAGCAGGGAGGCGATCTCGCGCTCGCGCGCGGTGAGCCCGACGCGCTCGAACCAAGCGGCCAGGCGCGCTTCGCGTCCTGCGCTGTCGTCTCCTGCCATGCCGTCGGGGCGAGGGCGACCGAACAGCATCCACATGTCCTCGCTGCTCAGCAACAGCACCGTGGCGATGACCACGAGGTAGCCGACCACGGTCGTCTCGGCGGCCACGTTTCCGGACGGCACCTCGTCGAAGCCCACGAGCGCGATGCCGATCGCGGCCCCCGTCGCCGAGCACAGCACCGCGATGAGCCGCATGAGCGCGACGGTTCTGAGCGCATCGCGCGACTGCGCGTAGGCTATCTGCGAGAACGCCACCCAGATGAGCAGGTCGAGGATCGTGTATCCACCGATGACGATGGCTCCCGACACCCAGAACAGATCGGTACCGAACAGAAACGCCATGAGCATGAAGCCCGCGATCATGGCCAGGAGGCCCACGCGGTACACGGGGCTGGGCCGTCGCTTCGCCAGCACCACGATGGCGAAGATGAGGATCGACGCCACGCCGCGGGCCACCTGCACGAGGATGCCGCCGGACGCGCCGTCACCCGCGATCGGCGAGAACGACACGAGGTGCTGCAGGTAGCCGAACCCCGTCATGACGAGGGAGACGGCGCACAGAAGCGTCATCGACGTGCCGAGATGCGCCTTCAGGTGCGAGCGAAGTGAGGACTGCGACGCGGTCGCGATTCGGCGGCGGGGGGGGGGTGCGTCGATAGCTGCGCTGCTCGGAGGGGACGGTTGCGAGCAGGGCGCCCGACGCGAGCGGCAGCAGCGACGCGAACACGGCGGCGGCTTCGGGAACCATGAACAGAAGCGGCGCGTCGACGAGGATGGCGCACGCGAAGCCGCCGGCCACGAAGGGCGTGGCGCTGCGCTCGCCGTCTTGGCAGTACGTCGCGCCCCATCCCAGCTGGCTTGCGGCCATGTACGCCCCGGCGCACAGGCCGCCGGCCGCGAGCGCCGCCGCGTTGAGGCTCGCTCCGGCGAGGGCGAACAAGAGCGATCCCGCCGTGCCGAGCGCCGCGAACGCGAGTGGCGCTCGCTTCCGCGCGAGCAGGGCGTTGCATGCGGCGGGCTGCGCCAGCGCGAGGGCGAGCCAGGGCAGGCTCAATCCGAACACGGACGTGGCCGCCAGCTCTGCCATGAGCCCCTCGGCTTCAGGGCGCACGAAGAGCAGGCTCATGAACAGCGCGTCGAGCCACGCCCAGAAAAACGCCGATCCGACGATGATCCTGGCGCCGGTCGCGCCGCGCGTCTTCTCCAACAGGTTCACGATTCTCTCCCTCCCTCGCTTCCGATTATACCTCAGTGCGGGCATCAGGTTTGCAAGCGGTTGGGAAGTGCGGGGCGGGGATGCGGCGGGAGAAGGGGCGCGGGGAAGCCTTGCGAG
>NZ_PPEL01000023.1 GCF_002899695.1 Rubneribacter badeniensis
AAGTACGTGGCCGAGAGCGAGTGGGGCTCGAGGCGCTATCTGGACGTGACTCTGCTGGAGGGGTAGCCGCACCGGACGGCGGGCTTATGAGGCTGTCGGAAAAGTGCGCAAGATTCTTGACGGTACCGAATACCTTTCCTCGATTGGGTATAAGATTTAAATAACACAATATTGAGTCTTGATGCTGTGCTATTCGTTTCGTAAGTGGCGATTCTTCTCCCAGTTTCGAATGCGTTCATTGACAATCGATTCATTAATTTCGTTGGCATTCATCTCGTATTGCTTATTCTCTACGCCAATCGCGAATGCCGCAGTCCGTTCGATGGTGCTATGCGGTAAAGACCAAAAATCTTCCTGCAAAACCGCTTCGCGAATCCCTGCCAATGCTTTCTCTTCGGTGACAAAGACTTTGAACCCTTTGTCAATGGTCCAACCGTTAGAGTGGCTGCCATACCATTTGGATACATAAAGCTGCGCTAAGAGCACTTTGCCTAATGGATGATTGAGCGCTTGCCTCAAACAATGGTCATAAGATTCTGGGTTAATTCTCTCCCAAATATGCAAAAGACCTTGCGCGTCCTCTTTACCGAGGATGGATAGCTCGTTCATGCTTTCTTGGGTTTTCTGGATGAGCTTTTGCTCAACAAATTCAAGAGTTTCTAGATCGATTAACTGCGCATTCAGAGTATTTTTCTCAAAACCGTTTCTTCCGCATGCGCATTCTTGCCGAATAATAAACGACCTGAAAGCGATAAAGTCTTCAAGGTCGAAGTTGTCAACTGCTTCGCGTATGAGAAGCGATGCTTCGTCGATTCCTGCCGTAGCCAGCAATTTATTTAGAAGGTCAATGGATCGTTGATTGTCAGAGAACAAAGCAATGTGCTCTGGGTCATAGGTTTTCTTGATATGGTGAACAAATGAACGGAATACAATTGGCGCTCTGGCGCTAATGATTTCGTCCGCGATCCCCAGAAACCCCTCAAGGAGCTGCCCGTAATTTTTGTTTCCGAAAGACGCTTCAACTATTCGAGAAACCTCGCTTTCGTCGTATTTCGTTGCCATATTGTGAATTAGGGCTTGCGGAAAGTCGTATGAATCAATCGCGCTTGCGAAATAAGCGTCGAATATTTCGTCGTGTGCAAGCATTTTATGCATGCGGAGAAATTCGGTTGAGACAATGGGATGAAATGGGCTCACAGCTAGACCAAATGAGGGGAACAATACAGAAAGCGCTCTTACGATATTATCAGGGTCGCTGTTTTTGTTTCGAAGGACTTTTTCAATTTCGGTTTTGTAGCTTTCTCTGTTGCTTTTCGAATCAGAGATGTAACCACCAGGAGTTCCTCCGCACAGTGAATTTTTGTTGGCAAGAATCCACTGAATGAGCTCGGGTTCAAATGTTGATATTGCTGATATAGCAGCTATGTCTATTGGGGAAACCTTTGCTCCAGAACCTGCGAGCTCAAAATCCAAAACGTTAGAAAATCGGCGCAGGTCTCTAATCGTCTCGATATAAGGGAAAAGGCAATAACGTAGTAATGACGCTCTGCTAGCTATGTCGGACATTTCCTGTTCAGTTGTGGTGTAGTTGGAAAGATCGGCGAGTTTCTTGCTCAATAGGTCGGCTATCTTTTCTTGATTGATCTTGGGTATTTTAATCGGAACCTGAACGACCTTCTCGAGGTATTCGGATCCGTTGCAGCTCTGGATTAAAGACAATGCATCTTCGACTATCTTTCTTTCATACGACAGGAGGTAGTTCACGTTTGGAAAATCAGCAATCGTGGTAACTAGTTGGAATATTGACCTTATCTGAACATCGGGAAGTCTATCGATGTCATCGACAATGATAAGAATTTTCGTATCGAATCTCTTTAACAGATTAGAGATGAGTCTCTTCCTCTTTTCGATACTTCCAAATTGCCTATTAGCATTTTGTCGATTTTAGAAGAAAGCCATCGGAAAAACACCCTCTTGCTACCTTTGAATGATTCAGAATAGGTCTCAATTGCTTTGCTGAGTTCTTTCCTTTTGGTTCCGTCGTAAGCTACTTTTTCTATCTTTGTATTAACATTTTCTTTTAGGACTTGGAAAAATTCTGTGATTAGATTTGAACTCTCGATTCTATTCCACGGATTGAATCGAATAACCAAAATGCCTGAGTTGCTTTGTTCGAGTTCTTCTTCGACCATATTAATCACCGAGGTTTTTCCTGAACCCCAAGCTCCGTAAAGTCCTACCACCGTAGAATCGCCAGTCGCCAGATTTGCAATGGCAGTGGCCATCCTCTTAGAGAAAGCATATCTCCCCAAAAGATCTTCGCTAGACTTGCTAATCGGACGATCTGAACTGAACATTAGTTATCTCCTTATGATGGCTTGGTATATGGCTGAGACAGCGACAGCTGTTCTAGAGGTTCTTGAAGTACTGTTCGATCTTCTTTGCCATGAGCTGCCGCCTTTGCGCGAGGAAATCCTCGTAATCTGCAGCTTCCATCTCGAAGATCCCCTCGGGGATGCAGTTTGCCTCCAGATTGGAGCGAAGTGTCCTGAGGTCGGCGATGTCGCCGAAGTAGCCATCTTCTGATGTGATGGCGTCCCTCGCGATACCGAAGTACTCCTTGGGGCTCTTCTTTCCAATGGCGATATTGATGCGCTTCTCGAGGAAGGTGTAATTAGCTACCTGGTTGTAGAGGCGTTGGGGCGCATTAATTTCATCACGTAGGTATCCCTTTGGGAAGATATGATGGATGTCGCCCACATTTCCGATAATATCTGCGACTTTGAAGCCGTTGGTGAACAACGTGTTATCGGCGGCTCGAGCCTGGGAGGCCACATAGACCATCCATGCGCCGGTCCTGACAGAGGTCGTCACCAGGTTCTGCGGCAGCTCCACCTCCCAGAACGTGTCGGAGAGGCGTGAAGCGGTTACTTCCTTGTAGAAGGGAATGAACCCCTGCTCGGCGATGCGCCTGATGTCTCTGTCCATGATGGATTCCGACGATCCCGAGTAGCGTCCTGTGAGTACTGACATCACGTACCAGCGCTGCACCCAGCGCTTCACGTCCGTTGCTGGGATTGTGGAATCTTCACGCAGCGTCAGATAGAGGTTGTATGCGAAATTGACAGCGCCCTTTGACGATATGATTGAAGAGGATACAAACCCTGCGGATCGCAGTGCGGCTGTAAAATCTTGGAAATTGCTCTTAGACATGAAACGGACTACGCCGTCATGAAGTTTTTGGAAAGATCTATCAGCAATTTCACTTTTATAGTCTCTTGCTTCGAAGTCGCGACCTGAGAGCAGAGCGACTAAGTCGGCGAGCTTTCCACGGCTGAACATGTGCATGAATGCAACGCGTAGTACATCGTTGTAGTCGGGGTCATAGATGTCATCTCTGTCGTTTCTGAGCCACTCTACTTTGTCGGCATATTCTGACGCCATAAATTCACGGTCATGCGCTCTGACAGTCTCCCAGAATTCGGGCTTGACAGCCAGGTGGCAGTAGTAGTCGATTGCCTTGCGTAGCATGTTGCCGCCGTGTTCCTCATCTGCTGCGATCTTCGACATGGCAAAGTCTGCTTGGGAGAGAACCGCACCCTTGGAGTTAATGCGGATAAAGATTTCTGTGACTTCGTCAATAGTGCAGTCGGCGTCGACAGCAATGCAGCCTAGTTGGCGCGCGGCTATTGCCTTTAGATCGTCAATTCGCGAACTGACAGCGTCGGGGTTGCAGCCCTCATTTGCTGCTATGTAATCGGTTATGAATTTAAAGGAGCTGAAATCTGGAGCGAAGAGAACTGAAATGTCTGATATCCAGGCTGGGTCTTTGTCGATAAATGGTGTAAGTACTGCGAAGGGTGTGTCATCACCGTCATAGAGGGGGTTGAAGGCGATCTTGATTCGTTTAGATTCATAGTCGTCATTCAGAACGGGAAGTCCTGCAAGAGCTGCCATCATTGCAGTGACGCGTTGCTGTCCGTCGATAAGGACTGTCTTGCCTTCGGCGGTTCCGCCGCCCTTGATTTTCACGTCGGGGTTTTTCCAGGTGATGAGGTATCCCGTAGGGTATCCGTGGTAGAGGGAGTCCATGAGGTCGCGCACTTTGGTGCTATCCCAGACGAACGGCCTCTGGATCTCAGGGATGGCAATATCCCCGTGGTCTATGAGCCCTAGGATGCTTTGTACTGAGTATGTTGTGATGCTGAATCGATCTTTCATTTGCGGTTCCTATTCGTCGGTCAGAATTGCATCTCAAATAATAATCTAAACGCAAGGAAAGAAGTTGCTACACATATGAAGAGCTGGGTAGATTGACAAACCTTTTAATGTTCCTGAGACCCCTTGGCTTTTTTCTCGCGTATTCTGCTGTTCCATTTACCGACTTGTCAATACCGATTAACTCATTCGCCCATTTTTCGCCCCTTTGGCTTCACAACTAGGCAAAATAAAAAGGCCAGAAACTTTCAAATAAGCTTCTGACCTTGTGCTTTAAGATGGTCGGGACGACAGGATTTGAACCTGCGACCCCTTGACCCCCAGGCGAAAGAATCACCGTAACGAGATATAACGCAAGAGATTCAGGATAACTAAAATACCTGTTCAAATATATGATTTATGGAAATAGATGATACCGCATTATCCCATGTCTCAAAACCATTAGACAAAAATTAGACAACGGTTTTTCTCGTTACACTGGTACTGCTATCTGGCAATATAGTGGACGGGCGGCGCATGGAGATCGTCGGAAACGGAACTATCTACGAGGTTAAGCCGGGGAAAGTCTACCGTCTCCGGCATTGCATCGGCAAAGATCCTGTAACAGGTAAATATCTCAAATCGCCTTGCAAAACCGTGTACTGCACCAAACGGCAAGCGCGCGACGAATTGGCCAAGTACAAGCAGGAGCTTATCGAGCAAGACGAGCTTTCGCGCCACCCTGAGAAAGCGCCTGTTCCCACGGTTCGGGAATACGCGGAGAGGCACTTACGCCTACGCGCGACGAACAAAAAGCTCTCCGAAAACACCCTCGCGCATGACCGGAGCGATTTTGCCCATGTAGTTAAGCTGTTCGGCGATTTCCCCCTGGACGAGTTGACAGCCGATATCATCAATGCCCGGTGTTCAGCTTATCGCTTAGCAGAAGGCAAGTCCTTGAACGTGCTCAACAGGATAACGAAGTCGCTGAAAACGCTGTATCGCAGGGCCGTCATGGATGGGTTGATCGAATACCGCCTGAATCCCTGCCTTGGCATAGACATCGACAAACCGGAACCATCTGACCGGCGAAGCCTCACGGAAAACGAATTCAAGAGACTCGCCGCTGTCGTAGACTCGAAGACTATGGAGGCCCGTGTTGTGGCCGTGAAGATCGGAATGGCGACGGGCATGCGCAAAGGCGAGGTTCTGGGCCTGACGTGGAAATCGGTCGATCTCGACTCATGCAAAATCTCGATAACCCAGCAGTACACGCAGGACAGATCGCTGAAAGGCCCTAAAAGCAGGGCAGGGAAAAGGATCCTCAGCATCGACGAAGGCTCAGCGCGGTATCTGGCTCGCTGGAAGAAAATCCAAATGGTGGATTTGGAAATGCATGGAGTGAGGCAGAGCGCCGACACGCCCGTGGTGAGCACCAGCCTCGGCGGATACTGCGATCCTCGAGATTTCTCCAAGTGGTTCAGGGACTTCTGCGTCGAGAACGGGTTCGGCACCTACAAGATCATCGAGGAGTACCGGGACGGTCAGGGCAAGTACGGCGGCTGGAGGCGAACGCGCAAGAAGGGCTACGAGGGGCTGTGCTTCCACGAGTTGAGGCACACGCAGGCGACGCTGCTCATAGGGAGCCGTTGCGACATCAAGACGGTGCAGCACCGGCTCGGCCACGCCGACGTGCAGACGACGTTGAACATCTATTCGCATGTCATCGATGCCAATGACGAGGCGGCGGCAGAAACCATCGCCGCCTTGCAAGCTTGAACGCATGTAGGACTACTCCACCCCGATGCCAAATGCGTCTCTTCCGTGAATGAGTGCCCCCATGTCTCATTGCTCGTGAAAATGAACGGAGTGCGGGGTACGCTCGGAGCGCGGCGGATGCGCGAGCGCCTCCCCGCGCTCCGAGCGTACCCCGCACTGGGGCTTCATGCCAAAGTCTCCTTAGCCCCAGAGGTCGCGTAGCGAAGATTCGGGGGGCAGCTCTTGTCTGCGTCGTAGCGTGACGCAATGCTAGATGTCTCGCACTGCTTCAATGAGCCGCTTCAACGCTCTCGCCTCATCGCTTTTTCCAAGCAATGGACGCTTTGGCTCGAACTCAAGATCGAAACCCGAATTCCTGTACATCTTTTTGTCAGAGACGGCTAGATACTCGCCCTTTACGTTCAGCTCGGCCACGGCGTTCTTCACCCACTCTTTAAGCTCGCTCTCCGATCTTCCATGCAAGAAAACGGCATGGGAGTCCACTCTTTCGTCGAGATCCCGCATAGCGGCGGCGTGCGCGCGCCGCTTGTGCCTCTGCTGGCACTCCTGCGAGCAGAACGCGCTTTGCCTTCTGCGGCTAGATGCGGCAGTGCCGTCATTTCGACGATATTGCTTGAATGCGCGTTCGCAACCCTGGTGAAGGCATTTTCTCCATTGCGCATCAGATTCAAGGATGGCTAGGAGCTGCAACGCAACAGCCGATCCGAGGCAGCCTTCGGGGTATGCGCCAGCTTCGCACATGCCGAACAAAGTTTCGGCATGCCTTTTTGAGACGTGCTCTTTGGCACCGCCGTGCTCGGGACCCAACTTGTAGCTCCATTCGCCGAGAAACGTCCTCATGCCCCCATGAACCACACCGCCCGTTTCGAAAGCCATCGCGCTCAGGTACAGAAAAACATTTCCGACGCTTTTCGCAGACCTTAAGGCAAGGAGGATGTCTCCGACGATCTCCTTTCTCTCGCGGCTGGGCAATTCCAATATCTCATGCGCTGTCATATCGCACCATTCTCCCCAACGGTGGCCACCAACGATGGCATTCGGCCTGACACCCATGCGAAGCATTGCAACCACCGCCCTTCTAGGATCGCCTTCGGCGACATCGAGAGCCGCGATGAGCGCTACCGATTCACGAAGAAGGGCAAGGGACATTACCGCCTCGTTTCGCGATACGGTGAATGCAGCGCTCTTCCCCTCGCATGCAAGGACGATGCGTATAGCATCGCTTTGCCATGCCGCATCGCGAAGCGCCCCCCTGAACCCGTCGAGCGCGTCAAAGGGAGCTTGAGCCTCCTCCAATATGTCGATCCACGATTTAAGGAACGCAGCGGATAACTCTTCGTCTTCGGAGGATTTTCTGCTCGGAAGTTTGTCTTTGATTTTCTCCGAGCCAAGAAACTTCCTATAAGATCCGAACCACGGGGAGGTGATCACGCCATATCGCTGCACGAACCCGAGCAGATCTTCCTCGTCTTCCGGATCGAGCGATACAAGTTCCCTCAGGCAAAACTCGGCAGGAAGGGTTTCGAGAAGGGAGAACTCGGCCTCGACAGCAGGAGTTAGATAGCGCACGTTTGTAGCCACACTTTGAAGGCGCGAGGTGGGTAAAAGAGAGGGGCTACCGATTTCAGCGATTGTTGTAATATCCATGTCGCTGTATATCCGCCACGGCGCAGATGCCAAGGAAGCATAACGCACTCCTCCCGACTTGCCATGATGGTAAGGGCTTTTGGCGCGTGTCTCCATAATGCTCTCCTTTTACACCCCGTTATCTTCCGTCCATGTTGATTATTATATCGATGGTTTAAAAACAATCAAAAAGAATACAACTATCGTTCTCGCCGTCAATTCAGCACGACGAAAGGATGGTCATGCCCCACGATTACCTCACTGTGCGCGAACTGCGCGAGATGCTTCACGTTTCGCGCGCGACCGCCTACCGCACGGCGCGCCAACTCCCACATATACGCATCGGACGCGCCATCCGCGTGTCGCGAAGAGGACTAGAATCCTACCTGCGCGCCCACGACTACACCATCCCCACCGACGGCGAAAGGAGCCGACCGTGGTGATGCTCGCCGCGTTCGCGGCTCGGGGCTGCGCTCGATCCCTCCCAGAGGTCGGCATCGCTTCTCCCCTCGCCCCGCTGCGCGGACGGGGGCGCGGCGGGAGGCCGCTCCCTCCCCGCCCCCGTCCGCTCCGCTCTCGCGCCGAGGCCGCTCGCATGCAAGATGTGCGCGGCGTCATGACGCCGCGATCTTGCCCCTCGGACTTCCGCGCCGCATCCGCGACGTGGCTTCCGAGGGGAGGGGGCGCGCCCGAAGGCGGAAGGAGGCCCCTCCGTGGGCGGTGACGGCGCGCGGGAGGGCCGCGCGCGCATCGTCGTCCAAGTGCGCCTCACCCGCGAGGAGAGGTCCCGCCTCGCGGAGAACGCCCGGCGCGCGGGCCTCACCGTGTCGGGCTACGTGCGCGCGCGGGCGGTCTACGTCGGCTGCGACGAGCCGCGCGCGGACGCGAAGCTCATGAGGGCGCTCCTCTCGGAGCTTGGGCGCATAGGCAACAACGTCAACCAGCTCGCCAGGATCGCCCACGCGCGGGGGCCTGCGGCGGGGGACGCCGAGCGCATCGCGTCGGCGCTCTCCGACCTGTCCTCCTGCGCGGCCCGCCTCAGGCGGATGATCGCCGACGCCGAGCTGCCGGGAAGGAGGAGCCGGTGACCATCGTCAGCCAGAAGGCCGTGGCGTCGGCCAAGCACGCCAGGAAGCTGAAGGACTACATCGAGGGGAAGGACGCCCTCCTGCGCGACTGCATCAACGTGTTCGAGCCGCACCGCGCCTTCGAGGAGATGGCAGAGACGCGGAGGGCGGCGGGGCACGACAGGCCCTCGCGCAGGGGCGCGGCGAACACGGTCATGCTGCACCAGGTGCTCGCCTTCCTCCCCGAGGAGGCGGACATGAACGGCGGGCCGCTCTCGCCCGAGGACTGCATGCGCTACGCGCGCGAGTACGCGTCGCGCCGGGGCTACGACGCCCACCAGGTGGTGCTCGCCCTGCACGAGGAGCGATGCGAGGAGGACGGGACCAGCCGCTACGCCGTGCACCTCGCGATCAACAGGACGAACCTCGACACGGGCAAGCGCCTCTGCGAGGGGCGCAGCGCCCAGGCCAAGCGCGACCGCGCCGCGACGGTGCGCGCGCTCGACGCGGAATGGGGCCTGCGGCAGGTCGTCGAAGGGGCCGAGAACTCCCGCATCCACAAGCGCCAACCCCACCGCGCGGGCGCCGAGGGGCGCATCCTGGAGCGCGCGGCGCGGCGGGGGCGGGCCCCCGAGGAGGCCAGCTACAAATACAACCTGCGCAAGCTCTGCCAAGGCCTCGCGCGCCGCTCCGCGAACCTGGAGGAGTACCGGCGGCTGCTTGAGGAATGGGGCGTCGCGTCGGAGGTCCGGGACGGAAAGGTCTACGTCGCCGACATGGACAACGACGCCCGGTCCTTCCTCCTCTCCCGCTTGGACGGGACCTTGGCGGGAGACGCGCTGGAAGGGACCTTCGGACGCGCCGCCGAGAACGCCAGGCTGGAGCGGCTGCGGTCGGAGGTGCGGGCGGCGGAGCGGAGGGCGGCCGAGTACCAAGCCGCCAAAGAGGCGTACCTGAAGGCGGCGCGCCGAAGCTGCAAGGAAGCCCTCCGCCGGATCGGCGAGTCCGAGGGGTCCAAGCTTAAAGACCTTCCGCGCCTGCGGCTGCCGCGCATCCCGGAAGCCCTCGCGCGGGACGCCGAGGTGAACCGGGCCGTGCTGGGGATGGCGAGGAGGGTCGAAGCCGCCCGCTGCGAAGCGGCGTCGGACCTGCCCCCCTCCCCGATGCGCTCGCCGGGAGGGAGCGGGCGGCAAGGAAGCGCCAGAAGGCCCGGCCCCGCCGCCCGTCCGGCTCCGGGGCGCGGCCCGACGGGACGGGCGGCGCGGTAGCCCCTCGCGCCCTACGGCCCGCAGAAGCTGACGACGTACCGAACGGGGTCGAGCAGGGCGATGGGGCGGACCTTCTCGGCGAAACGACGGTAGAAGTCCGCCAGCTCCCCCTCGGTGTGCCGCCCCTGCTCCACGGCGACCCGCGCCAGCGGCGGCACGTCGGTAGCGTCAGGGCGGCGCGACTCCAGCGCCTCGGCGGCGCGCAGGGCGCGCCCGCGCGCGTCGGCGAGCGCGGCGACCTCGTAGAAGTTCTCCTCAAGGCTCCACTCGAAGGCGGCCTCCCGCGCCCCGCCGCCCAGCATCGCGGATGCTTCGGCGCGGGCGCGGTTCTCGGGGAGGCCCGGATCGAACAGCGCGTCGAGCCAGCCTGTGTAGAGCAGGTCGTGGAACTCCATGTCGTCGAGGGAGAATCCGAGTCCCGTGTCGCAGACGACGCGCGCGTCGAGCAGCGCGCGGGCGTCCACGGAGTCCCGCCTGACCGGATAGAGGGCCACGAACCCTCCCTTGACCGACGGGAAGTCGCGCAACGCCACGCGCCCGCCGCGCGAGGAGCGGCCCGCCCTCTCCACCGGGGCAAGGAAGCGGAACGCGCAGCCCTTCTCCGAGCACCTGCCGTCCGCCCGTTCGCCGTAGGCGGGATCGTCGGAGTAGGCGCAGGGCGGCAAGGCCCGCCCCGCCCGCGCCAGATCCGCCTCGACGCGCATGCGCACCTCCGACCCGAGCGGCAGGCACGCCGAGTCCTCAAGCGGCCAAGAAAGCCTCCCGCGCTCCCGACGGGTTCTGCTCATCGGATCCCGCCGCCTTCCCGCCCGTCGCCGGACGGACCCCCGCCGAGCGCGGCAGCCATCGCCTCGGCGTACGATTCCGCGAGGGGGAGGTACCTCTCGATGAAGCGGTCCTGCGCGGTGAGGCAGGTGTCGCGCAGCCATCCCCTCTCCTCATGGAATCTCTGAAGCCCCCGGATGTAGAAGGCGCGCAGGTCGTCCGTGACGATGAAGGGGGCGATGCCGTTGCGCAGGCACTCCTTGAACATGATCAAACGCCCGATGCGCCCGTTGCCGTCGCTGAACGGGTGGATCCGCTCGAAGGCCACGTGGAACGACAGCACGTCGTCCAGATCGTGCCTCCCGGCCCGCTCGTATCCGCGCAGCAGGGCCTCCATCTCCGCCTCCACCTTCTCGGGCGGGGTGGTCGGGAGGTCGAGCGCCCCGACCACGTTCTCGTACCTCTTGTAGTCCCCGACGGAATAGAGAGGGTTTTTCGCCTGCGCGGTCCCGGCCTTCAGAATCCCGTGGAGCGAGCGCAGCAGGTCCGCGTCCAGCGGGTCGCCGCTCCGGTCGAGGACGGCGTCGAACGCCTCGAAATGGTTCATGGCCTCCAGGATGTCGTCCAGCGGGATGCCCTCGCCGCTGATCTCCCCCCTGCCGAACACCATCCGCGTCTGCTCGGGCGTGAGGCGGCTCCCCTCCATGCGGTTGGAGTTGTAGGCGAAGTCGCACTGCACCATCTTGTACACGCTGTCGCCCACCCGGTTCTCCCTCTGGTGCAAAAGGACATCGAGCAGGGTTTCGCTGTCTATCACGGCATCCTCCATCTGCGCGGCGCTTCCACCGGACATTCTAACCCATCCCGGGCCTTCCTGCGGGCCGCGAGGCCGCGCCGTCCCCCTTCCCTTACGGCGCGATGCGCCCCTTGCGCCGCATGTCGAACGCAGAGGCCATGCGGCGCATCGCCTCCCGGCTCAGGCCGTGGCTCTCCGCGATGGGCCGCCAGTTCCCCTCCACCGCCTCCTTCGTGCCGGACACGATCCTCTCCGCCTCGGAAGGGGAGACCCCGTAGAATCCCGCCGTCTCCAGAGCCAGGCCGAAGTCCAGGCTGTTGTCCTCTCTGGAGATGTTGAGGGACAGCCCGCCGCCGTGGATGTCGGGGTTCACATCGTAGGCGGGGGCGAGCCTCCAGCCCGATTCCGTCAGGAGGAAGCCGTGGTTGCGCAGATGGTCGTCCGTGTTGGAGACCGCGATGTTGAACACGATCCGCGCCCAAAGCTCCCGCAGGTCGCGCTCGGGGGCAGCGCCCCGCGACCGGATGAAGGAGGCGATGTCCAGATAGCTGGCGTCCTCCGCCCCGTCCGTCCTCCCAAGCAAGGCCATCGCGGATTCGAAATGGACGCGCCTCGCGCCGTCGCGGTCGAACCGCCTCGCCAGGAACGTCCCTCCGTTTCGGGAGAGCCTTCCCATCCTCGCCTCCGGCACGTTCAGCCCGCACAGCCTCGCAAGGTCATGGGTTGTGATCTCCCATGCCCCGACGTCCCACTCGTCGCGCCTCGACGGGAACTTCGCGATCCAAAGCGAGCCGTCCGGTGCGGTCACGGAGGCCTTCGGCCTGGCCCCTCCAAGGGAGGAGCCGGGGGCGAGCAGCCGCCGCAGCCATTTCTCCTCCTCGGGGTCGTCCTCGTCCTCGAAGGCTATGGCCGCCGCTTCGAGCGCGCGCAGCTCCGTCCACGGCGGGGCTGCGAGGCTCCGGTCTGAGGACTGGAAGACGCCGCCCTCCTCCAGCGAGTAGCGCAGCCCGCCCATGCGGGTCTCGTCGCGGACGCCGATCAGGTAGTCGCTTTCCAGCAGGGCACGCGGCTTGCGCCCCTCATGGCGGGCGGCGACGGCCTCCCCACGCCGCATCAGAAGCCTGCCCCACCGGTCGGGGCGGGAATCCGAGAACGCCCCGAACAGAGATTTGTCCGACGGGGCGCGCCGAGGCCCTTCATGCGGATGCAGGCCGGGGTCGAGAGCGGTGGCGTCGCCCCGTCGCAGCCACGCCTCGGAATAGGAGAAGGAGAGCGACTCCCTCCCGCGATTGCCCGCGGCGAGAAGGACCCCCACCGGGACAGACCCCTCCGGCAGCCAGTCCGCATAGACGTAGATGGCCCTCCCGGCGCTCATCCCCTCGCGCCCCGCACGGCGGGGCCGCCCGACGGCGGAGACTCCATCGCGACGCACGCCCCCGCCCCCGATCTAAAGCGACGCCTCGCCGCTAGAAGTCGATGCGCACATTCCCTTCCCCCTTCGCCGCTTCGTCCGAAACGGATTCATTCGCCAGCGCTGCCGCTACAGCATAGCACTTTCCCGCAATCTCCGTTTACGGCGCTACTGCCTCTCATAGCGAGAAAGGGCCGCTATCTCCCCGTTCTTTATGAAGAACTCGGAGGGATAGCCGCTGGCGAAATCGCCCTTCTCCTCCTGGGAGAACTCGCTTCCGTCAGCCTTCGAGATATTCAGGTCGAAGGCCATCCTGTCGAACGTCGTCTTCTCGCCGCTGTAGACCACCTTCCAGACACCCGATCCTTCGGCGGTTCTCTCGGTGACCTCCACATCCCAGTTGCCCGATCGCTCCACATCGTGCTCGACCATGGAGGACTCCCAAGTGCCGTCGGCGTTGAAGGTGACGGTGCGGGCATCCGTGTAGTCGTAGTACCCGTTCTCGTTGGCCCATCGCCACGTGCCCTCCAGCTCTTCCCGAAGTTCGGCGGCGCGCTTTTCCGCTTCGGCGGCGACGGCCCGCTCCTTCTCCTGCCGCGCGGCGTCGATCTCGGATTGGGGGATGGCCTGATCCTGATAGAACACGTATCCGTTCCCTTCCAAGATCTCCACGCCGTTCCTTTCGGATCGGGTGAGGACCGATCCGCCGAGGCCCGAGTCGATGGTCACCACATCTCCGTCCGCCTCGTAGGAAAACGACAGGCCCTCGCTGGTGACGCCGCGCTCCTCGCCGGAGAACTGGATGCTCTTCACCTCGCTTCCCGTGCTGTAGTACCACGTGGTGCCCTTGAGGCTCGCCGGCCCTGCGCATCCCGAAAGCGCTGCGAGGCACAGCGCCGCGCCCAGCAAAGCCCCTATCGTCTTCCCGCCCATCCGAACTCCTTTCGCCTTTCTTTCACTTCGCGGCTCCGCACCTGGAGCCTTTGCGCCCTGCGGCGATCTCCTCGTTCCAGACGCCCTTGGAGGCACCCGTTCGCTCCGCGCCGATCAACGGTGCCTACTCGCTGCGGCGGCAGCCCATCTTGCCGCCGACTCGGCGGCCATCCTCGCGCCACGCGCCTCTTCCAAGATGTTTCTCTGAAGATGGAGCATTTCCGAGCGGCAGCGCGACTCTTCGAGAACGTTCACGGCATCCTTGGCCGTGTCGGCTCGCCCCGACGCGACTATCTGCCTGACGGCCTCCAAGCTGTCGGGATCGCAGTACTCGATGGCGAGGGGATTGTCCGGCACCGCGTCGTAATGATTTCTGATTTCCGCATAGACCGCCGCCGCCTCCGATTCGAGCCTCTTCGCCTCTTTCGCCCTTGCGGTCTTGGCGGCTGCGATAGGAGCGAAGGGGCCGAGGAAGACGACGAGGAGGAAGACGACCGTGAGCGCGTCGGCGGGGTAGTCGCCTTGGCTGACGCGGTTGTGGAGGAACGCAATCCAGAGGGCCGTCCACGCGAGGGCGAGCAGGGTCGCCTTCCAGCGCCTGTTCTTGCCCCTCAGCCTTTCAACCCGTCCGACCAGAAGCTCGATGCGCTCGTAGTTGCCCCTCTGCCCCTCGAAGGCTCGGCAAAGGACATCCAAGCGCTTCAGCAGCCACTGTCTTTTTCCTAAGGAGGCGCGCTCTTCCTCCTCCCATGCGGGACGACCGCTCTCCATTCGCCCTCCCCTTCTCTCTCCGCCTCTTCAGTAACGCCTACTATAGTAGGCGTTTTTGGGTCGGCAAAGCAATAGCCTGTTCCCATGAAATCGGACGAGTACAGAAAAGCCATCGGGGCGAAGGTGCGGATCGCGAGGCGCGCACGCGGCATCAGCGTCGAGAGGTTCGCGCTCATGGTCGGCATCGACCGCAACTACCTCCGCGACATCGAGTACGGGAGGGCGAACCCCACCGTGGACGTGATGGCGAAGATCTCCGACGGACTGGAGACTCCCGTTTGGGAACTCATGAACCCCACGAAGGATTCTCGCTCTTAAGATCGCGCGGATCGGCTTGCGATCCGAGAAACCTCTGCCGTTTATCGACAAGCGCAAGCCGTTCGACCATTAGACAATAATTAGACAACATCGCTTCACAACTACCCCGAAAAGCAAAGCAGGTCGGAAGCGTTTTCAGCTTCCGACCTGCGTTTTCATCTGGTCGGGTTGACAGGATTTGAACCTGCGACCCCTTGACCCCCAGTCAAGTGCGCTACCAAACTGCGCCACAACCCGTTCGCTTGCTTGGTCGACCACAAGGTCTCCCAAACAGCGCAGACTATATTAACCGTAACCCGTCTGCTTTGCAAGATGTTTTTTCATGAGCGCATGATGCATGAAACATGAAGGCCACGGTCACCCCGGAAGAGGCATCGCTCTTGCATGCCGACGATCACCTCAAAAACTGGACGGCCTTGTCGAGTATCTCGTCGGCGAGGCGGCTTTTGGGCATGCGGGGCAGCTCCTCGACCTCCTCGGCGTCCACGAACCACACGGCGTTGTCGTCGGTGCCGAAGGCCATGCCCTCCCCCACCTGGTTGGCCACCACGAAGTCGGCGCGCTTCGCGGCGAGCTTCGCCTCGGCGTTGGGCACCACGTCGTTCGTCTCGGCGGCGAACCCCACCACCACCTGGCGGTCCTTGCGCGCGGCGAGCGTGGCCAGGATATCGGGGTTCTCGACGAGCTCGATGGCGCCGAGCTCGTCGCCATCGAGGCTCTTCTTGAGCTTGCGGTCGGAAACGGCGCGCGGGCGCATGTCGGCTACGGCTGCGGCGAACACGGCGATGTCAGCGTCGCGGAACGCCTCCTCGGCGGCTTCAAGCATCTCGTGGGCCGTTCGCACCCGCACGACGCGCACGCCTTCGGGCGCGGGCAGCGACACGGGGCCGGACACGAGCGTCACGTCGGCGCCGCGCAGGGCGGCCGCGCGCGCGATGGCGTAGCCGGTCTTGCCCGACGAGCGGTTCGAGATGTAGCGCACCGGATCGATGGGCTCGACGGTGGGGCCGGCGGTCACCATGACGCGCCGGCCGTCGAGGTCGCGGCGCACGCCGAGCTCGTCGAGGGTGGCGCCCACGATGTCCTCTATGTCCGCGAGGCGGCCTTTGCCCACGTCGCCGCAAGCCAGGTAGCCGTCGCCCGCCTCGACGATGCGCGCGCCGCGGATGTGGAGCTTGCCGATGTTGTAGCGCGTCGCGCCGTTGTCGTACATGTTGACGTTCATGGCCGGCGCGATGACGAGCGGCGCTGTGGTGGCGAGCGCCGTGGTGGTGAGCAGGTCGTCGGCGATGCCGTTGGCGATCTTGGCGATGACGTTCGCGGTGCACGGCGCGATGAGGAAGGCGTCGGCCTCTTGGGCGAGCGAGACGTGGTGGATGGGGTCCTCCGGATCGTCGAACAGGCCCACGGCCACCTTCTCGTGCGTGAGGGCACGGAAGGTCGTCGGGCCCACGAACTCGGTCGCGTGCTCGGTCATGACCACCTTCACGCGCATCCCCGCCTTTTGGAGCGCACGCACGATCTCGCAGGACTTGTAGGCGGCGATGCAGCCGGTCACGCCCAAAAGGACGGTTTTGCCTCCGGCGGCTGCGGCGTCGGCGTTACCCATGTCGGACCTCCTTCAGATACGGATGCAGCACGTCGGCGAGCACCTTGAGGTGCGCGCGGCTGCGGTCAAGGCACGGAACGTAGAGAAACGAGCGCGCGTCGGGCGTCCGTCCCGCTTTCCTTAAACAGTCGAAGTAGTGTGGTTTGAGCTCGTGTTCGATGTCGTAGAGCGTCTCGAGGCAGTCGACGGCGAAGTTCGGGCACACGAAGAACACGCGTCCCACGCCCGCTTCGGCCCAACGCGCGAGCACGTCGCGCGTGAAGGGCGAGAGCCATTCGCGCCCCTTGTCGAAGCGGCATTGGTAACCGATGGTCCAGCGGTTGCGGTCGATGCCGAGCTCTCCGGCGACGGCCAGGCTCGAAGCGCCCGTCTGCAGCTCGTAGGTGTCGCCCGCCTCGATGTCGGCGAGCGGGATGGAATGGAACGAGAACAGCACCTTGTCGTCCGCGTCCAGCTGAAACCCCGCATGCTCGATGGAGGCGGCGATGGCGCGGATGTAGGTGGGGTCGTCGTGGTAGTTGTCGACGAAGTCGCAAGGGACGTTCCAGCGGGCCTTCCTGAGCGCGCGCTCCACGCCGTCTGAGACGGCGCCCGTGGTGGAGTGGGCGCTTTGCGGGTAGAGCGGCAGCACCACGAGGCGCTCGCAGCCGGCGTCTTTGAGGGCGCGCACGCCGTCCAAGACCGTAGGCTCTCCGTAGCTCATGGCGCAGCGCACCATGACGTTCAATCCCTCGTCGTCGAACGTCCGCTGCAGGCCGCTTTCGATCTTTCGGTGCGCCACGTCGAACGGGGATCCCTCGGCGGTCCAGATGGCGCGATACTTCTCCGCAGAAGCGCGGGCGCGCTTCGGCAGGATGAACAGGTGGAGCACGAACCACCATCCCAGCCGGTTCATCGGCGCGATGCGCGGATCCGACAAAAAGCGCGCGAGGTACCTGCGCACGGCGCGCGGCGTCGGCTCGGTCGGCGTGCCCGTGTTCACGAGCAGCACCCCGCAGCGGTTGCCTTCTGGCACGATCGATCACCTTCTCGAGAAAACCCGTGGCGGGACGCGCCCCCGCCCTCTGAAACCCGCCTTAGTGTAGCCCATCGCGTTCGCGCGGGGCCGACGAACGCCGAAAGAACGGAAAGAAGCGAAAAAACCAGATGAGCGGCCTTGCCCGCGCACCTGGCGGCCTCCGTCGCGGCACAGCGCGGGCCGGAAGCGCCTCCTGGGCCGGAAGCTTCGCGGGCCGCTCACAGCCGCGGGCGCGGCGCGTCGTCGAGCAAGGCGGCGACTTCCTCCCCCGCCTCGGTGCGGCCCAGGCTGCGCGGCGCGAGCCCTTCGAGGACCTGGGCGAGGTCGCACGGCAGCGCGTCCTTGAAGTCCAGCTCTTCTCCGGTCAGAGGGTGCGTGAAGGAGAGCCTGAACGAGTGGAGGAACTGCCGCTTGAGGCCGAGGCTTGCAGAAGGGTCCTTCGGAGCGTGCGCGACGTACACGAGATCGCCCACGAGCGGGTGGCGCGCGTACTGCATGTGGACGCGGATCTGGTGCGTGCGCCCCGTGAACAGCTTGCAGTCCACGAGCGTGTAGCCGTCGTCGCGCGCGCCGTGCTCGAAGCGCTCGAGCACGCGGAACGTGGTGACGGCCTCGCGGGCCGAGGGGGCGTCGCGCACGGCCATGCGCGTGCGGTCGTGCGCGCTGCGCGCGATGGGGGCGTCGACCATGCCCGTGTCATGCGCGACGACGCCGTGCACGAGCGCGAGATAGCGCCTGTCCACCGCGCGGTCGCGGATATCGGCCATGAGGGCGTAGCCGGTCGCGTCGTCCTTCGCGGCCAGCATGAGGCCCGTCGTGTCGCGGTCGAGGCGGTGCACGATGCCGAGGCGGTCATCCTCGCCCTGCACGTTGCACAGGTGGTCGGCTCCGCAGCGGTGCACGAGCGCGTTCACGAGCGTGCCGTCGCAGTGGTCGGCAGAGGGGTGGCACACGAGCCCCGCCTGCTTCGACAGCACGATGAGGTGCTCGTCCTCGAAGCGGACGTCCAGGTCGATGGGCTGGCCGGCCACGGGGCCGCGGGCGGGTTCGTCAGGCACCTCGTAGACGATCGTGTCGCCCGCGGACACGGCGTGCCGTTTCGTCACGGTTGCGCCGTTTACGCACACGGCGCCCTCCTCCACGGCGCGCGCGGCGGCGCTGCGGCTCGGGTAGAGGCCGCGGGCGGCCAGAAGCGCGTCGAGGCGCTGCCCCGCGTCGTCGGCGCGGACGGTATGGGAGAGCAAGCGCGTCATCGGGGGCCGGCCCCTTCGCCATCTGTCGGAGCCGCCGCATCGAGGGCGCGGTCCTCACGGCGCCATGCGAGCGCCATGCCCGCAAGGAAGATCGCGAACCCGCACGTCACGCCGATGTCGGCCACGTTGAACACGGGGAAGTCGATGAACACGGGCTCGATGAAGTCCACCACGTAGCCGAGCGTGAACCGGTCGAGCGCGTTGCCGAGCCCTCCCGCCACCACGAGCGCGATGCCCGTCGTCTCAAGCGTGTTGGGCCTCTTCGAGAACGCGAAAAGGTAGGCGGTCGCGGCGGCGCACACGGCAAGCGACAGCACGCCGAGCGCGAACGTCGAGTCGCCGAACATGCCCCACGCCATGCCCGTGTTGTGCACGAGGTGGAAGCGCACGAGGCCGAGGATGGGGCCCGTGACGACATCGCCCTCCTGCCAGCCTCCCGACACCCAGCCCTTCGTCGCGACGTCGAGGGCGAACCATGCCGCCGCGACGAGGACGAACAGGATCGCGGAGCGCGCGCGGCCCGGACGGCCCGGACGCGGCTCAAGGCCGCTCGCCGCGACGTCGAGCTCAGCGGAGGGGCCGCGTCCGGGCGCGTTCGTCTGCTCGTCCAAGGGCCTACCCCTCCTCCGAAAACCCGATGGCGTCGAGCGCATCGCCGCAGCGTTCGCAGACGTCCGGATGGTTCGGGTTGCCGCCGAGCGCGCGGAAGTTCCAGCAGCGCGGGCACTTCTCGCCGTCGGCAGAGCGGATGGTCGCGGAAAGCCCCTCGCCTTCGGCGAAGCCCACCCCGGAGACGATGAACAGCTCGGCGAGCGCATCGGTGCCGAACGCCTCGAGCGCCGCGAGCTGGTCGGCGGGCGCTGCGAGGACGACCGCCGCCTCCTGGCTCTTGTTGATCAGCTTCGCGGCGCGTGCGTCCTCGAGGGCCTTGGTCACGACCTCCCGCGCCTCGAGGGCCGGGGCGAACGCGTCGATTTCGGCCTGCGCGTCGACGGGCAGGGCGGGCGCGAAGTCCGCGCGGGAGGGCCAGCCGGCCAGCTGCACGCTGCCCGGCCGTCCGGGCTTGCCGCGCATGGCCTCAGGGTAGTGCTCCCACACCTCGTCGGCGGTGAAGGAGAGCACGGGCGCGAGGATGCGCACGAGCACCTCGAGGATGTTCATGAGCACCGTCTGCACGGCGCGCCGACGCGGGCTGTCCGGCGCTTCGGAGTACAGGCGGTCCTTCGCCACGTCCATGTAGACGGACGACAGGTCGTTCACGAAGTCGTAGGCCGCGCGGTACACCGCGTTGAAACGGCAGGCGTCGTAGGCGGCTTCGACCTCGACGAGCAGCGCGTAGGTCTTCGCCATCATGGCGCGGTCGATGGGCTCGAGGTCGTCCCACGACTTCGCGATCAGTTCGTCGGAGAAGTCGTCCAAGCTGCCCAGCAGGAAGCGGAACGTGTTGCGGAAGCGCCGGTAGGCGTCCGACACCTGCTTCAAGATTCCGTCGGAGATGCTCACGTCCTGCGAGTAGTCCACGCTCGCCACCCACAGGCGCAGCACATCGGCTCCGTAGGTGTTCGCCACCTCGGCCGGGTCCACGCCGTTGCCGAGCGACTTCGACATCTTGCGCCCCTGCTCGTCAACCGTGAAGCCGCAGTGCATGACGGACTTGTACGGCGGCACGCCGTAGGCGCCCATGCTCGTGAGCAAAGACGATTGGAACCAGCCGCGGTGCTGGTCGGAGCCTTCCAGGTACATATCGGCCGGGAAGCGCAGGCCCTCGCCCTCGCGATGCTTCAGCACGGAGGTGTGCGACACGCCGCTCTCCCACCACACGTCGAGGATGTCCTTCTCGGGCACGAGCTCGGATGAGCCGCAGGTCTCGCACTTCACGCCGCGCGGCAGGTACTCGGACGGCTCGTGCGTGAACCACGCGTCGGCGCCCTCGCGGTAGAACAGGTCGATCACCGCGTCGAACGTCTCGGCGGTGGCCACCGTGTTGCCGCACTTGGCGCACTTGAACACGGGGATGGGCACGCCCCACGAGCGCTGGCGCGAGATGCACCAGTCGGGACGGTCGGCCACCATGCTTCCGATGCGGTTTTTCGCCCACGCGGGAATCCACTCCACCTCGCCCTCGATGGCGTTCAGCGCCCTCTCGCGCAGGGAGTTCTTGTCCATGGACACGAACCACTGGTCGGTGGCGCGGAAGATGACCGGCTCGTGGCAACGCCAGCAGTGCGGGTAGCTGTGCAGGATCTTCTTCTCGGCCACGAGCGTGCCGCGCTCGCGCAGCCACTCGATGATGACCGGGTTCGCCTCGTCCACGTCGAGGCCCGCGAAGGGGCCCGCCTCGTCGGTGAGCACGCCGTTGTCGTCCACCGGCATGAGCAGCGGCACGTCGAACTCGAGGGCGACGAGGTAGTCGTCCTGGCCGTGTCCGGGAGCCGTGTGCACCGCGCCCGTGCCCGAGTCGAGCGTGACGTGGTCGCCGTAGATGACGGTGCCCTTGAGGTCCTGCCTGACGGGGCACGTGTAGGTGAGGCCCGTGAGCTCGCGGCCCTTGAGCGCGACGGGCTCGCCGTCCTCGCCGCGCACAAGCTCGTAGGACTGCCAGCCCGCGATCTCGGCTACCTGCTCCACGAGCTCCCGGGCGAAGATCATGTTCGCGCCGTCGGCCGCCACCATGACGTAGTCGGCGTCGGGGGCCAGCGACACGGCCGTGTTCGCCGGCAGCGTCCAGGGCGTGGTGGTCCAGATGAGCACGTAGGCGTCGCCGGTCGCGCCCGCGGCTTCGAACACGCCGGGCATCGCGTCGAGCTTGAAGCGCACGAAGATGGACGGCGACTCCTCGTCCGAGTACTCGATCTCGGCCTCGGCGAGCGCGGTGTGGCAGCGCTTGCACCAGTGGATGGGCTTGCGGCCGCGGTACACCGAGCCGTCGAGGTACATCTGCTTGAACACCTCGACGTTGCCCGCCTCGTAGTTCGGGGTGAACGTGAGGTACGGATGCTCCCAGTCGGCGTTCACGCCGAGGCGCTTGAAGCCCTCGCGCTGCACGTCGACGTACTTCTCGGCCCATTCGCGGCAGAGGCGGCGCAGCGTGGGCTGGTCGATCTTCGCCATCTTGTCGGGGCCGAGCGTCTTCTCCACCATGTGCTCGATGGGCTGGCCGTGGCAGTCCCAGCCGGGCACGTACGGCGTGAAGAAGCCGCGCTGCGCATGGGACTTGTTGACGAAGTCCTTGAGGATCTTGTTGAAGGCGTGCCCGATGTGGATGGGGCCGTTCGCGTACGGCGGGCCGTCGTGCAGGATGTGCGGTTTGCCGTCCTTGTTCTTCTCGAGCACTCGCTCGTAGATATGCTCTTCCTCCCATTTGGCCAGCCGCTTCGGCTCGTTCTCGGGCAGGTTCGCCCGCATCGCGAAGTCGGTTCTGGGGAGGTTCATCGTGTTCTTGTACGTGTTGCCCACTGGGATGTGCCTTTCCTCGTGCCTGAGCGCTCCGACGCTCGGCGCCGCCCGCGCCGAGGCGCGGGCGGCATGCCGTTCGTCAAACTTGGACAGTATAGGGAAAAACGCCTTCCGATTCCACCGCAAAGGCGCATGCGGCGCAAGAAAACCGCAGGGAGGGTGCGAGGGGGAGTGCTCAAGCCGCAGCGTACGCGCTTGCGGCGCAGGGCTGCGTTCGCAAAGGTCCGAAGCGCGGTTCCCTACCCCGCTCTCGGCGGTTTCACATGGGGGACGAGCGGCAGGAACCGAGCGACGAAGTCATCTTGAAAACTGCGGCACGTATCGAGGAGCCATCCAGGCTCCTCGTCGTATTTGGAAAGCCCGCGATAATAGTACGCCTTCATGTCGTCGCGCACGACGAAGGGGACGATGTCGTTCGCCAGGCACTCTCGGAACATGATGATGCGCCCCACGCGTCCGTTGCCATCCTGGAAGGGATGGATCCGCTCGAATCGGTGATGGAGGCCGATGACGGCCTCGAACGTCTTGCGTGTTTCGGCGTACGAGCTGAGCAGGTCGTCCATGCAGACGGCAACTTTCTCGGGCTCGACGGTGAGCATGCCCCCCACCTCGTTCGGAAGGGTTTTGAATGCGCCCGGCTCGTAGATGCTGTCAGAGAGGGCCTGATCGGTGTTCGCTTTCAAGGTGCGATGAAATCGTTTTACGAGATCGATCGAAAGCGGCTCCTCGGCCGTGTCGAGCACGAGATCGAACAAGCGGAAGTGGTTGGCGGCCTCCCATACGTCGTCGATTCTCGCAGGGCCATCGATCGTGCGCGTTTCGAATATCTGCCGGGTCTGGGCTTCGGTCAGGCGCGACCCTTCGATATGGTTCGAATTGTAGGCAAGCTCGATCTGCGTTTTGTGGTACAGGTTGCCTTCGAGGCCGATCCGCTTCTGCCTGCGGTACTCGTCCAGCAGATCACCCATCGCCCGCGCACCTCGCTTTCGGTCGGCTTCGATTCTTTCCTTGCTGGGGACGGTTTTCGTGATCATTGCGAAAACCGTATATCTTTCATTGTAGCCGAATCGGGGCAATCCTTTGCCGTGCGGGGCCGAACACGCTGGCAACGGGTTGCGCGCGCGGCATGCGTTGTGTGCTATATTTCATCCGGTAAGGAAAAGCGCGGTCGCGCACGTGGAGCGAGAGCCGCGGGAAAGCACGGGAGGCCCCGATGGACTTCGAAATCGTCACCGATTCCAGCAGCAACCTCAAAGAGGAGATGATCGACGAGTTCGGTCTGCACATCCTGCCCCTCACCTTCATGGTGGACGGCGAGCAGTACCAAAGCTACCTCAAAGGCGAGCACACCGACCTCAAACAGTTCTACACGATGATGCACGAGGGCAAGGTGATCACCACCTCGCTGCCGAGCCTCGCCGATTCCGAAGCGCTCATGCGCGGGCTTTTGGAGCAGGGCCGCGACGTGCTGTACCTCGGCTTCTCCAGCGGGCTGTCGGGCACCTACGAGGCCATCGAGCTTTTGACGAAGCAGCTGGCCGCCGAGTTCCCCGACCGCAAGGTGCACGCCGTGGACACGCTCGCGGCCTCGGGCGGGCAGGGACTGCTCGTGTGGCACGCGGTGCAGAGGGCGCGCGCGGGCGCGTCCATCGACGAGGTGCGCGACTGGGTGGAGGCCAACAAGCTGCATCTGGCCCACTGGTTCACGGTGGACGACCTCATGTTCCTGTTCCGCGGCGGGCGCGTGTCGCGCACGAGCGCGTGGGCGGGCACGATGCTCAACATCAAGCCGGTCATGCACGTGGATGACGAAGGCCACCTCATCCCCATGGAGAAGGTCCGCGGCCGCAAGAAGTCGCTCAACGCGCTCGTGGACCACATGGAGAAGACGGGGTGCGCCCCCATCGGCGAGCAGATGGTGTTCATCACCCACGGCGACTGCATCGAGGACGCCGAGTACGTGGCCGAG
This sequence comes from Rubneribacter badeniensis, assembly GCF_002899695.1. GTDB lineage: Bacteria > Actinomycetota > Coriobacteriia > Coriobacteriales > Eggerthellaceae > Rubneribacter > Rubneribacter badeniensis. Next base: position 24,237 of record NZ_PPEL01000023.1, read on the forward strand.
CAGGTGAAGACCCGCTTCGGCGTGAAGGAAGTCGTCATCAGCTACGTGGACCCCGTCATCGGCGCCCACTCCGGCCCCGGCACGATGGCGCTGTTCTTCCTGGCGAGCGAAAGGTAGGGCGCGCGAGCATGTTGGACGTTTTCGCCGATGTGCTGGCCGACGTCCTCATCCCCGACGGATGGAGGAACCGAGACGGCGAGGTCTACGGGCGGTGGCTCGTCTTGCTCCTGCTCCTCGCCTTCGCCGTCGTCGCCGTTGCGGTGTTCGGGCTGCTTCGCGCTCTGGGAGTTCACTGACCTCCGTCCTCGTGCAAGACGGGGTCACTTGTAGTCGGCGGGGTTCTTGGCGGCGGATCCGGTGGTGTTCCCCTCGCCGCGCAGCTCGCGGCCGAAGCGCACGGCGGTCTCGCCGAAGCGGTCCTTCACGAGGTCGGTGGCCTCGATGAGGCCGCGGCGCTTCCCCTCGTCTGGGATGGACGGCCGCACGTCATCCTCGCTCGGCGCGACCTTCGCGATGTCGAACAGGGCCTCCTGCACGCCCTCGTCCTCCTCGAATCCCGCCATCCCCACGCCGATGAGGCGCACGGGCATGCCGGGCTGCCACAGCTCGTCCATCATGCGGTGCAGAAGCGGCGTGTAGGCCAGCTCGTCGTCGCTAGGCGCCGCCAGCTGGCGCTGCACCGAGCGCACGCTGCGGTCGTCGTAGCGCATCCGCAGGCTGATCGTGCGGCCGCGCAGACCCTTGCGGCGCAGACGGCGCCCCACCTTCGCGGCGATGGTGGCGATGGCCCCCTCCACCTCGTCGCGCGCGGTGAGGTCCACTGCGAACGTCATTTCGTTGGACACCGATTTCACGTCGTCGTCCTGCGCGACCGGCGCGTCGTCGCCGCCGTTCGCGCGCACGTGCATGACGCGGCCGTTCTTGCCGAACGCGCGCAGCAGCATGCCCTCGTCCGCGTCGGCGAGCTCGCCGAGCGTGCGTATGCCGCGCGAGCGCAGCTTCTCTTCGGCCGCAGCGCCGATGCCGCTCATCGTGCGCACGGGCAAAGGTCCGAGGAAGTCGCGCTCCCCTCCGGGGTACACCACGGTGAGGCCGCGCGGCTTGTCCATGTCCGAGGCGATCTTCGCGACGGTCTTGGACGTGCCCACGCCGATGGAGCACGTCACGCCCAGCTCTTCGACGCGTCGCTGAATGCGCCGGGCCACCTCGACAGGGTGCTCGCGGTTCACGGCGGTGGGAGACACGTCGAGGAACGCCTCGTCGATGCTCACCTGCTGCACGTGCGGCGTCTCGGAGCGCAGGATGTCCATGATCTCGTTGGACACCTCGCGGTAGCGGTCGAACCGACCGCGCGTCCAGATGGCGTGGGGGCACAGACGGTATGCGGTGGACGAGGGCATGGCGCTGCGCACCCCGTATGGCCGCGCCTCGTAAGAGGCCGTGGACACCACGCCGCGCTTGTCGGGGTCGCCTCCCACGATGACGGGCTTGCCGCGCCAAGCGGGATGGTCGAGCTGCTCGACGGAGGCGAAGAACGCGTCGAGGTCCACGAGCAGGATGGCCGGGCCCTTCCAAGGCGGAAGCGGCAAGGTGTCCTGCCCGTCGCGCGCAGCGGCGTCCGCGTCGGCGGCTTTGCGTGCGGCACCGCCTTCGGGGCCGACCGGCGCTTCGCTGGCGGTATGTGGGGATTCCCGTCTCATGTCGCGCATAAGTCTAGCACGCCGCGCCCGCGCGCAGCCGACTTGTGCTAGGATATTCATCCCTTGCCCCTTCGGGGCGGGAGGGCGCGACCGCACGACAACAGCCGGCTGGAACGTCTTTCGGGCTTGCGCCGCACGCCCGTCGGCGGCACGCGAAGGACCGTCGAAAGGAGAGACGATGGCGCCGCATCCGACCTGCGCGCAGCCTGGCATGCGCGAGTGCGTGACCGCCCTGCCAAAGCAGCTGCTCTCGCCGCCTTACGAGCTTCGCACGGAGATGAACTGGATCGACTTCTCGGGGACGGCGAACCCCCTCGGCACTCCCCCGTCGTTCATCCGCGCCATGGAGGACGCGCTGGCCGCGGGCGAGCTGAACTACCCGCCCGATCGCGAGGCGCATGCGCTGCGCGGCGCGCTTGCGCGCAAGTTCGGGCTCTCCGCGGACTCCTTCCTCGCCGGGTCGACCGTGGGCGACATGGTGCGCGCCGTCGCGCAGACCTACCAGCCCTGCACCGTGGGCGTGGCTGTGCCGGGTCCGGCAGAGTACGCGCTGGCGGCCGGCAACGCAGGGCATCGCGTGGTGGAGATCGCGGGCCCGGGCGGGTTCGTCGTCCCCGACCCGGCGACCGCCGAGCGCTGCGGCATCCGCTTCGACGCGGCCGTGCTGGCCAATCCGGGCTATCCGACGAGCCGCCTCCTGCCCGAGCCCACCTTGCGCGCCTACTTGGACGCGTGCAGCTGGGTGGTGGTGGACGAGCGCTCCATCGAGCTCACGTTGGGCGGCGAGAGCATGGTGGGCCTCGTGCCCGAGCATCGCAACCTCGTGGTGGTGCGCTCGTTTTGCGAGCCGTTCGCCATGCCGGGCATTCCGGTCAGCTACTGCATCGCGCACCCCGACACCATCGCGCAGATCGCGCGCTTCTACGACAGTTCGGGCGTGCCCATGTTCGCCGAGGTGCTCGGCGAGCTGTCGCTGTCCGAGACGGAGCACCTTGAGCGCACGCGCGAGTTTTTGGACAGCGAGATCCCGTGGTTGCAGTGCATGCTCAACCTCGTTCCGGGCATCGACATCTTCCCTGCCGAGGCGAACTACGTCATGTGCTCGTTCGACGGCGGGCCGGAGCTTTCGCTCGGCGTGCGCAGCGTCGACGAGCTGACGGCGCGGTTGCATCTGGCCGGGTTCATCGTCCGCAGGCTCGACGGCACGCCGGGACTCGAGGACGGGCGCTACTTCTGCGTGGCCGTGCGCACGCGCGAGGACAACGAGAAGCTCATCGCCGCGTTGCGGGAGATCGTGGCGGGCTGCTGAAAAGGCCCCTTTGGCTTCGAGCGCCCTCGCATGCGAGGGCGCGGGTCAATGCGAGCGGGCCGAGCGTATCGGCGCACTGCTTCAGGTGTCCTCGCGCGCAAGGGCGCGGCGGGCTGCGGACGTTCCGGCGAAGGCCCGCCGCGACGCTTCGTTTCGGGCCACCGCCTGAGCGCGACGGCCCTTCCGCATTCCTACTTCACCTCGTAGCCCGCCTCCACGATGGCGGCGGCGAGGACCTGGTCGGGCACATCCTCGCTCATCTTCGCGGTGGCGGTGCCCGCGTCGAGGTCCACGACGGCCTCCTCGACGCCGTCCACCCCCTCGAGGGCCTTCTTCACGTGCGCGACGCAGTGCTGGCACATCATGCCTTCCACGCGCAGGGTCTTCTCCATGGTCGTCTCCTTTCCTCCGGGCGCGTCCGCGCCCGTTTCCTTTCCCGCTTCGGCGGCCTTCTCGATATCTTCGCTCGCCGCGCCGTCCGCAGCGCGCGGCCCTTCGGCGCTTCGCGCCGCGTCCGCTCGCGCCGCGAAGCGCGGCCGCCATCCGCGCAGCCGAAGCGCGTTGGTCACCACGCACACCGAGCTCAGGCTCATGGCCGCCGCGGCGATCATGGGGTTCAGGTTCACGCCCCAGCTTGCGAGCGCGCCGGCGGCCACGGGTATGCACACGGCGTTGTAGACGAGCGCCCAGAACAGGTTCTGCTTGATGGTGCGCATCGTGGCGCGCGAGAGCTGGATGGCGGCGGGCACGTCCATGAGGTCGCTTCTCATGAGCACGACGTCGGCGCTCTCGATGGCGATGTCGGTGCCCGCGCCGATGGCGATGCCGACGTCGGCGCGGGCGAGGGCGGGCGCGTCGTTGATGCCGTCGCCCACCATGGCCACCGCCCCCTTCTCGGCCAGGCGGCGGATCTCGCGCTCCTTGCCTTCGGGAAGCACCCCGGCCACCACCTCGTCGGCCCCCACCTCGCGCTGGATGGCGGCGGCGGTGCGCTCGTTGTCGCCGGTGAGCATGACCGTGCGCACGCCCATGGCGGCAAGCTCGCGCAAGGCGGCGGCGCTCGTGGGCTTCACGGTGTCCGCCACGGCGATGACGCCGAGCACCCGACCGTCCTGCGCGAAGAACAGCGGCGTCTTGCCCTCGTCGGCAAAGCGGCGCGCCGCTTGCGCCAGATCGCCCGCGTCCACGCCGCGCGCCTCCATCATGCGCAGGTTGCCGGCGATGGTGGGCCGGTCGTCCACGAGCGCCTCCACGCCCTCGCCCGGCACCTGCGAGAACCCTTCGACGATGAGCGGGTGCGCGCCGCGGGCGCGGGCGTGCTCGACGACGGCGCGCGCGAGCGGGTGCTCGGACTTCCCTTCGACGGACACGGCGGCCTCGAGCAGGCGCTCCTCGCCGACGCCGGGGGCCGCGACCACGTCGGTCACGCTCGGCGCGCCCTTGGTCACCGTCCCCGTCTTGTCGAGCACGACGGTCTTCACGCTATGCGCGGTCTCAAGCGCCTCGGCGGACTTCACGAGGATGCCGCTTTGCGCCCCGCGCCCGGTGCCCACCATGATGGCCGTGGGCGTGGCCAGCCCGAGCGCGCACGGGCACGAGATGACGAGCACGCTCACCGCATGCGAGAGCGCCGTCTCGAGCGACGAGCCCACGCCGAGCGTCCACACGGCGAACGTGATAAGCGCGACGGCGATGACCGCGGGCACAAACACGCCCGATATGCGGTCGGCGAGCTTCTCCACGGGGGCCTTGGTAGAGGTGGCCTCGTCGACGAGGCGGATGATGCCGGCGAGCGTCGTGTCGTCCCCCACGCGGTCGGCGCGCATGGCGAACCAGCCCGAGCGGTTGACGGTGGCGCCCGTCACCCGGTCTCCCGGACGCTTGTCCACCGGGACGCTCTCGCCGGTCACCACCGATTCGTCCACGGTGCCCGCCCCCTCGATAAGCGTGCCGTCCGCGGGCACGCTCTCGCCGGCGCGCACCGCGAGGATGTCGCCTTCGCGCACTTCGTCGATGCCGATGCGCTCCTCGCGGCCCTCGACGAGGCGGGTCGCCTCCTTGGGAGCGAGGTCCATGAGCTTGGCGATGGCGTCGGTGGTCTTGCCCTTCGCACGCGCTTCGAAGTACTTGCCGAGCGTGATGAGCGTGAGGATCATGGCGGCCGACTCGAAGTAGAGGTCCATGGCGACCGCATGAGCGGCGTGGACGTCGCCCGCGCCGAGCGCGTAGCCTATCTTGTAGAGCGCGTAGACGCCGTAGAGCGTCGACGCCGCCGAGCCGAGCGCGATGAGCGAGTCCATGTTCGGCGCGCCGTGGGCGAGCGTCTTGAAGCCCACGCGGAAGAACTTGAAGTTCACGAAGATCACGGGCAGAAGCAGCAGGAACTGCGTGAGGGCGAAGGGCATGACGTTCGCCTCTCCCAAAAAGAAGCCCGGCAAAGGCCAGCCGAACATGTGGCCCATGGACAGGTAGAACAAGGGCACAGTGAAGGCGGTGGACACGACGAGGCGCGTGCGCACGCGCTTGGCCTCGGCGGCGGCGTCGGCCACGGGGCGCGCCTGGGCGGCCCGCGTCGCGGGCGACGAGGCCGCTCGTTCGGGCCGCGCGAAGGCGCCGTAGCCCGCCTTCTCCACGGCGCGCTCGACGGCCTCCGCGACGCCGGGAGCCTCGTCGAGCTCGGCCTCCATGGTGTTCTTGAGCAGGTTCACGGCCACGTCCCGCACGCCGTCCACTCCGCGCGCGGCCTTCTCGACGCGCGCGGAGCACGCCGCGCACGTCATGCCCGTGATGTCGAACGTTCTCTTCACAACGGTTCCTTTCCGCGCCCCGCCTCGGGCGAGACGTCGTCGATGGGAGGTTTTCGCTCGCGTTCGCTTTCAGGCGCGAGCCCGTTGGTGCCGTGCGGCGCTCGGATCAGCGCGAGAACTTCCGCAGAAGCTGCATGACCTCGTCGACCACCTCGACGTTGCCGCGCTGGATCTGCTCCACGACGCACGTCTCCAGGTGGTCTTGCAGCATGATCTCGGAGACGCGGTGCACGGCGCTTTCGGCTGCCGCGAGCTGCACGAGGACGTCGCCGCAGTAGCGGTTGTCCTCGATCATGCCCTTCACCCCGTTCAGCTGGCCGATGACGCGGTTGAGCCGCTTGTGCAGGTCGTCTTGCAACGCCGCCGAGCGCGGCGTCTCCTTGCGGTGGCAGCAGTCCTGTCGCTCCATGGCGCTCGCCTTCCTTCGCCTCGTGTTCCGTATGCCCCCTTGGGGCATTTCGCTTGTCGCAGCCAGTATATACCCCCTGAGGGCATTGTCAAGCGTCGTTTCGTCAACGGGGAGGGCAAAGCGGCGTCGCGGCGTGCGGGCGCGTGGTACAATGCTGCGCCCGAAGGCGGGCGTCATGGAAAGGAGCGGGACGTGTGCAGGCGTTTCGTCATGGTCGACCGGGACGAGGTCGCCCGTATCGCAGCCGAGGTCGCCCGCGGGTTGGAGGCCCGCAAGGACGCGGTCGTGCGCCTTGGTGCGCTCGATGCGCTCGACGATTTCCGGGAGAGCCTGTCCGCGCCGGCCCCTCGCGAGTTGGCTGCGCACCGCGACGCCTTCCCCTCGTCGGTCGTGGCGCTCATCGCGCCCACGGGCCTCGGGACGCAGCTGGCCGTTGCCGACATGGTTTGGGGATACGAGGTTCCCTGGAAGAAGGGTCCCGTGTTCAACACGCGCATCGAGACGGCGCGGGACAATCCGTCGAGCATGGGGCGCGCCTCGTTCGAACGTCGCCGCTGCCTCGTGCCGGCTTGGCGGTTCTTCGAATCCCATGCGACCGAGATGATGGCGAGCCCGCGCACCGGAAAGCCGATGCGCCGCTCCTACTCCTTCGCGCGCGCAGACGGCGCGCCGCTCATCCTCGCGGGGATCCACGAGGCCGGGCGCTTCTCGCTCGTGACCACCGAGCCTTCCCCGGTCGTCGCGCCGGTGCACAGCCGCATGCCGCTTGCGCTCGACGCGGACGGGGCAGCCTTGTGGCTCGTCGGCGACTTCGCGGCGGCCCTCGGTCGCAGCGCTCCCATCCTCGAGGCCGCGCCGGAAGCGTAGGAGGGTGCGCGGCGCGTCGGAATGTTTCACGTGAAACATTCGTACGTTTCGGCGGCGCGCCCGAAACGCCTCGTGCAAAAGGTCGGAACGCGAGCGACAGGGGCGCTGCCCACGGTGACGCTCGCGGGAGGAAGCGGGCGCTTTTGCGCGCCGGGATGTTTCACGTGAAACATCTGTTCCCATTCCTTTTTCGGCATGCGGTTTCACCGCCATGGCGAGGCCCCAGGCTCGAAGGCCGCACCCCCTCCCTCGCAGCGGGATTCATGGGGCGTTCCGCGAAAGTCCGGGGCGTTTGAGAACCCCCATGGCGCTTGGCGGGGCCTTTCGAGTCCGACGGCTCCCCATCACGGCGGATCCCGGCATGCGCCGAGAAAAGGCGCCCTGTCCGTTCGTGGGCGATAGGGCTCAAAGCCCTCGGCCTCAGCTGCGGGAAAGGTTGCCGGCGAGACGGCGATCGGCTCGAGGGGGCATGTTTCACGTGAAACATCTGTACGTTCCGGCGACGAATGGAGACACTTCGGCGCGGAGGAGCGGAGGACGGTTCTACGTTCCGCGCTCGGAGAGCGCCAGACCGCCGACGGTGAGCAGAACGCCGACGACGACGGACGGCGTGAGCGCTTCGCCGAGCACCGCGCACGAGGCGAGCACGGTGAGCGCGGGCACGAGGTAGATGTAGAGGCTCGCGGTCACCGGGCCGAGCCTTCTCACCGCGAGGTTCCACGTCACGAAGCACAGTGCGCTCGCCCCCAAGCCGAGGAAGGCGAGGTTCCCCCACACTTCGGGCAAGGTCAGCGCCGGCCAGTTTGGCGAGAAGCCGAAGAAGGGCAGCGCGAGCGCCATGAACAGAAGGCCCCAGGCGAAGGTGCGCCGCGTGGCGAGGACGCCGTCCAGGCCGAACGAGGCGATCTTGTCCGTGACGAGGGAGTACACGGCCCAGGTGGCGGCCGCCGCGAGCGCGAGGAGCACGCCCGCGGCCTCGAAGCTCCCTCCTTCGGCGGCCTGTCCCGCGAAGCCCCCTCCTCCGAAGCTCACGAGCGCCACGCCTGCCATGGCCGCGGCGAAGCCCAGAAAGAAGGCCAAGCTCGGGCGCTTCTTCGAGAGCGCTGCCGAGAGCAAGCCCGTGAACAGGGGCGCGGCGGCCACGACCACGCCAACCACGGACGCCGGGGCGAATGTGAGCGCGATGTTCTCCAGAAGGTAGTACAGCGCGATGCCCGTGGCTCCGGCCAGGGCGAACCACTTCTCCTGGGCGCGGCTCGGGAGGCGCAGCCGACGCGGGCGTAGGACGGCGAGCGCGAGAAAGCCCACGGCAAAGCGCGAAAACAGGATCTCCATGGGAGAGAGGTGCACAAGCAGCACCTTCGTGGACACAAACGTCACGGCCCACACGAGCACGGTGACGAGCGCGAGCGCGTGGCCCCTCACGCTCGGCGCCCCTTTTCGACGCTTGCGCGGTAGCGGGCCGGAGTGAGGCCGAAGAGCGCTTTGAACACGCGGGTCATGTGGGCTTGGTCGGAGAAGCCGGACTGCGCGGCCGCCTGAGACGGCGCGAGGCCGTCTGCGATCAGGCGGCGGGCGCGGTTCGCGCGCAGCGCTTGCAGGTAGCGGTGCGGCGTGAGGCCCGTGCGGGCCGAGAACGCGCGCACGAGGTGGCAGCGGGACAGGCCCGCCGCCTCGGCCAGCTCGGAAAGCGCGACCCCTTCAACGCAGCGCTCCTCGAGGAGGGCTCGGGCGCGCTCGACTCCTCCGGGGGCGGCGTTCGCGGCCGCTTTGCCGCATGCGCGGGGGTTCTCGCAGCGCGCAGCGACACGCGCGGCGAGGACGGCCAGGGCCTCCTCCTGGGCGAGCGCGTCGGCGTCGGGGTCGGCCGCGAGCGCACACACGACGTCCACCGCCCGGATGAGCGCCGCGTCACGGACGGCGAAGCGGATCGGGCGAAGCGACCCGGCTTCCCTGCCGAGCGCTCGCGCAAGCTCCACGTCGGGGACGGCCACGCTGCGGTAGGAGAGCGCCTCCCCGTCCACCGGCAGGCATCCGTGGGCCTCGCCGGGAGCGAACAGCACCGCGTCCCCCGGCCCGATGCCGAGCGTCGCGCCGCCGCATGTCGCGCACCGGTGGCCTCGCGCAATGGCGCCGATGGTCCAGAACTCGTGGAAGTGGGCGGGAAAGGGCTGGGCGACGCCCTCGAACGCGATCGTCTCGACGCCGGGGACGGCTTGCAGGGCGAAGGCGCGCCGAACGTCGGCCCCTGCGCAGGGGCCGCTCGAAGCGTCGGTTCCTTTCGCGAGCGCGTCCATTTTCCGTCCTTTCGTCCGAAACGGAAACGATACCACGAAGGCGGGCTTCGCGCTTGAACGAAATTGCGCATGGCGGGCGGCTCGCGGCTATCGAAGGTGCCGCCTCCGGTAAGGGGCTCGCGAAGATCACGGAGATCGGAGCGGGGGGTTCGGGGGG
>NZ_PPEL01000024.1 GCF_002899695.1 Rubneribacter badeniensis
GTGTGGGAGGGCGGGAGGTGCGGGGGCTGACGGGCATCGTGGGGTGGTCAATCGAGAAACAGGCAGACATTCTCATCCGGGGCGCGGGTCGGCTTCTCCATCCGTCAGCGCGCTCCCATCTTTGGCGGCGCGGTTCGCCGTGGCGACCGGGAAACGTTCGAACCCTTCTTCCTCTTTCGGTTGAGCTTCGGGCACCGAGGCGCGTGGGACATCGGGAGTGCGGTGCGTGTGGAGAGGGGTCGGGCATCGGACGACGGAGTGCGCGCGGACGACTGCTCCGAGGATGCGAGGCGTGCGGGATGATCGGGGAGCGCGCGGTGCCGGCTTCTCGCGGACATGCGGGGCGTTGCTGCGGGATGCAGCGCGGTATCTGCGGTTCGTCGGAGGTCGTTGGCCGGGTGCTTCGCGCGAGACGTCCGTGCCAATTCCCCCTTTGAGATCGCGCGATCCTGCCATCGTGGCGAGAAATCACCGAAATCGGAAGGCTCGCCCAACCGCCGCAGAATCCCCTGTGGAGCGACCTGGCCTTTCGCGAAGAGAAACCTCTTCGGATACCGCAGCGAGGGGGTCGAACCTTCCGATTTCGGTGATTTTTTGCCATTGCGGGCTCCATGTCTCTGTTGAACTGTCGTCGGCAGAAGCCGGGTCGGCCCGCCGAGCAAGGCCCCGCCTGTCGGGCGAGAGGGTCTTCCGAAGCGCCGGTGGACCTCGCTCGGCGGGCCGACCCGGCTTCTGCCGATTCCGGCTTGACGCAGAGTTCGGCCCGAAACGGCAGAGATCGCCCCTTGGGCATAGGTTCTCCTCCGAAGAAGCGCCCCGAGGGGTCGGCGACGATTTCGGTGAAAATCACGACCTGGGGAAACGCTTCCGTTGGGGCGGGAAGGCGCTCGGCGCCCTATGTGCAAGACGCGATCTGTGCCATTTCGACGCGATGTCCGTGCCAAACCGGGATCGACGCGAGCTCACGTTCTCCTGACATCGAGCCGAGCTTCCTCAGACCGGACCCCTCGGAAGCCCCCTTCGTCCAACGGGCGGGGCCTTCCGAGGGGTTGGCGGGGCCTTGCTCGGCGGGTCGATCCGGCCCATGCCAATCTTCGTTTACCATAGGGCAATGAAAGCTCTAGCACAAAATGACGGTTAAGAACGATTTTTCGATCAGATCGGATTTCGTGACCTGGCGTTTCTCCGAAAACGCTCCTCTAGGAAGCAGGAAAATCGTTCTTAACCGTCATTTTGTGCTAAGGGGATCGCCTTCCGCTGTTAAACCGGGATTGGCATGGGCCGGGTCGGCTCGTCGTGCAAGGCTTCGCCATCGCTTCGGAGGTTCCAGCCGGCAAGCAGGAAGCCCCTCCTGGAGCACCCGATCGGGGGCTTCGAGGGGCGATTCGGCGAACGCGGGTTTGTGTCGATTTTGGTTCACAGCGGAGATCGCCTCTCTGCCAAACTGCCGTTGACAGGGGCGTTGACAGAGGCTGGGTTAGATCGCTGCGTGCGGATTGCTCGGACGTTTCGGAAGGCCCGCCTGACGGATCGGGGTCTTCCGAGACGTCTGACCAGAAGGGTCCGGCTCGGAATCCGGCGAGCATGAGTTCGCGCCGATCCCGGCTTAACGTAAAGGGCTCCATTGCGCATCACATAGGAAGGTGAAACACCTGCTTCTCTTCGGCGCGGTGCGCTTCGGGTTTCGTTTGGTGCGGTTCGCTGATGTGGTGTTCGTCATGCTCCGTTCCCCAATATGTTGTAATTTCGCTATCATATTGTGTTACGATGACCATCTGCAAAGCGCACCGCAGCCAAGGGACGAAGGACGAGAGCCGACATGCAGATTTCCAAACGCAACGGGACGACGGAGCCGTACGTCGCCGACAAGATCAAACGCGCCATGGGCGCCGCATTCTCCAGCGTGGGCACGCACCTGGCCGACGACGAAGCCGATCGCCTGGTCGCCGGCATCGAGCGCGCGATGTCCGAAGCGGCGGCGCAAAACGGCGGCGCCGTCGCGGTCGAGGACGTGCAGGACCTCGTCGAGCGCGCGCTCATGGAGGCGAACCACTACCAGGAGCTCAAAAGCTACATCCTGTACCGCGAGGACCGCGCCCGCAAGCGCGCCGCCCGCGAGCGCCTGTGCGCGCAGCTGCCCGGCATCGCCGCGCTGCCAAGCGTGCTGGCCTCCGTGCAGAAGGAGTTCGCCGGCGAGGAGTACGAGCTTGCGCACCTGCACCACAAGTTCCAGTCGTTCGCGAAGCCCGACGCCACCGACGACCAGAAGCTGGCCATGCTCATCAAGGCGGCCGTCGAACTGACCACCCAGGAGGCGCCGCGCTGGGAGATCATCGCCGCGCGCCTGCTCATGGTGCAGTTCGACCGCGCCCTTGACGAGCGCATGACCGCCCGCCATATCGAGACGTTCGCGCAGAAGGTGGCCTTCCTCACCGAAGAGGGCCTCTACGGCGACTACATCCTCAAGCACTACACGCCCGCCGAGCTGAGCGAGGCCGCCTCCTTCCTCGACCCCGCCCGCAACAACCTGTTCACCTATGCGGGCCTGCAGCTCTTGCTCGACCGCTACGTCATCCGCACGCACCAGGGCGCGCCGCTCGAGTCGCCGCAGGAGATGTTCCTCGGCATCGCGCTGCACCTCGCCATGGAGGAGGACCCGGCCGAGCGCCTGGGGTGGGTGCGCCGCTTCTACGACATGCTGTCCACGCTCAAAGTGACCATGGCCACGCCCACGCTGTCGAACGCGCGCAAGCCGTTCCATCAGCTGTCGTCGTGCTTCATCGACACGGTGCCCGACAGCTTGGACGGCATCTACCGCAGCATCGACAACTTCGCGAAGGTGAGCAAGTACGGCGGCGGCATGGGCCTGTACTTCGGCAAGGTGCGCGCGTCGGGCAGCGCCATCCGCGGGTTCGACGGAGCGGCCGGCGGCGTCATCCGCTGGATCCGCCTGGCGAACGACACGGCCGTGGCCGTCGACCAGCTGGGCATGCGGCAGGGCGCCGTGGCGGTGTACCTGGACGCGTGGCATCGCGACCTGCCCGAATTCCTCGCGCTGCGCACGAACAACGGCGATGACCGCATGAAGGCGCACGACGTGTTCCCCGCCGTCTGCTACCCCGATTACTTCTGGCAGCAGGCGCGCGACAACATCGAGGGCGACTGGTACCTCATGTGCCCGCACGAGATCGCCACGGTGAAGGGCTACGCGCTCGAGGACTGTTTCGGCGAGGAATGGACGCGGAAGTACCTCGAATGCGTGGCCGATACGCGCATCAAGAAGCGCGTCATCCCCATCAAGGACGTCATTCGCCTCATCATCAAGAGCGCGGTGGAAACGGGCACGCCGTTCACGTTCAACCGCGACACGGTGAACCGGGCGAACCCGAACAAGCACCAGGGCGTCATCTACTGCAGCAACCTGTGCACCGAGATCGCGCAGAACATGGGCGCCATCGAGCAGGTGGAGCAGCGCATCGAGGACGTCGACGGCGAGCAGGTTGTGGTCACCGTGACGAAGCCGGGCGCGTTCGTGGTGTGCAACCTGGCCAGCCTGTCGCTCGGCCACATCGACGTGGACGACCCGCAGGAGCTGGCGCACGTCACCGAAAGCGCGGTGCGCGCGCTCGACAACGTCATCGACCTCAACTTCTTCCCCGTGCCGTACGCTCAGATCAACAACCGGCAGTACCGGCCCATCGGCCTGGGCGTGAGCGGGTACCACCACATGCTGGCGAAGCGCGGCATCAAGTGGGAGAGCGACGAGCACCTCACGTTTGCCGAGCGCGTGTTCGGCGACGTGCATTATGCGGCGGTGCGCGCGTCATGCGCCATCGCGCGGGAGAAGGGCGCCTACGCGTTCTTCGAGGGCAGCGGCTGGCAGACGGGCGAGTATTTCCGCGACCGCGGCCTGGTGGAAGGCCGCTGGGAAGAGCTCGCGCGCGACGTGGCCACCCGCGGCCTGCGCAACGGCTACCTGCTGGCCGTCGCGCCCACCAGCTCCACCAGCATCATCGCCGGCACGACGGCGGGGCTCGACCCCGTCATGAGCCGGTACTTCCTCGAGGAGAAGAAGAACGGCCTCATGCCGCGCGTGGCGCCCGAGCTGTCGATGGACACGTTCTGGTACTACAAGAACGCCCACCTCATCGACCAATCGTGGTCGGTGCGCGCCTGCGGCGTGCGGCAGCGCCACATCGACCAGGCGCAGAGCATGAACCTGTACATCACGAACGAGTACACGTTTCGCCGCGTGCTCGACCTGTACCTGCTGGCCTGGGAAGAAGGCGTGAAAACCATCTACTACGTCCGCTCGAAGAGCCTCGAAGTGGAAGAATGTGAAGCTTGCGCTTCGTGATGGTTCCGTCGGCCTGCCGGCCGCCGGAACCTGCCGACGCTGCGGGGCGCCCTGGCGCCCGATCTCGCGGCGAGGCCGAGGGCTCGCGTACCGAAGTACGCCATGCCCCGCCCTCCCCACGATCTCGGGACCATGACGCCCTTCGCTGACTTGCTACGCCAACCTGCGCGTTTCAATATGCGCCCTGCGGGTGCATGGAAGGAGAGAGCTCGCCATGTCTGAACTGAAGAAGAAGCCCCTGTTCAACCCATTGGGGGATACCGATGTGCTCGACCGGCGGATGATCGGGGGCAACACGACGAACCTCAACGACTTCAACAATATGAAGTACGAGTGGGTGAGCGACTGGTATCGCCAGGCCATGAACAACTTCTGGATACCCGAGGAGATCAACCTCGGCGTGGACATCAAGGACTACCGCAAGTTGCCCGCGCCCGAGCGGCGCGCCTACGACAAGATCCTGTCGTTTTTGATTTTCCTCGACAGCTTGCAGACGGCGAACCTGCCCAACGTGGGCGAGTACATCACCGCCAACGAGGTGAACTTGTGCCTTGCCGTCCAAACGTTCCAGGAGGCGGTGCACAGCCAGAGCTACAGCTACATGCTCGACACCATCTGCGAACCGCAGGAGCGCAACGACGTGCTGTACCAGTGGAAAGAGGACGAGCATCTGCTGGCGCGCAACGAGTTCATCGGGAACCTCTACAACGAGTTCCAAGACGACAAGAGCCCCGAGGCGCTCGCGCGCGTGCTCGTGGCGAACTACATCCTGGAGGGCGTGTACTTCTACAGCGGCTTCATGTTCTTCTACAACCTGGGGCGCAACAACCTCATGCCCGGGTCGGTGCAGGAGATCCGCTACATCAACCGCGACGAGAACACCCACCTGTGGCTGTTCCGCAGCATCCTCCTAGAGCTCAAGGAGGAGGAGCCGCAGCTGTTCACGCCCGAACTGGTGGAGGGGTACCGCGCGATGATCAAGGAAGGCTGCGAGCAGGAGATTCGCTGGGGCCACTACGCCATCGGCGACGAGGTGGCCGGCCTCAACAAGCAGATGGTCACCGACTACATCCAATATCTGGGGAACTTGCGCTGCACCCAGCTGGGCTTCGAGCCTCTGTACGAAGGCCATGATCGCGAGCCGGAAAGCATGTCCTGGGTGAGCCAGTTCTCGAACGCGAACATGATCAAGACCGACTTCTTCGAGGCGCGCTCGACCGCCTACGCGAAGTCGAGCGCGTTGGTGGACGATCTGTAGGAGGCGCGCGGGGCAGAACCGGTATGCGTATGCAGTATACTGTGCACCAGGTGCCGATCGGAAAAGCGAGGTGAAGCTATGCCGCCGTATGCGCTGGACGAGTTGCGAGACAGGGTTGCGGAAGCGGCCCGAACCTACAACGAGCAGGTTGAAGAGCCGAACAAGATTCGGAAGGTCTCGCTGTTCGGAAGCTATGCGAAAGGGACGGCGAATTCGGCCTCCGACATCGATCTCCTCGTGTCGTTCACCTCGGCGGTCGTGAGCCTTTTCACCCTTGCAAAGGTTCTTTCCTCGATGGAACAGCATCTCGAGGCATCGGTCGATGTCGTGCAAGATCCCGTTCCCGATGACTCCCTTCTCGTGATCGAGGAGGTGATCCCGCTGTATGAAAGAGGCTGATCGGCGTATATTGAAGAAGATCGCGACCGAGATCCGCTACCTCGGGCGTCTGCTCGATGGAGTGGATCAGCGGGCATTTCTCGCCGACGAAACCATGGAGCGCGCAGCTGCCATGACCTCTATCAACATCGGCGAGCTGGCGAAGCGGCTCAGCGACGAGTTCTATAGCGAGAATCCGGGCAGCGAGCTCAAGTACGCGGCGAAAACGCGCGACGTGTATGCGCACGGCTACTTCACCTTGTCGTTCGAGGCAGTGTACAAAACCGCCGTCGAGGATTACCCCCGTGTTGGCAGGTGGATCGAGGAAGCGCTGGAGGGCGCGGATCCGGAATGAGCGACGACATCGGCGATCGTCCGAAACGCGGCATGCGGAGATTCTTGCTCAAGCGGATGCTGCTCATCCCGCTCGGGGCCGTCGCGCTCGGGGCGACGATGGCGGCGCGGGCGAACCCCGACGCGGCCGAATGGTACGCGAGCGCGGTGTACCCGGCGCTGTCGAGCGTCGTGGGCTTTTTGCCCTCGCTCGCAAGCTTCTCGGTTGCCGAATGGGTTGCGGCGGCGTTCCTGCTGTTCTGCCTCGCCTACCTTGCGTGCTCGATTCGCGCGGTCATCGTGCGCACGGGCGAGCGCGGCATGGCGGCATATCGCGGCGCGATGGGGGCGCTGGCCATCGTCTGCGTTGCGTTCTTCCTGTTCACGGCTTTGTGCGGACTGAACTACCACCGCTACACCTTTGCCGAGCATGCCGGTTACGATGTGGAGGGGGCAGACGCCGATTCGGCGCAGCGCCAAGAGGAACTCGTGTCGCTTACCGCGGCGCTTGCCGACGAGCTGGGGCAAGCCCGGGCGCTGCTGGGCGACGACGCGGACCTGTTCGAGGTCGAGCCGGGCCAGTTCGAGCGCTACGCGCAGGAGTCGGTCGAAGCCATGCGGAAGCTGGCCGAGCAGTACCCGGTGCTTGAGCGTCCGCTGTACTCGCCGCCGAAGCCGGTGCTCGCATCCAAGTTGATGTCGTACGCGAACATCGGCGGCGCGTTCTTCCCCTTCACGATGGAGTCGAACGTCAACGTGGACAACCCGTCGTTCGCGATCCCCTGGGCCATGGCGCACGAGCTGGCGCACCAGTACGGCTTCATGCGCGAGGACGAGGCGAACTTCATAGCCTACCTGGCGTGCAAGGAGTCGGACGATGCGCTCATGCGTTACAGCGGGCTCATGCTTGCGTACGACAACGCCCTGAGCGCGCTCAGGAAGGTCGACTTGGAATCGGCGAATGCGATCGCCTCGGGGTTGTCAGCGGCGGTGCAGCGCGACCTCGCTCAGCGCGCGGAGCACTGGGCGAAGTACGAGGGTCCGGTCCAAGACGTCTCCAACGCCGCCAACGACGCCTACTTGAAGGCGAACGACCAAACCGACGGCATGCGCAGCTATGGTCGCATGGTGGATCTCCTGTTGGCCGAGCAGCGGGCGGAGGAGGAGTGAGGGCGGCTGTGTGCACGTTGTCGGCTTGGGCGGCGTTCGATCCTCTTTCTCGCGCAGCGCCTTCCTCGCGCGCACGTCCGAATCGCGGTCACGCCGAATCGATGTCCGAAAACCGCTCGCTTGAGCGCGGGGTTCGCGCTGGACTGAGGCGAGCGACGATGCACCCTGCGCAAGAGGGTCGACGGCAAGGAGGAGGCTTCGTGACGCAGGCGCAGAAACGCGCAGTGCGTCAGGATCTCAGCCATCCTGGATCGCGCAAGCGTACGCTGCATGCGGCGTGCAGGTCGAGGGGCGCGTTTCGACGACCGGGCGTTCGTCGGCGCGTTCCTTGCCGGCATCTGTTGCCGCATCGCCTGTCGAGCGTGCGCCGATGCGAGAATCGCATGCTCTGTGAGGCGACGGCCGAGATAGGCAACGCGCTTTCCAGCAACGATGCGCAGGAGCGCATGGCGCTCGTGGAGCATTGGCGCCCATGGCACACTCTGCGACCCCTGCGCGCGTGGAGCCGTCTTGCAGACGAGGCGAAAGGAGCTGCTTCATGATGTACTGCACTGAATACGATACGGGGCTGATCGGCGTGTTGACGCTGGCGAGCGATGGCGAGGCGCTGGTTGGGTGCTGGTTCGAAAACGATCGCTTTTTTGGCTATGGCATCCATGAAGCCATGGAGCGGGAGGATGACTTGCCGATTTTCGGCCAAGCGCGCTGCTGGCTCGACCGCTATTTCGCCGGAGAGCGTCCCCTGCCGACAGAGCTTGCGCTGTCCGCGCGTGGCAGCGTCTTCCAGCGCCGCGTGTGGGATATCCTGACGGAGATACCCTACGGGCAGACGGTGACGTATGGACAGATCGCGAAGCGGATGGCCACCGAATCGGGCGGGCGCATGTCGGCTCAGGCGGTGGGCGGCGCGGTGGGGCGCAATCCGCTGTGCGTCATCGTGCCCTGCCATCGTGTGATGGGCGCAAGCGGCAATCTCACCGGCTTCGGCGGCGGCATCGCCACGAAGAAGAAGCTGCTCGAACTCGAAGGTGTCGACATGAGCGGGTTCTACACGCCGAAGGTGGGCACGGCGTTGTGAGGCGTGCGGTTGCGCGCTTGCGATCTCTGCTTGGAGGGGGCGGGCGGAGGGGACGGGCGGACTCTTCCGCGCATGGCGTGGGCGTGCTCTTCTCGTCGCTGCGTTGACTAAAATATATCAATTTAGTAGGATTTAGCGCGATACACAGGAGGCCCGCGGAGCGGGCGCCGGCCGCAGCCGGAGAGGCGCGGTCGGAAGATGGAAAGCAGGCGCATCATGACCGTATATGCAAGTGTAGCGGAGCTCATCGGCAACACCCCGCTCGTCGAGCTCGCGAACTATGAGAAGAACCACGGCTTGAAAGCCCGCATCGTGGGCAAGGTGGAGTCGTTCAACCCGGCCGGCTCCATCAAGGACCGCATCGCGAAGGCGATGATCGACGACGCGCTCGCGCGCGGCGTGATCGACGAGGACACGGTGCTCATCGAGCCCACCTCGGGCAACACCGGTATCGGCTTGGCCGCCCTCGCCGCCGCGCGCGGCATGCGCCTCATCATCGCCATGCCCGAGACGATGTCCGTCGAGCGTCGCAACCTCATGAAGGCCTACGGCGCCGAGCTCGTGCTGACCGACGGCGCTCTGGGCATGAAGGGCGCCATCGCGCGCGCCGACGAGCTGGCCGCCGAGATTCCCAACTCGTTCATCGTCGGGCAGTTCACGAATCCGGCGAACCCGGCCGTGCACGAGGCCACCACGGGTCCCGAGATCTGGGAAGCCACCGGCGGGGACGTGGACGTCTTCGTGGCGGGCGTGGGCACGGGCGGCACGGTGAGCGGCACGGGCGCCTACCTGAAGCGCATGAATCCCGACGTGCAGGTGGTGGCCGTGGAGCCGGTCGCGTCGCCGGTTTTGAGCGAGGGGCGCGCGGGCGCGCACAAGATCCAGGGCATCGGCGCGGGCTTCGTGCCCGACACGCTGGACACGGCGGTGTACGACGAGGTGATCGCCATCGCCGACGAGGACGCTTTCGCGACGGGCCGCGAGCTGGCGGCGAAGGAGGGCCTGCTCGTGGGCATCTCGTCGGGCGCGGCCGTGGCCGCCGCGCGCCAGGTGGCCGAGCGTCCCGAGAACGAGGGCAAGACCATCGTGGTGATCCTCCCTGACACCGGCGAGCGCTACCTGACGACGGCGATGTTCGGCTTCTAAGCGCGGCGCAACGATGCGACGAGGGGTCGCCGCAGGTCGAGCTGCGGCGACCCCCTTCCCTGTGGGATTGTCGCCCGAAACGGTCGGAATCGAGCCGAAAACCGACCGTTTCGGGCGACAACGTTCTTGAAGCGATGCGCTGCAACTCCGCCGTTTTGTGCACGGTATAGCCCTCGTGGTAGCAGCTGGCGTCGATTCCCTTCGTGTACGCGTCACGATCATCCACCTTGTCGGTGAGCGCTTGCTTGAGGACGTGCTTGATCTCGATATCCTTAACAAGGTTTCGCCCCATCGCCAGGAGATGATCTTCTTTATCGACCATGCTCCAATCGACGACCAGGCCAAGCTCCCCTTTCAAGATGAGGTCGAGCCATGTCCGCATGCTGCGGCCGTTACCCTCACGGAAGGGATGCGCGATGCTCATCTCCACGTACTTCTCGACGATTTCGACAAACGATGATTGAGGCATCGAGAGCGTGCTCCAAGGACGCTTCGAGGTGCATGAGAGGCGCGAACCTGAACGTCCCTTTCGCTCTGTTCGCGTCTCGGGGCTCGCCGGCGAAGCCGTCGACGTCTTGGAAAAGATGTCGATAAATGGCCGTCAGGTATTCGGCGGTTCCGGCTGCAGATTTTCGAGAATGCCGTCTTCGAACAGCCCAAGCGCTCGCTTTTTACTGAACAGCTCTTCGGCTCTTGCCAATTCTGCAGCGTCGGTGACCCCGGGCTTGTTTTCGAGCGTCATGTCGCGCCCCTTCGGATCGATCCGGCGTGCGATCCTACGCGCCCTGGATGGCGTCGATGGCGTCGATCACGCAGCCGCGGAAGCCGTCCTTCTCGAGCGCGGCCACGCCCTTGATGGTGGTGCCGCCCGGCGAGCACACGGCGTCCTTCATCGCGCCGGGATGCTCGCCGGTCTCTAGATGCAGCTTGGCCGTGCCCATCATCATCTGGGCGGCCAGGCGGTACGCGGTCGCGCGCGGAAGGCAGTGCTTCACGCCCGCGTCGCCGAGCGCTTCAAGGAATATCGCGGCGAACGCAGGGCCGCAGCCGGCGACGGAGCTGGCCGTGGACAAGAGCTTGCCGTCCACCCACTCGATGAGGGCGATCTGGCCGAACAGGTTCACGAACGCGCCCAGCTGCTCGTCGGTGAGCGAGTGGCGCTGCTCGCAGGCCACGACGCCCGCGCCCACGGCGATGGGCGTGTTGGGGATGGTGCTGAGGTGGTGCGTGCCGGGGGCGAGGATGCTCTCGTAGAACGCGAAGTCGCGCCCGGCGGCCACCGAGATCACGGCTTTGCCGGCAAGCAGGTCGCGCACCGGCTCCACCACCTGCTCGATGAGGTAGGGCTTCACTGCGAGGACGACGAAGTCGCTGGCCTCCACCACCTCGGCCGCCTCGCGATGCGCGTTCACGCCGAGCTTCTCGGCCGTGGCCTGCAGCTTGTCGAAGTGCCCGGCGCACGCGTGGATGCGCCCGCCCGGAAGCGCGCCCGAATTCACGAGGCCCTGCGCCATCGCCTGGGCCATGTTGCCGAACCCGATGAAGCCGAGCTCGATGCTGCTTGCTGTGTCCACCATGCTGGAAACCTTTCCGTCGCGATGCGTTTTTTGCTGGGTCGATTGTACGCCAGGCGAGGCGCGCTTCCAAATGTCGTTTCTGCGACGGCGCCGCGCCAAAGCTGGGTGCCGTTCGGCTCGGCCGCTTGCCTGCCCGCGATCTGATACAATCGCGCAAGGGGAACCGACGGCGTGGTCAGGGAGGCGTTGATGGACACGAAGAGCCTGATGGCGTTTAAGGCCGTGTACGAGGCCGGCAGCATCACGAAGGCGGCCGCGCAGCTTTACATCACGCAGCCTGGTCTTTCAAAGACCATCGCGCGACTGGAGACGGAGTTCGGCTGCGCGTTGTTCGAGCGCACGACCAAAGGAGTGACTCCCACAGCATACGCGGAGGCGCTGTACGCGAAGGTGGACAAGCTGAACGTGCTTCTAGATGCTATCGAGAAGGATGCCGTGGAGTTGGCGGGGAAACGCAAGCTGGCGGTGGCTTCGACCGTGGGCGTGACATTGTACGTGGGCCTTAAGTTCAACGACGACTTCGAACGCGAGCATCCCGACGTCAAGCTGACCATCGAGGAGAGCAGCGATCGGCGCGTCGAGGAGCTCTTGGCTTCCGGTGCCGTCGACATCGGCTTTCTGGCCGGGCCGATCGACCGGGGGAGGTACGACGCGTGGCCGTTCAGCCGGCATCGGCATGTGCTCGAGGTGAACGCTGCCGATCCTCTGGCGCAGCGAGAGTTCGTGACGCACGCCGACCTGGACGGTCGCTCCGTGGCGTTGCTCTCGCGGGACTATGTGCCGTACCGCAACAACTTGCGATGGCTTGCCGAGGCTGGTGCCGAGCCCGAGCGCTTGATCGAGCTGATCGAGGGCTTCACCGGCAGCCAGTTGGTAGCGGCTGGACAGGCCGTGAGCATCACGACCGACTACTCGTCGTTCATGAGGGCTGCGGAACGTGTGGTGGCAGTGCCGTTTGAAAGCGACGCGTGTTCGTACGACATCTACCTAGTGAAGCGCAAGGGGGAGACGCTGGACGACGATGCGGAGGCGTTCCGGTCGTTCGCGCTTAGGTGGGTCGAGGCGAATCGGGGGAACCTGTTCGCTTGGGAGCACTCCGTGTTTTAAACTGCGCCGAGGGCCATAACGATTGGTTATGACGACCAGCTTGTTCCGTCTGTTCCGGAGCCGGAGGCGGCTCGGTATGCTCTTCTTGTCCGAATCGACGAGGGTCGCGAGGGCGGCCTGGACAAGGAGGAGAGTATGAAGAAGGATATGTCGCGCAGGGGCTTTCTGACCACGGCAGGCTTGGCCGCCATGGCAGCGGGTATCGGCTTGGCAGGGTGCACGTCGAAAAGCGCTGACGGGGGCGCGTCCGTTGCGCTTACCGCCGGCGAGGGCGGGACGGGCGGCAACGTGCCGGCGAAGTGGGATGAGGAGTGCGATGTTCTGGTGCTTGGAGCCGGCGGTGCAGGCACTTCAGCGGCTCTGGCTGCGGCGAAAGCGGGCGCAAGCGTTATCGTGCTCGACTCGCAGACGTCGAACAACTTCAATGCGACGTCTATCTGCAAAGGCAACTTCTGCGTGGTGGGCTCCGATGAGCAGAAAGCGCTCGGCATCGAGGACTCGGTCGAGAAGTTCTTGGAGGACGCGATCGCCAACGGCAACTCGGACGGCAATATCATCCAGGCCAACCGCGAGGACGCCATCCGCACGTACGCCGAGAACAGCGCGCGCGGATACCAGCTGCTCAAGGAGCTGGGATTGGAGTTCCCTGACCCGTATGTGCAGGTAGGGCACTCGCTGCTGCGCTGCCATGTGGTCGACAACGCGAAGATGCTGCAGCTGCTGACCGACTCCGGCAAGAAGGCCGGAGCGGACTACCGCTTCGAGACCGAGTTCACCAAGCTCGTGTACGACGGCGCCGGAACGGTTCTGGGCGCCATAGCCCAGAGCGGCTCGAAGGAGATCGCGTTCAAGGCGAAGAAGGCCGTGCTCATGTGCACTGGATCGTTCCTTCGCAACGTGGAACTCGTCGAGGAGTGCGCGATGGGCTTCAGCAAGATACCGCTGTTCACCGGCCAGGGGCTGACGGGACTCGGACATCTGTCGCTCATGAGCCTAGGCGGCGCCATGTGGGGCCGCGAATGCATTTACGCGTGCGAGGGCGATTCTGAGGATGGCAAGGCTTACACGGAGATGTGCCACTTCGGTGCCATCGTGACCGACCTGTCCGGCAATCGGTTCTTCGACGACGGGCAGTATTGGACCAACGCGCGCACGCGCGCCCTGGTTCAAAAGTCGGCTCAGGAAGGCAACGAGAAGTTCCAGACGTGGCAGGTGTTCGACCAGGCGGCCTACGACCGCGCGGTGGAGAACGGACCCAACAACGGCATCTACCCGGAGAACGAGTCGTACTTCATCAAGGCAGACACCATCGAGGAGCTGGCCGAGGCCATCAATGCGCCCGATCTTCCCGCCACGTTAGCCAAGTATAACGAGGACATCGCGAACGGCGGCGACACACTCTTCGGACGCAAGCAATGGAACGGCGCCGGCACGCCTGCACCGGTGGCGCTCGATCAAGCTCCCTTCTACGCGTACGCAAGCTTCCCCCACCTGCTGTACACGCCGTGCACCGGCTTCATGATCAACGGCGATTGCCAGGTGCTCGGGCAGTACGAAGAGCAGCCGATTGGCGGCGGCCGCTTGTTCGCGGCGGGCGAGATCGTCACTCGTTCCATCGTGGGCAACCATTACATGGTGGGCGTGGGCATCGGGTCGTGCACGACGTTGGGAATGGTCATAGGCGAGAAAGCCGCGGCCCTCGACGCCTGGGAGTAATCTTGACAATTCGTAAGGAAGCATTCCCTCCCTCGCGCTTCCTTTGCAACCTTGGCCCGATCCGTCTCGGCGGTCAGGCTCTTCCGATTTGACGGGTGACGGAAAGGGATCCTTTATGGACGCTCTCACGATGTGCGGAGGCGGTTTCGCACGGAACGCGGTGGACGAAGCGGCCGCTGCGTACGGTTTGACGCCTCGCGAGCGAGACGTGCTTGCGCTGCTCTTGCAGGGACGCGACGGGATGGCGATCCACCGGTTGCTGGGTATCTCGTACAACACGGTGAAGACCCACTTGAAACATATATATGGGAAGTGCGGTGTCGCATCGCGACAGCAACTGGTGTCTCTCGTCCATGGGGATTCCGGACTTCTGTCGGCGTAGGCCGTCCGAAACAGAAGGGGGGTTATGCGCTGAGCATTGTCGCGGCGACAGGCGTTACGCATAGAAGCGCAACGTCGGCGCTGCTCATCCAGGGCGCACGCTTTCCGGAGGTGGCGCATGGCCTTGGCAAAGCGCTGCGAGAGGGGCAACCCTGTCCTGTCTGCGTTTCAATCTTGGAGATTCGCTTCTGCAATAGGTGGTGTCGAAGGTTGATTTCGATGAACCTACAAGTTTCTGGCAAATATTTTCCGATGTACTATTGGGCGATGGTAACGTGAAACGTGAGCTGGGGTTTTCTGCACGGTGAGAGCAAACAGAACGGTAAGTTCGTACATCGAAAATCGTACCAGGAGCAGGAGCCATTTCCGAAATTGCAGGAGGCAGGCCAGGTCGTCCACGCTTTTTAAAAGGCCGTAATCTGCCGCGACGCGCCGCCGTCGATCGGCTGCAAGGTATACTGATGATCTGAGGACAACGAGGCGAAAGGCGGTTCCCTATGGAACATGCATGCAAGGTCACGGTGCTCGAGACGAAGGTGTTCCCCGACTTGCAGGAGCGCTACCTCGCCGACCCAAGGTCGGGCGCGTGCCCCTGCTTCCAGCCGGGGCAGGAGTTCCTGTTCGAGCGCAACACCGAGCGCGACGACTTCTGGCATTTCGGGTGCGACCTCACCCCGAAGTTCCCATGCTCAGAGGCATGGGACTGCATCAGCCGCTACATTTACACGGCGCTTCAGGGCGGCTCCGTCATGCGCGGCTGGACGAACGACGAGCGCATGATGATCGCCTGCTGCAACGACGGCACGCGCCCCGTCGTCTTCAAGATCGAGCGCATCGACCGGGAGTGACTGCTTCGCGCGGCGCATCGATGACGGATGCCTCACCGTTCGTCGGCTCTCCTGTGCAAACGAGGTTTGCGGCGCTACGCTCGTTTCCGACCGTATGCAGCGCGAGCTGGAAAGGAGCGTCGACATGCCCGAGATGAACGCGACCGTGCCCGCGACGCTGACGGGCGGGCACGTGTGCCTGGCGGTGTGCGCCGCGCTGTACCTGGCTTGGTGGTGGATGTTCTTCAACCCGGCCCTGCCGAAGGCGACGGGCGCGCTGTACGCGGCGGGCGTGGGGTGCATCGTGGGCGCGGTGCTGTTCGGGATAGCGGCCGTCGTGCTTATCGGTATGGGATTGGGCGCGCTCACGGGCGCATCGGCGGGCAGTGTCGTTCCCGGTTGGGCGTTCGCGGTGGGCGGGGTCGTCGCGTACTTCGCGCTGGCGTACGTCACGACGCGCTTCTTCCAACGGCCCGTGACCATCGAGCTTCTGCTGTTCGTGCTGTGGGCTGCGCTCGAGCTGGCCGTGGTGAACGCGCTTGCGGGTGCCGGCGCGGTGGGGCCAGGGCTCGCCGCGGTGCTCGCCGTGGCCGTCGCGGTGCTGTTTGCCGGTTGCCTCGTGTGCTACGTGCTGTACTTCCGCCTGTCGCCGATGCCCTCGTTCGTGGACGGCGCGTTGCCGCTGGCGGCCGTCGGCGTGCTGGCAGCCGCCATGGCGGCGCTCGTTGCCCGCATGTGAGGCGCTGCAGCATGAAAAGGGGCGCGAGCCGAAGCCCGCGCCCCTCGCGCGAATTCGATGCCGTACGCTACGCGGCAGCCTGCTCGGCTTCCCCTTCGCCCTCGGCTTCGCCGGCATCTTTGCCGGCCGAGCGCGCGAGGATGTTCGCGTACACTGCGCCCGAGATGTTGTGCCACACGCTGAACACGGCGCCAGGCACCGCGGCCAGCGGCATGCTTGCGAAGTGCACGGTGGCAAGCGAGCTGGCGAGTCCGGAGTTCTGCATGCCCACCTCGATGGACAGCGTGCGCATCTGCTCCTTGGTCAGGCGCAGGACGCGTCCGACCAGATACCCGAGCACGTAGCCCAAAACGTTGTGGAGCATGACCACGAGGATGATGAGCGGCCCTACGGTAAGCAGTTTCGCCTGGTTGGCGGCGACCACGGCCATGATGATGAGGGAGATGCCCACCACCGACACGAGCGGCAAAACGCTCGCGCATGCCGCGGCCACCTTCTCGAAGAAGTAGTTGATGAGAAAGCCCGCCGCAATGGGTACGAGCACCACCTGCACGATGGACAGGAACATTTCGAGAACATCCACGTCCACGGTCTGCCCGGCGAACAGCAGCACCAAAAGCGGCGTGACGACGGGTGCCATGATGGTGGTGCAAGCGGTCATGCCCACCGACAGCGCCACGTCGCCCTTCGCGAGGTAGGTCATGACGTTGGAACTGGTGCCGCCTGGACACGACCCCACGAGGATCACGCCCACGGCCAGCTCGGCGGGCAGCTGGAACACCGCCGTGAGCAGAAACGCCAGCACTGGCATGATGACGAATTGGGACAAGATTCCCACGATGACGGCCTTCGGCTTCGTGAACACCACCTTGAAGTCGGCCAGCTTGAGGGTCATGCCCATGCCGAACATCACGATGCCCAAAAGGATGTTCACATAGCTTGTTTTGACGACGGATGATACGGGGCCGGGAAAGACCAGGGCGACGATCGCGACGGCAAGCGCGATGATCGCCATGTACTTTCCCGTGAAGTCGCTGATCTTGGCGAGCGTCTTCACAGAGGTGCTCCTTTCTCGGGGTTGGTGGAACTGAAGCAGTATACCGCTGCCGCAGACGATAAGCGAGGGTCGAAATCGCAGATGCGAGTGGCTCTCGAACTTGTTCCGCTGCGATTGACGCAGGGCGGCCCTCTTGCCGGCCCGCAGGGCCCGGCCGGCAGCGGGTTGGCGTTGTCGGCTGTCGTGTTGACGCGGCAACGGCCTCTTTGGTACCATGGCCGCCCGGGCTGTGGCGCCCGTCATCCTCTTGAAAGGCCTCTTTCCATGACCGTTCCTCCCAACCGGTAGATCACGCGACTCATCCCGCCTATCCGTCGCCGCGTTCGCGCGCGGCCGCTTCGTGATGGGCTCATCCGGCGGAACGATCGATCAAACGAAGAGGTTTCCTTTATGAAAAAGCTGAACAACGGCGTGGTGCCGCCTGCGCTCGCCTTCCTTATTGCACCTATTCAGAACGCAAAGGAAGGCAGCGAACATTATGAAAACGATACAGTGGCGCGTGGGGGCGACCTCCGCGCCGGCCGCTTTGCGTCCGTGCGGCGCCTGCGGTGCTGAGGCAAGGTTCGAATCGACGGGTCGGTTCCGCGTGAACGCCCAGAAGAAGCGTCTGGACGTATGGCTCATCTACCGGTGCGTCTCGTGCGGCAGCGTGTGGAATTGCGCGGTGGTCAGCCGCGGGCGGCCGGGCGGCGTCGGCCGCGAGCTGCTCGAGCGCTTCATGGGCAACGACCCGGGCTTGGCCCTCGAGTGCGCCCTCGACGCGGGCCTGCTGAAAGGCAACGGCGCGCGGCGGGGTCCGGTGGACTTCGCCGTCGAGGGCGAGCTGCCCGGCGACGAGGACTGCCGGGTGGAGATCCATGCCGAAGGGCTCTCGGGCATCCGGCTCGCCGCGGTGCTGCGTGCCAAGCTGGGCCTTTCGCGCAGCGAGCTCGAGCAGCTCGTGGGGGCAGGCGACGTGGCGTGCGCCGACGGCGCGGACGCGCTCGCTGCCAAGCTGCGGCCGCATCGGGCGGTCATGGTGCGGGCGCGAAGGTGCTGACCCGTTGAAGTGACGGAGGGGCTCGGGCAGGAACCCTCCCCTCTCTTTCCGCTGTCTGGCGGAGAGAGAGGGTGCTTGTCCGCCGATGGGTCGGGATTGGCATGCCGCGAGGCCGTCTTCCGGAGACGGGGCTCAACGACCCCATCCGACGCGGACCCTCGGAAGCCGGCCTTGCGCCCTTGGGGGGGCGGGTGGAGGTCGGCCCCTTGATCGGGGACGAGTCCTCGGGGGTCGGCCTTGCGCTTGTCGAGGGGGCTCGGTTTTCCCGGTCTCCGATCACGTTGGAGCCAGTTGTCGAACATGGCTGTGTCGGAGCCTTCCGTTTCCGAGCCTTCAATTGCACAGTTTTGGCCGCTCTGAAGCTCTTTTCCGCGGCTTGGCGAAAACTTGCTGACGGCGATCAGGGGAAATGCGCGAGGATCGTATCGTTCGGAGGGCGAGGACGCATTCGACCCCTCGAAAATCCTTCACAGCGGCCAAAACGGTGCATCCAAGAGGCCCCAAACCCGAGGAAAGGCTGGCGAGGAGCGGGCCGGCAACCACGCGAGCCGGCGTTCTCCTTGAGACACCCGGTTGCGCGGGTTGCTTGGCGCGCCGATCCCAAGGCGGTTGTGCGTCGGTTCCCGTGCTATCATGGCGGCGAACGTCACGGCGAGGCGAAGGAGCGCATCATGTACGGACTGAAGACTGAGGCCAGCTTCGATTCGGCCCATTTCCTGACCGACTACTACGGCAAGTGCGAGAACCTGCACGGCCACCGTTGGCGCGCGGTGGTGCGCCTTGCGGTGGACGACCTGCAAACCGAGGGCACGATGAAGGGCATGGTGCTCGACTTCGGCGTGTTCAAGCGCGCGGTGCGCGAGCTGGCCGAGGCGCTCGACCACACCTTCCTCGTGGAGGAGGGCTCGCTCGCCCCGGCGACGCTGGCGGCGCTCGAGGCCGAGGGGTTCAGTTTGACCGTGCTGCCCTTCCGCACCACGGCGGAGAACCTGGCACGCTATTTCTGCGACCGCCTGGTGGAGCAGGGCCTTCCCGTGTCCCAGGTGGAGATGTACGAGACTCCGAACAACTGCGCCGTCTACCGTCCGCAGTAGGCGGAGGGCGGCATGGGGAAGCTCGCGCTGTATCGGCAGATCGCTAAGCAGATAGGCGGGCTCATGGTCATGGCCGTCCGCTACGACGGCAAGGAGCCCGACAAGCTGACCGGGGCCTCGCGGGTCGAGTACGCGCTGCCGTTCGAAGGGGCGTGGACCGTGCTCAACGGCGGGGTGGAGGAGGAGACGTCGCATTCGTGGGACGTGCTCACCCAACGCTATGCCTACGACTTTGTGATACTCGATGACGAAGGGCGCAGCTGCCGCCCCGACGCCGATCCGGCCGACCCCGCCTCGTACTATTGCTACGGTCTGCCCGTTCTCGCGCCTGCCGACGGCGTGGTGGTCGAAGCGGGCGCGTCGTGCCCCGACGCGCCGATCGCGCTCGACGGCGCGGTGTGCTGCGGCGGGGACGACATCCGCGGCAACTTCGTGCTCGTCGAGCATGCACACGGCGAGTTCTCGTGCCTGTGCCATCTGATGCCGGGCGGCGTGCTGGTCGAGGCCGGCCAGGAAGTGAGGCGCGGGCAGCGCGTTGGGCTCTGCGGCAGCTCTGGCAACAGCTCCGAGCCGCACCTGCACTTCCATATCCAGAAAGGCCAAAGCTTCTACACCTCGCCCGGCGTGCCGGTGCGGTTCGCGGGCGTCGCGGCCGCTCCCGCGCCGAACTACGAGGCGGCCGATCCCCGTCCGCTGCCGCCGGGGGCCTACGGCGACTTTCCGCCGTTCCTCACGCGCGGCCTGCGCGTTGAGCCCGTGCATGAGAAATCGGCCTGAAAATGCAATGTCGTCGAGTTATGCACCCTTGCGCGAGCCTTAGCGGGGGGATTTTGCTTTGAGAAAAGCGTCGTTGACCGTAAAAGCCCAGGTCGCGATTCGCGCGATTCCTGACTGGATGCGCGGAAAGGGTGCATAACTCGCGTACATTGCAGTTTCAGGGCCGTTCCAGTTACGCAAGGGTGCAAAACTCGAGGACTTTGCGGCAGAACGCGTTCACTCCCAAAAGCTTTGCACGGTGTCGAGGATGTCGGCGGCGGGGAGGAGGGTGGCGTCGGCGATATCGGTGCCCGTCTCGTCGAGGAAGCGCCTGACCAGGTGGTACCCGCACGCGTAACCGGCGCAGTAAGGCACGCCGCGCGTGGGGTAGCCCATGAGCGCGGCCGTCTCGTCGCCGTAGAGGTAGGCGGAAAGCTCGGCCAGGCCTTGCGCCCCCCAAACCTGTGTGCACGAGCGGCTTCACCTGCTCGAGCAGGTCGGGCGTGGTGCGCGCGACCCACGGTCCCGCCAGCTCCTCGCCGAACAGCTCCACGGCGAAGTTCTCGGCCAGCCCCTCGCTCACCAGCATCTCGCCGAGCGTGATGTCGTTTCGCCACTTCACGAACTGGAAGCGCACGTTGTGGTTCGCCTCGTGCGCGAGCGCTGCGGGCAGGCGGCGCATCGTGCGCCCGCCCGGCACGAGCCAGGCGAAGATGCTGCCGGGGATGCCCCCGTCGCCGCCGTAGCCTTCGCTCGCCCGTACCACGGGGTTGTCCGGGTTCGCCAACAGCACGGTGAAGCGGTAGTCCTTCCGCGGAAGTTCGATGCCGCGCTCGCCGAAGCGTGCGAGAGAGCGCTCGACGGCGCGTTGGCATGCGTCCCAGAAGGCGTCGTCGCCGATGAGGCTCACGGCTTCGGCCCAACTGCCGTCCACGCGCATGGGCGGCAGGATGCCGAGCATCTCGCTGGCCATGACCACGTCGTAGCCGCCGGGCTGCGCGGCTTCGAGCGGCACGCGGTAGCAGTCCCACTTCTCCTTGAAGGGGGCCATGAGCTCGTGGCGGTACAGGTCGGCGCGCTTCTCGGGCGGCGCGGCGATCATGGCGCGGTACGTTTGGTCCGAGCGCACGGGTCGCACGTCCATGGGTTTCCTTTCTCGCGGGTGCGCGCATTCGTCATCGAGCGCGTGCGCCCATGCTACGGCCTCGCGTGGCGTGAGGGTCAAGGAAATTTCCAAAGGTTTTTCCGGTGCGGCCGCACGGATCGCGTCTAGGATTCGTTATAGAGGGCAGAGGAGGTGAAGCGGGACGTGAGGAGCAGGCTGCGGGACGGCGAGGCGTTCGATCGTCTGGTCGAGGAGCATTACGACGATGTGCTGGCGTACTGCCGGCGGCACGCGCCGTCGTACGACGAGGCGCCGGACGTGGCGCAGGAGGCGTTTCTGCGCTTCGTGCGCAGCGGGCGCTCGCCGGTCGAGGGCAAGCCGCTCGCGTACCTGCTCACCATCGCGCGCAACCTCTGCATCGACGCGTCGCGCGCCAAACGCCCGCCCGCCGTGCCGCTTGATGTGGACGTGCCCGACCGCTCGCCCGGCGCCGACCCGGCGGCCGCGTGCGCGGGCGGCGAGGTGGGCGGGCTGGTGGAGGCGCTCGATCCCGAGCTGCGCGAGGTGGTGGAGCTGCGCTTCGACCAGGGCTTCAAGGTGGGCGAGATCGCGCAGGTCCTAGGCGTGTCGCGCTTCGCGGTGAACCGGCGGTTGAACCGGGCGCTGGCGGAGCTCCGGCGCGGATTGGAAGGAAGGAGCGGGGCATGAGTCCAACGAGCAAGAGAGACGTCGGGCGGCTGCTGCGGGCGCACTACCGCGCCGAGCGCGGCGCGCCGGACGCGGCCGCGAAGGCGGCAACCCTCAAGGCCGTGCGCGCGGCGGCGACGGAGCGCCCGGCGGACGCGAGCAGGGATGCGGTCGATGCGGGCGTGTGCGGTCACGGCGCGACGTTCGCCTCGTTCGTGGCCGTGCAGGCGCGCTTCATCCATCCGCGCGTGTGGGCGGCGCAGCTCGCGCTCGTGGCGGCGATGGCGGCGGCGTGCCTGCTCGCGGGCGATGCGCCGAGCGGCTTCCCGCTCGCGTCGGGCGTGCTGGCGGCGGCGACGGTGCTCGTGGGCCTGCCCGACCTGCTGTCGAGCGGCATCCACCGCGTGGCCGAGCTCGAGTACGCCTGCCGCTTCGACTGCCGGGCGGTCGCGCTCGCGCGGCTCGTCGTGCTGGGCTGCGCCGACGTGATGACGGTCACGGCCATCGCGCTCGCCGCGCCGGTCATGCTGGGTACCGACCTCTTCGCCTCGCTCGTGCACGCATGCGCCCCCTACTTCCTCTCGTGCGCGGGCGCGCTCCTGCTGGTGCGCCGCTGCGCGCCGTCGCAGGCGCTGCCGCTCGCCTGCGCCTGGACGCTGCTCGTGGCGGCCGGCGCCTACACGCTGTTCACGCTCGTGCCGCTCGCCTACGCCCAGGGGTCGGCCTGGGCCTGGGCGCTTGTTGCGGCAGGCTCGCTTGTGTGGGCCTTCCGCGAGGCGCGCGCCTGGCTTGGGGGCATAGCGGGCGGCTTGGACATGCTCGCGGCCGCCGCGAACCAACGATGATGAAGGAGCAAACCCTCATGGAACTGACCATTGACCGGCTGAGCAAGCAGTTCGGGTCGAAGATCGCGGTCGACCGCGTGTCGGCGACCCTCGAGCCCGGCGTGTACGGCCTTCTGGGCGCGAACGGCGCGGGCAAGACCACCCTCATGCGCATGGTGTGCGACGTGCTGCGCCCCACCTCCGGCGAGATCCGCTTCGACGGCCGGGACGTGCGCGCGCTCGGCGACGGGTACCGCGCGCGGTTGGGCTACCTGCCGCAGGACTTCGGCTACTACCCCGACTTCACGGCGCTCGACTTCATGTGCTACCTGGCCGCGCTCAAGGGCATCGATCGCCGCGCGGCGCGCCGCCGCTCGCTCGAGCTGCTGGAGACGGTGGGCCTCGCCGACGTGGCGGGCCGCAAGATCCGCACGTTCTCCGGCGGCATGAAGCAGCGCCTCGGCATCGCGCAGGCGGTGCTGAACGACCCGGCCGTCCTCGTGCTCGACGAGCCCACGGCCGGCCTCGACCCGAAGGAGCGCGTGCGGTTCCGCAACCTCATCGCCAGCTTCGCGCAGGACAAGATCGTCATCCTGTCCACGCACATCGTGTCGGACGTGGAGTACATCGCCGACGAGATACTGGTCATGCGCGCGGGCGCGTTCGTCATGCGCGGCGCGCCGACCGAGGTGGTGGCCACCGTGGCGGGGAAGGTGTGGGAGTGCCACGTGGACGCGCGGCAGGCCGACCAGCTTGCGGCCGCGAGCTGCGTGAGCAACGTCCACTACGCCGCCGACGGCCACGCGGTCGTTCGCGTGGTGGCCGACGAGCGCCCGGCGCCCGGCGCGCACCCGCTCGAGCCCACGCTCGAGGATTTGTACCTGTACGTGTTTCGCAACGAGGAGCAAGGGGCCGTGCTGCCCTGACGGACAGCGGAGCATGCTGGCGCTGTGAAGGGTCGTTGCATTCGGTCTCGCTCCTTTCTTGCTTCGTCGTGGCGAAGTTGCGCAAAGCGCGCGCTCGGGCGCGTAGCGCGGCGCAGGGCAAGCCGCCGGCTTGTTCGGCGCGCGCGAAGCGCGCTCGGGCGCGAAACGGGGCGATCCCGGGTACCTCGACGCTTCACTCTGATTTCCATTCAACTGGCGGGAGAGGGAATGCACCATGTTTGATCTGATGAAGTTCGAGTTCAAGAAGCTGCTTGCGCGGCGCACGTCCCAAGTGGTGAGCGCGGGCATCCTGATGCTGCTCTGCGGCATCATGGCGCTCAACGTCGTGCAGACAAAAACGGAATCGAGTCTCGGGGAGGTTCTGGGCGGCACTGCGGCCATCGCCGAGCGCAAAGCGCAGGACGACGCGCACGAAGGCGTGCTGACGGTCGAGCGCGTGCGGGACGAGATTGCCGCCTACCGGCAGCTTTCGTTCTCGAAGGTCGACCCCGCCGAAGTGGAGGGCTTGAGCGATTCAGCGGCGTACGAGCTCATGGTCGAGGCGTACGATACGGAGGAGATCGAGACCATCTACGATCCGTACTACGCCTACCTGCTTTCGCCGTGGAAGGCACCCGGGCAGGAGCCGTGCCAAACGGCGGCGCAGGTGGACGATGCGACGGCCGAGGGATTCTACGAAGCCGTCGCCGACGAGCTGCAGCGCGCGCTCGACGACGGCATGGGGGGAGCGTGGGAGTATTCCGACGCCGAGCGCGCGTACTGGACGGCGAAGGAGGACGCGGTGTCCGAGCCTTTGTCGTACGGTTACGCCGGTGGTTGGATCGACGTGCTCGATTGCGCGGGCTTCCTCGTGTTTCCCCTCGTCGCCATCTGCGTGGTGCTGACGCCCGTCTTCTCGGGCGAGTACCAGGATCGCACCGACGCCGTGCTGCTCTCGTCGCGTTACGGTCGCTCGAAGCTCGTGGCGGCGAAGGTCGTCGCATCGCTTCTGTTCGCGACCGTCTACTATGCGTTAGCGGTGCTCGTCATCGTGGGCGTTGCGCTCGCGTTCTTCGGGGCCGAGGGCGCAGGCCTGCCGGTTCAGGTGATGTCGCTTGACATGCCCTACGGCCTCACGATGGCAGAGGCGACGTTTCTGACCTTGGGTCTGGGCTTTCTCATGGCGCTCGGCTTCGCTGGTCTCACGCTTCTGCTCTCGTCGAAGCTGCGCTCCCAAGTGGCCGTCTTCGCCGCCTGCGCGGCGCTCGTCTTTTTGACGGGGTTGATCCCTGCGGGTGGCAATGGAGCGCTCCTGCACGCGCTGTGCCTGTTCCCCGTCAACGCGCTCAACGTCCAGACGCTTTTCGCGATGCTCGTTTCGTACCAGGTGGGGCCGTTCGTCGTAGACCTGATAGGCGCGCTTGCATGCCTGTACGCACTCGTCCTGGTCGCATGCGTGCCTATCGCCGCCCTCGCTTTCCGGCGGCATCAGGTGGTGTGAGGGCGGAGCGTGCGGCCGGGCACCCTGGCAGGGCGCCCGGCCGAGAAGGAGGGGTGCTCGGAAAGCGGGGCTAGACGCCCTTTGCGGCGTTCTCGCCGGCAAGCTTGCCAAACGTGAGAGCCGATCCCAGGCTGATGCCGGCGACGGTTACCGGGTATTCGACCAGGAATCGCCCGCCGCCGGTGTTCCCCGCTACATACAGGCCGGGGACGACCTCGTCGTTCTCGTTGAGCGCGTGCATGTCAAGATCGCACTTGATGCCGCCGCAGCATACGAGCATGCCCGCCTGGTCGAACTTCACGCCGTAAAACGGCGGCTTCACCACGGGGAACATGCGGCGCGCATCCTTGCCGAAATCCTCGTCGACCCCTTTGTCGCACAATTCGTTGTACCGCTCCACGGACGCCTTGACCTTGTCGACGGGAAGCTCCATCTTCTCAGCCAGCTCCTCGATGGTGTCGGCTTGGCAGGTGACCCCCGTTTTGCGGAACTCGCTGTCACCGTTGAGGAACACGTCGTCGGTGACGTAGCCGAGGAACACCGACTCCATGACCCAGGGCATCTGCGCAGCCTCCTCGTCGGTGAGGTAGTGGTTCACGTAGCCGTGGCCGGTGCCCTGAACCTCCAGCTGGTCGCGCCAGTTGTCGTCGATGATCTGCCAGGACACGCCCCCGGGTTGGCGGGAGAGCTGGTCGGCGATGTTCTGGCCGGGTATGTCTTCGTTCATGAAGCGGTCGCCTTCGAGGTTGAGCTGCAAGAACGCATCGACACCGAGCGGTCCGCCCATATGATGGGTCATCGGGGCGTAGGGGCCAAGCTCCATGGCCGCTCCCGCCCACATTGCCATGCGGTGCCCGTCGCCGGTGTTGGCCTGGTTCCCTTCGCAGTCTATGCGTGTGTAAGAGCAGTTGAACTGCGCTGCGTGGGGCACGAAATGCCGCATCATCTCCTCGCTGCCTCCGAAATCCCCGCAGCACAGAATGACCGACTTGCAGTTGAACCTGTAGTAGTCGCCGTTCTTGTCGCGGGCGTAGGCGCCCACGACCGCTCCGGCGTCGTCGGTTATGAGCTGCTCGCCGAACAGTTCGTATTTGAACTCGGCGCCCGCCTCCTGCGCTTTGCGGACGCAGTTCTCAAGAAGCCATTGCGCGCTCGGAAGGGTCATGAGCGTGCCATGGAAATAAGGATAGTATTCGCTGCGGTGGTCGTATCCGTCGAGGGCGGGAAACATTTTCGGGCGGATGAAGTTCTCCTGCGTTGGTTCTGCGATGGAGGATTCGAGCAGTTGGAAATCGGCGCCTTCGACGGCCCAGTCGAACGCCTCGCCAGAGCGTTCGTACCACATGTTGAGCAGTCGCGGGTTCGGTCGGTAGCACATGTCCTTCATGAGCTGCATGACCACCTCGTTCTTCGGCGCCCATTCGATGCCGAGCTGCTTTTGGAGCGCTGAACCGACCACGCCGAAATCCTGGGTGGAGGGAACGAAGCCCACGTCTGTCCCCTTGTCGATGCCGATGACCTTCGCGCCCGCCTCCGCCGCCGCTCGAACGGCCGGGTTTCCAGCCGTGCCCGTTCCGATGACCAGCACGTCGCAATCGTACTCCTCCTTGACGCTCTGCGGCACCGGCGGCTTTTCCAGGAAGCTCGGTTTCGCCGTCATCACGTCGTAGGTTTGTTCCGACGCTTGATCCTCGGCGCCTTTCTTGGATTGCTGCGGCGCGCATCCTGCAAGGGAGGTCGTCCCCAGGGCTCCGAGGGCGCCCGCGCAGGCCGCGCCCGCTAGGAATTGTCGTCGTGAAAGCGGCTTTTTTGCCATGGTGGTTCCCTTTCTCCTTCGTTCGACGGGCGCTCCGATTCGTCGAAGGCCCGTTTGAGCATAGGGCGGCGGCATCCTTGGGGAAAGTGGCAACCGAGGGTGATTCGCGCGAACGGAGGGGGAGTTTTTTACCCCTTTGCCACATGGGTCGACGATGGTACCCTTCTTCTCCGAAGGGAGGGGCATGCAGGATCGCGCTAAGATGATCGGCGGGGCGGCTTTCGTGCAGACGTTGTTCTGGACGTGGTTCTTCTGCCTGCGTTATACGACGGCCCTCGAGTTCGATTTCCGAGAGTGCGCTGCGATGGTGGGCGTTTCCTTCGCGGTGGCGATAGGCATGGCGCTGCGCTCGCGGTTCGGGGGGGGGCGTACGCCCATCGCGTGGGGGTGGTGGCGTGCGGGGCATCGCTTGCGACGGCGGGGACTGCCGCAAAGACGGGCCTGATGCTGCTGACGCTCGATCCGCTTGTGCGGGAGGTTGTTCGCTTGTTGGCGTGCGCGTGCATCGGGGCGAGCATGTCGGTGCTCTTCATAGTTGCGATGGAGTGCCTCTCGGGTTTGGGGATACGCAGCGTCGGCAAAGCGCTCTCCCTCACCCTTCTCGGGGTGGCGGGCCTTTCGGCGGCGTTGTCGTCGCTTCCGGTTGGGCCGTTCGCTCTCGCCGCAAGCGTCTTGCCCGTTCTGATGGGCGTCGCGTTGATCGCTCGACGGGCGTTCGGGCGGAAGTCTCCCCTCGGGGCTTCCGTTCGCGAGACGCCTCCCCTTGCCCGCGAGAAGCTCGTCGTTCCCGTCAGGCCCATGATCATGATGGCGGCGGCCGAGTTCGCCGGGTGCTTCGCGACCTTCCCGTTCGCGGACGAGCGCACCTCTTCGCTGTCGCTGGCGTTGGGGTGCGCGTGCGTGTCGCTTGTGTTTCTGGTCGGGTGCTTCGCGCTGGCCGATCGCTTCGATGTGAGGATGCTCTACCAAGTGTCGCTCCCGCTCATGGCCGGAGGGCTGCTCCTTGGCCCTTTGCTCTCGCAGCAGGCGCAGATCGTGTCGTGCGCGTTCGTGAACGCGGGCGTGCTCGGGTTTCTCCTCCTTTCCGTCATGGTTCTCAACGAGAACTGCCGCTGTCACGGGGTGCCTTCCGCATGGGCGTACGGCTTCCTCCGCTGCGCGCTTTTGCCCAGCCAGCTTGTCGGGGCGTGGCTTGTCTTCGCGGTGGGGGAGGGGCTGTTCGACTGGATGAAGGTGGAGGCGCTCTATTCGATCTCGATGCTGTTGATCGTGGTGTCTTCTATGACCTTCCTGAACGAATACAACTTCATCCGAAGTTGGAGGCTGTCGCGCGAGGAGCCGGTCGGCACCTGCTCGCAAGACGCGCTCAACTCGCAGGTGGCGCGCTGCGCGCTGCTCGCCCGCGCGTTCGGTTTGAGGCGAAGGGAGGAGGAGGTCGTGGCGCTTGTGGCGCAGGGCAGGACGGTGCCGCAGGCGGCCGACGAGCTGTTCA
The DNA here is from genome assembly GCF_002899695.1 of Rubneribacter badeniensis. Taxonomy (GTDB): domain Bacteria; phylum Actinomycetota; class Coriobacteriia; order Coriobacteriales; family Eggerthellaceae; genus Rubneribacter; species Rubneribacter badeniensis. Next base: position 28,365 of record NZ_PPEL01000024.1, read on the forward strand.
TATCGAGGGAGACGGCGAAAACCCATATGAAGCATGCGTACGCGAAACTCGGAATCCACACTAAGGGCGAGCTGCTGGATCGCGTTTACGGACAGGGGTCGGCGGGATCCGTCGGACACGGCGCGGAGGTCTCGGAAGACGGGGCGGGCAGCCGGTGACGTCGGCCGCTGTCGGGCGGGCTGCCGGTGACGCCGGGCGCTGTCGGGCGGGCTGCTGGTCGGGCGCGAATCGCGAGGGTCTGAGCTGCTCGCCGCTCCGGTGCGCCGGAGAAGGGGCGTGCGAGGTCCGGTTGCCGCCCGGCGCGTTCGTGCGCCCTTCCCCGGAGCCGGAAGGGATGCGCGAAGGATTTCGCGTGAGGATGTTCCAATGTAATCCTAGGTTTTTGCTAGAATTAAAGGGGAATGGATTCCCAGGGGTCGGTCGCGTGCGGATTTCGGCGGCAGAGGCGGCGATGGCTGCGGAGGGGCGGCCTCCCGAGGCGCGTTCGGAAGGGCGTTGTCTTACGGGGCGGCGACTGTGGAGGCGGGACCCCTTGCCTCCTTCGATCACATGGCGCCGGGAAGGATAGCGCCCGCCTGCACAGGCCCCGCCGCCTTCGGAGGGCCGAGGCTGCCGAGACATCCGGCTTCGTGCGGCCAAGGCCGTGCGAGTGAGCGTCGATGCGGCTGCTTCGACCGAAGCGCTCGTTCGGTTTCGAGGGTGCGGGGTTCGATGGGCTGGGCTCTGGGATTCGGACGGCCTTGGCGGTCGAGGGGCTCGGGCGGCTGCGGAGCGCATGGATGTTCGCGCTGCATCTCGCCTTGCGCGGTGCGATGCGGATCGGGCGCGGAGGGCCATGCGGGTCGGGGCGCTCGCCCGCCTGCGACCTAGTGTTGGAAACGTGCGCGAGAGAGGAATGGCGACGATGCTCGTGTCGACGAAAGGGCGCTATGCGCTGAGGCTCATGGTGCGGATTGCTCAGCTCGAATCGAGGGGCAGGGTGGCGTTGCGCGAGGTGTCGGAGCACGAAGGCATTTCCCTCAAGTACCTTGAACAGCTCGCCCGTCCGCTCGTGCAGGCGGGGCTTTTGCGCAGCGTGCGCGGGAAGGGGGGAGGTTACGCGCTTGTGAACGACCCCTCGACCGTGAAGGTTGGCGATGTCTTGCGCGCTGTGGAGGGCACGACTGCGCCGGTGGCGTGTCGTGCCCTCGAGGAGGGCGCGATGTGCCCGCGGGAGAGCTCGTGCGCCACCGTCCGGTTTTGGGAGGGCTTGGGCGAGGCGATCGAGCGCTATGTGGACGGTGCGACCCTCGCCGACCTCGCTTTCCCCGGCGCTTCCGCAAGCACCTGCCTCGATTGACGCCCTCGCCTTGACCGGCCGGAGGCGGCTTCCCCTCTCGATTTCGCCCCTTCTTCGGCTTTCTTGCCGCGTCGCGCGCTCGGCCTTCGGGTGCTTGGCGGGCGGGCGCGAAGCGATGCGCCCTCTTTGCGATTCTGACGCGTTCGCAACGCGGGCGCTACGGCTCGTCTTATGATGCGCCCCCCGGTCGGGATGGCGCGGCTTCCGCTCCTACAATGACGGAAACGCGTATCGCGCACGCATCGAAGGAGTCGCATGAAACGGGTAATCGTCATCGGGGCCGGCATCGGCGGCCTCGCGGCGGCCGTACGGTTGCAGCACGCCGGCTACGAGGTCGCCCTCTACGAAAAGGAGCCGCAGGTTGGCGGGAAGATGAGCCGTATCCGCGGGGACGGGTTCACCTTCGACGTCGGTCCCACCATCGTGATGATGCCCGCGTTGTACCGCGAGGCGTTCGAAGCGTGCGGGCGCGACGCCGACGATTACATTCCCATGGAGAAGGTCGAGCCGCTCATGGACGTCTCGTTCGGTCCGAACGAGCGGCTGCGCCTGTCGAACGACCTCTCGTCCGTCACCGAGGCGGTCGAGGCCGTGAGCGAGCGCGACGCGCAGGGCTACTTTACCTACCTCGCGCTGCTCTACAAACGCTACCTCATCGCGAAGGACAACTTCCTCGAGAGGTCGTTTCGCGGCCCGCTCGATTTCTACAATCCGAAGAGCCTCGTGGCGGGCGCTCGGCTGCACACGCTCGGGGACGCGTACTCGTCGGTGTCCAAATACGTGAAGGACGACCGGCTGCGCAAGGCGCTCGCGTTTCAGACGCTCTACATCGGCATCTCCCCCTACGAAGGGCCGTCGCTGTACATGATCATCCCGATGATCGAGCTTCTGTACGGCGTGTGGTTCATGAAGGGCGGCATGTACGCGATGGCTCAGGGCCTCGAGCGCCTGTTCCTCGAACAGGGTGGCGAGCTGCACCTTTCGACTCCGGTGGATCGCATCGCGATCGAGTTCGGCGGCGCGCGCGGCGTGGAGGCGGGCGGGAGGCTCGACCGGGCCGACTACGTGGTGTGCGACGCCGATTTTCCCTACGCGATGAAGCGCCTCGTGGGCGATGCCCGGGCGCGCGGGAAGTACACCGACGCCAAGATCGACTCGATGTCCTACTCGTGCTCGTGCTTCGTGCTCTATCTGGGCCTCGACAAGCGCTACGAGACCGATGCGGTGCATTCTATCCGCTTCGCGCCCGACTTCGAGCGCAATGTGGCCGACCTTTTCGACGACGAGCGCTTTCCCGACGACCCCTCGTTTTACTGCTACGCGCCCTGCTCCCTCGACGCATCGCTCGCGCCTGAGGGCTGCCAGACGCTTTACGTGCTCGTTCCGGTGCCGCCGTTGTCGGCGAACGGGCCCGCCTGGGGGCCTGCCGAGGTTGCCGCTCGACGCGATCTGGTGCTCGACCTCGTGGAGCGCGAGACGGCTTACGGCGACGTGCGCGACCATATCGTGTTCGAACGCGCATTCACCCCGCTCGACTTCGCCGAGCGGTTCAACGCGTGCAACGGCGCGACGTTCGGCTTGCGTCCCACCCTGTTCCAGAGCAACTACTGGCGTCCTCACAACAAGGCGTCCGCGTGCGACAACCTGTACTTCTGCGGCAGCAGCGTGCATCCTGGCGCGGGCGTGCCCATCGTGCTTCTGAGCGCGAAGCTCGCCGTCGAGGAGCTTCTGCGCGACGACGGACGCGCGGCCGGGGCGGAGGGCGGCCGATGAGCGCGGTGGTCGACGCGCTCTTTGCCGAGCGGGAGGGGGACTTCGCTTGGTGCGAGTCGGTGATCGCGCGCAATTCGAGCAGCTTCCACCGGGCGTTCTCGGGGCTTCCGAAGCAGAAGCGGCAGGGCGTGTACGCGCTCTACGCGTTTTGCCGCGTTGCCGACGACTGCGCTGACCGCGAAGCGGACGAGGCTTCTCTCGACGCTCTGCGCGGCGAGCTCGACCGATTCTGCGCGGGCGAGGTCGCCGACACGCCTTTGTGGCGCGTGATGGAGGCCGTGTTCCTGGCGTTCGACATCGACGAGGGCCCTTTCTACGACATGATCGAGGGGCAACGGCGCGATCTGGCGTTCCGCCAGCCGGCCACCATGGAGGAGCTGGAGGAGTACGCCTATTATGTGGCGGGTTCGGTGGGGCTCATGCTGCTGCCGCTTCTGCGCGCGTCCGCGCCGACGGGCGGGCGTCTGCGCGAGAGCGGCGTGGCGCTCGGCGTGGCCATGCAGCTCACGAACGTTCTGCGCGACGTGGGCGAGGATCTCGAGCGCGGGCGCGTGTACCTGCCCGTATCGGTGCTCAAAGAGGCGGGTTGCACGCTCGACGGGCTTCGCGCGCACCGCGTCGACGATTCGTTTCGCCGTGCGTGGGAGGTCGTCGCGCGGCGCTCCGAGGAGCTGTACCGTCCGATGGAGCGCGACGTGTTCGAGCTGGACGAGGACAGCCGCCTTCCCACGCTTTCTTCGCTCGTGCTGTACCGGGCCATCATGGACGAGGTGCGCGCCTCGGGCTACGCGTGCCTGACGAGGCGCTGCTCGGTGCCGGAGCGCTCGGCGCGCCGGCTCGTGGCGGCCGCAGCGAACGCGCTTTCCGAGGGGCGGTGAGCCTGGTGGGAGATGCTGTGGGGGTTGCGCTGTCGGGAGCGTACGTGCTGGTCGTGCTCGCGGCGGCGTGGCTGCTCTCGAGAGCGGGCGCATCGGCCGAGACGGCGCGCAAGGTCGTCCACATCGGGCTGGGAGGCTGGTGGGTCATCGCGTCGCTGCTCGTCGGCTCGGCGCTGTGGGCCGCTGCGCTGCCGGCGGCGTTCGTCGTCGTGAACGGCATCGCGTACCGCACGCGGCGCCTTTCGTTCATGGCGCGAGAAGAGGGCGAGGACACGCCGGGCACCGTGTACTACGCGGCTTCCCTTGCCGTGCTCGCGTTCTGCGCGTTCGGCGTCGGCGAACCATACGTGGGCGCGCTCGGCGTGTTCTGCATGAGCTTCGGGGACGGCCTCGCGGCCGTGGCGGGACGACGCTTCGGTCGGCGGCGGATCGCCATCGCGGGCGGCGGCAAAACCGTCGCGGGCAGCGCGGCGATGTTCGTCGCGAGCTTTCTCTCGTGCGCGTTCGTGCTGGTAGCCGCACCGCCGGTAGGGGCGGGCG
>NZ_PPEL01000025.1 GCF_002899695.1 Rubneribacter badeniensis
GTACCGGGAGGGGAGGCTGAAGGCGTTCGACGAGGGAGGGCGCAAGGTGTACGATACGATAGCCGGCCGCAGGAGGCGGCTGGGGCTGGCCGCCTAGGCCGTCCGGAAAAACGTCCGCACCCCCAAAATCATATGAAATACATAATACTTTCGGAAACCGAGGAGGGGGTGGGGAGTGGCATCATGGGCATCGAAGCCTCTCGGTAAAACCCGGCTTGGCCTCGTGCTCCGAGACGCACGTCGTCCAGATGGCCGTTAGCTGGTTTGCCGCCATATGCATGGGGTCCGGATGCCGGCACATAGTGCGCTTGTTTGTCGGATCACGCTGCTTCGAGGTTTGCGCTCTTCCGATCGGGATTTTGCGCTTGGATGGAAATACGCTTACAGCAACGAACGGATTCTCGTTCGATCTGCGCAGACGACAGAGCGAAGTCGGTGATGCGGGGTGGTACGACCGAAACGTCGAGGCACCGGTTTTTTTTTTTTTCGACGCTATGGTGTTTCTCTTAGCGGAGAAAGCGCGAAATCCGCCATTTTCTCTGCCCATTCTCCCAGCCTTTTCGGCGCATAGGGAGCTTTGCCGTGCGTGAGCAAAAACGTATCGTAGCCAAGGAGGACCATGTAGACGGAGCAGGCGCAATCGCGAGCATCAAGGCCTCGATCGAACTCGCCAGAGTCGATGCCTGCCTGAATGATCCTTGCAATGATCTCGATGAAGTCGTAATCAAGGTTGCATTGCTTTTGGCGCATCCCTTCGAGTTGCGTTCCGCTTTCGACGCGGTATCGAAACATCACCGCATAAGGGTTGGGCTCTTTTTTGGAGAGGATGTTGTGCACGAAGAGGGTTTTTATTGTCTCGTATGCTGTCTTGCATTCTGTGATCTCCCCATAGGGGTTTCGATACGTTGCTTCATAGCGTTGCTCGAGTTCGCGCAGTATTTCATCTTTGTCGGAAAAATAGTAGTAAAAAGCCCCCCTGGTCAGTCCTGCGCGTTGCACGATGTTTTCCAGCGTGGTTTTCGAATAGCCTTTTTCTTGGATGATCGCGTAAGCTGACTGGATGATCTTCTCGCGCACGTCCGTTGATTTTCTTCCCATGATGAGTCCTTGCACTCCGTTTGTTCTGCCGTCGTGTCTTTGTTCGAGATGTGCACTCACAGTAACAAAAGCATCGTTTCCGGGCAAATGCCTGATTCTTTTCCGCTCTTGCAGTGCTGATATGGCATTTTCGTTCGTCCTGGACAGCGACGGGCGTTTCGCCAAATCGACAATCAGGAGAGTTTCATCTTGCATCGGGCGGAAACCTGCTTATACGCATTTCTCCTATTGACTTTTACATACATCGATGTATCCTATAGTCAAACATACATACATAGATGTATGTTATTAGATCAAGTAGGTGAGAAGGAGGGTATTGTGATGACATCGCTGCAGGGACGTGACTTTCTTGCTCTTGAAGATTTCACACCTGAGGAAATCGTCTATCTACTTGACTTGGCACACGATGTGAAGCTTGAGCGCTACGAGGGTGTCGATCAGCGTCGGTATAACGGAAAGAACCTGCTGATGCTTTTCGAGATGGGCTCTACGCGCACGCGTTGCGCCTTCGAAACGTCAGGTTGCGATCTGGGCATGGGCACCACGTATCTTTCCAACTCGCATTTTGGGAAGAAGGAGACAGTAAAAGATTCCATGCGTGTGTTTTCGAGCATGTACGCTGCCGTGGCTTATCGGGGCCCATCGCATGCACACGCGCTTGAAATGGCTGAGAGCTGCTCCGTCCCCTTCATCAACGGGTACACCGACCATCAGCATCCCACTCAAATGCTTGCCGATGCAATGACTTTGCAAGAGCTTTGGGGGCGCGATGGGCTTGCCGGAAGAACGCTTTGCTTCATTGGGCGTGGTGGCGAGGTCAACTCGTTCTCGTATGCGGTGATGTGCGCCATGCTGGGAATGAATTTCGTGTACGTCACTTCTTTTATGGAATTCGAGGAGGCGTTGTCTAGGTTGAGTTCTGCTCAGCGAGAGATGTATCGCCAATATGTCCCCGAAGGGGCTTTGCCCAACCATTGGGAGGCTCGCATGCCTGCTGCTAAGCGCGAGATCGTAGACGAGCTCTATGCGCGGCACCATCCTGAGTGCTCTTTTGTCGAGACCGATGACTTGGATGCCGTGAAAGGCGTTGACGTGTTTGCAACCGAAAACTGGGGATTCTTCACAGATCCCGCGCCTACTTGGCTGCCGGGTATCGTGCGTTTCCGACCGTATCAAGTGAATCGAGAACTTTTGGAGCGGACTGGCAATCCCGACATCGTCGTTCTCCACATGCTGCCGGCAACGCACAATTGCGATCATGAGGCAGGCAAGGAACTCGCAAACATCGTGGCTTCCGAGGACCCCGAGCTCGCCGAATTCCTTCGCAAAGGTTTCGAAGTGACCGACGAGGTGTTCGAGAGCCAAGCGTCCGTTATATTCCGCGAAGCCGAAAACCGACAACATACCATCAAAGCGGTGCTTAGGGCGGTGCTTGGGTAAATCGTCTTCTTAGCGGTCGTGGTGGTCGTATTTTGCTGGACGCGCAACCGCGGCGATCGACGATGCGCGGAGAGGCGTTTGCCGTCGGCGCGCTTCGAGAGAAGGTTAGATCGGGGCGCGCCTTCGTGTACGGCGAGCGTGGCCTATTTGGTCGCACTGCTGACGAAGAGAAAGGATCGGATATGACGGATCGAAGCACGTTTCGCATTCCCGGGGAATTCGAGCATCAAGAAGCGTGTCTTTTGAGCTGGCCTCAATTCCCCTACGTCATGAAAGGGCAGAATTACGAGCTCGTATTCGCCCATATCGTCAAAAACCTTGTGAACGCCACGCAGGTGGTTGTGAACTGCGTTTCTCAAGATTTGCTTGACCACTGCAAAGAAGTGTTGGTTAGCGAGGGAGTGGATGTTGGGAGGATCCGCTTCACCATGTACCCAGACGGCAGCAGCTGGTGTCGGGACTACGGTCCGGACATTATGGTGGACGACGAGGGTCGCGTTCAGTTGGCGAACTTCCGCTTCAATATGTATGGTCAAGATGATGAAAACAGCGAAGTTGCCTTCAAATGCGGGAATTACGCTGCGCATTTGGCACTCGAGTTCGGATGCAAACATATCGTCAATTCGACGCTGGTCAGTGAAGGAGGAGACAAAGAGTTCAACGGGCAGGGCGTCATGATCGCGCTGCGCGATACTGAGTGGTCCAAGCGCAACGCCGATCGTACTCTCGAGGAGGTCGAAGGGGACTTTAAGGCCACGTGCAACCTGAAGAAGATCATTTGGCTGGATAAAGGGGTTTACGATGACGAGCTGACCACGTCGGGAGTGCTTGATGTGGTCGACGGGGAGAATGTCTTTCGGTCTTCCTCGGCCAATGGCCACATCGACGAGATGTGCCGCTTTGTGGACGCGCATACCATTTTGCTTGCGGAGGTGAGCGAGGCCGAGGCCGAAGAACTCAATTCTGCGCGCATTAGCAAGGAGCGTCTTGATGCGTGTTACGAGGTGCTCAAGAACGCAACCGATGCGCAGGGTATTCCGTTCAGGATCGTTCGCATGCCCGTTCCGGTGCCGTTTTACGTCACCTCGCATCCTGGCGACTGGATACACGACACCTGGTCGCATCGTTATCTTGACGACAAGGACGAGCTGGATGACGGAACGCCCATGCCTCGTGGACCGATGAAGATGCAACCGGCGTTAAGCTACTGCAACTTCCTGATCATGAACGATGTCGTTTTAGCCCAGTCGTACTGGAAAGAAGGCTTGTCCGAAAAAATCAAAGAGCGTGATTCCCAAGCCATGGAGATTCTGAAAAGCGTGTTTCCCGATCGCAGAGTAATTGCCATCGACACCACGGCTCTGAACATTCGCGGCGGAGGAATTCATTGCGCGACCAAGCAGATTCCTCTGTTCGGCAAAGCTGGCCGTTAGGCGTGCGCTTGGGATGGCAGGCGATTAGTGCGCGATGCGATGAGGTTTGCAGGCGGGCGAGCCGAATACGAAGGAGAGGCGGGAGACAGCCGGGACGGCATCTTCGAAGAAGTATCGCTTCCAGGTGTTTCACAAGGATTGTTTTTGCGTTCTCCCGATTGAAATAGCAAATGCGGAAGGGGCGTGGACGGTGGGTGGAATCCGATTCAATTCCGTGTTAAGAGGAAGGGGTGCTCATGGACGTTGCAGATGAGAGTTCGACTCAATCGAAAAGGAAGAAGAAGGAGTTCAAATCTCCCAACACCTATGTGATTCTCATGTTCGTGATCTTGGCTGTGGCCGTTCTCACTTGGTTCGTTCCCGGAGGGGTGTACGAGATCGATGCGAATGGCCAAGCTATCGCAGGGACTTATCAAGAAGTTGAATCTAACCCCCAAGGGATTTGGGATGTTCTTCTGGCTCCTATTGTCGGCATGGTTGGTTCGGATACCACGGATGCTGCAATTTCCATCTCTCTTTTCATCATGATTTTCGGTGCGTTTCTTCAGATGCTTGATGAGTCGTCGATTCTCAAGATCGCGCTTCGGAAAATCTCCGATGCTTTTCAAAATAATACGAATGCCCTAATCGCCATATTGGTGGCCGTTATGGCGGTTTTGGGAACTGTCATGGGGGCGTACGAGGACGCTATCGTGTATGCGATCATGTTCATTCCCATATTCCTAGCGCTTGGGGCAGACACTCTGGTTGCCGTCATGATACCTGTTTTGGGCACTCAGGCAGGTTGCCTTGCCTCTACGGTCAATCCTTTCTCCGTTGGCCTCGCTTCTGGCATTGCTGGGATTTCTCCTGGAGAAGGCCTCTTGTTCCGCGTTGTTTTGCTGGTTGCCATGATCGCGCTCGTTTCGCTCGTGATTGCGCGCTATGCGAACATGGTGAAGCAGCACCCCAAACGCTCGATGCAGTTCTTCCGGCGCGCAGAGGATCTCAAAGAGTTTCCGATGGCCGAAGGAGATGCGGCGTTTGTCCGCCGTCAAGTGGTCGGTCTGGCTGTGATGTGCGCTGCGATAATCGTCATGATCGTTTCGCTCGTTCCGTGGACCTCTTTGTTGCCTGGCTTCACCTTGTTTGAAGATCTTCCTGTCTGGATAGCCGGCGCGCCGGTGCTTGGCACGGTCGTCGGCTCGGACATCACTCCATTTGGATCCTGGTATTTCGTCGAACTTTCTATGCTCCTTTTGGTCGCGACGATCACCACAGGCTTCATTTTGGGATACAAGGTGGATGAGATCGTCGACATCGTCATGAGGGGCTGCTCCAACCTTCTGCCGGTTGCTTTGGTCGTTCCTTTAGCTCGTGGCATTCAAGTGGTCATGGATGCGGGCGGCATCACGGCAACCATTCTTCATTTTGGAGAGACCACGCTTTCTGCCCTGCCCCCCATGGCGTTTGTTGTTGTCGCGCTGTTGTTTTACTTCGTTTTGGCTTGCTTCATCCCCAGCTCGACGGGGCTTGCGGCGGCCACGTTCTCCATTATGGCCTCTCTAGCTACCTTTGCCGGAGTGTCCATTCCTTTGATGGTCACCATTTACAGCATGGCGCTGGGTCTTGCGAAGATGATCACCCCGTGCTCTATCGCCGTGATGACGTGCACGCAGGCGGCTCACATCAGTTATGGAACTTGGGTCAAAAAAGCTGCTCCGATCGTCGCCGGCCTTTTTGCGGCTTGCTGTGTGTTTTTGGAGATTGGCTTGATAACGGGTCAGTGAAGGTTTTTCGCGACGAAATAAGCTCAGGGCAGAGCCTTTCGGAGAGCCGACCTTTAATATGAGCAGAACATTGTCAAGGGCAAAAGTGGGCCAACCCCAAAATATTGGGAGTTGGCCCTATCTATCATGAGTCGCTTTGACGTCTTTCGATGGGCGTGTCTTATTCGACGCTCGCTTGGCAGTTTAATATCCGCGGGTTCGTCATCCGGGAGCGGCCGGGATCCTTGTCTGGAGTCTTGCACCTTGTGTGCCCCTATGTTTGGATGCGCTGCATCGCACTTCGTTGCTACGGCTGGGCGCCTCGCCTTCAAGAGAAGAGTCTCTGGACGTGCGTGGCCGCGTATGCGGTGCACAGAAAGGGAAGCAGGAAGACACCCAACGACCTATCGAATGCGCAAGACGCGCTTGATCTGAGCGGCGCGATAGCGAAGCCGGTTTGTGCAAGGGCGAGCCAGCTAACCAAGCGTCCCTTCCGCCATGCGCCCTATCGCCCATACCCAGCATGCCAGCTCCCGCGCCGTCGCGCAGTTGGCAACGCAGGGCTTTTTCTTGCATTGGTGAAGGTGTCGGCGCCGCCCTATCAGGCGCTCGACGCCGCGCGCCGCGTGGTTTTCTATCGCGAGCGGCACCTTCTCGGACCACCTGTGGCGCTTCCTCGACGGCAGGCAGTTCATGTAGTGCCAAGAGGCTTCGACGAGAAGCTTTCTCGCATGGGAGTTGCCGGCCTTGGTGATGCCCCCCTTGGCCTCGGGCTCCCCGCTGGAGCGCTCCGAGGGCGTGAGGCCCAACCACGAGGCGAAGTCGGAAGCATGCGCGAAGCGGGAGAACACGGACGCTTCTGCCACTAGAGAGACGGCCGTCATCATGTCTATGCCCTTGAGGCACATTAGGCAGGCGACCCTCATCTGCCAGCGCTCTTTTTGCGCATGGCCCTCTATAAGCTTCTCGAGCATCTTTTTCTGTCCCTCGAAGTGGCGGACCTCGCTCACGTAGTAGTCGAGCGTCTCCTGCGCCGCCATACGGGGAAGGTCGATCTTCCTGAGCCATGCCCAATGATCCCGCGTCCAGTTGCCTTTGCGGGCGCCAGAATCGTTTTTCTCGTCGAACACGTGTCCATGTGTGAGCAAGAACTTCGAAAGGCGCTGCTTGGCGCGGACGAGGTCCTCTCGCGCATCCTCCAAGGCGCGCGTTATGTTGCGCATGGCCTCGGTTTCGTCATCGGGGACAAATACTTCGGTTATGTTGCGGGTGGCTAAAAGCCGTGCGAGCATTTCGGCATCGGCCTTGTCGTTTTTCACCCGCTTGTTCTTCGCGGGCTTCTGCATGCGGGACACCGCGCCGACCACGCAGTCCACCCCGAGCGAGCGGAGGGCCTTCGCAAGGTGGAAGCCGGTAACACCGGACTCATAGACTGCTTTGGGTGATTCGAAGGATAGAATCCACTCCGCAATCTCTGCTGGCGAGTTGGAAAACTTTTTGGTCGCGATCTCTCCGGTCATGACGTTGAACGCGGCCGCCGTGACAGAACGCGCATGGACATCAAGGCCGATTGAGGTAACATGGTTCATGGTGAGCCCCTCTCATAGTGTGGCAACCTGGCTGTTGCCGGTTTTATGGCACGACCATTATCAGCCTCGACCCACGGCGATATGAAGCAGGGGCTCACAATGTTCTGCTCATATCGTCTCTTGCCACGGCTTTTCGGTTGCTCGCATGGACCCTATCGCTTTGCTTCTGTGCGACAGGCGCCGTTTTGATGCCGCAAGGTGGGCACGATCTGCCTGCTTGTCGGTTTCGCGGCGCTTCCCTGAAAGATTCCTGCGGCTTGTTTTTTGAAGGTTCGTCTTCGCAGGCGGGTGCTTTTTAGCCGAGATGTTCGAGCGCGATCGCTTTCTCAGCTTGGAGACGATTTTGGAGTTTGGCTTGTGCGGGCGGATGCGCCGGGGCGCCCGCAGGGTCGATTCGTTTTCGCCGGTCTTTTGGGCGACAGAACATGGATTTTCGAAATGCGCCCCGCTGCGGTTCGGTTGCGGCGGGGCGCCGATCGCTTTCGGCCGATTCGGATACGCCCCTCCAACTCATCCGGACGGCCTCCTCGTTTCGGTGCCGCGTCCTTCCGCAACTTGCTTTTCCGGTTTTCCAAGTGGCGAATCGACGCGATCCTTGGTGTCGAGCATGTTCGCGAGGATGTATGAGGCCAAGCCGCTTGCCATACCGGCAATGATGGGAACGGAGCTTCCCACGCCGAGCGTTGCAAAGCAGACCGTTACGACGATGGCGCTTGTCGCCAACGAGGCAAGGCCGGCTTTGGGGCTGAATCGCTTGAGAACGAAGCTCGCCATGAGTGGGACGAAAACGCAGCCCGATAGGTAACCGTAGCTAATGTCGATGCCCGCCAGAACGTCGTTTATCCACAGTGCGCACATCATGACCGCTGTTCCGACAATGAGGACGCAGATGCGCGTAACGCTGATTTCGCGCATCCCGGCCGGTTTGGTGTTGATGAAGCGCTTGTATAGGTCGTTGTACAGCACTGTCGACGAAGCGAGAATCGTTCCGCTGGAGACCGACATGGCGGCCGCCATGGCTGCGGCGAGTATGACGCCCCGTACCCCCTCGGGCAAGAACGCGGACACTCCCATCACAAACGCATCCTCGGGGTTGTCGAGATGGGGCAGCAAGGCGAATGCACTCATGCCGATGATCACTGTGGCGAAGGCGTAGACGATGGAGTAGAGTCCTGCGCCAATGGTGCCTCGCTTGGAGACCCGGTCGTTTTTCGCCGTGAAAATGCGTTGCCAAATATCTTGGCCGATGATCAGTCCGGGAACATAAAGCACCACATAGGCGAAACTTCGATCGAATCCCATGCTGGCAGGGGAGAGGTATTCCTGGGGAATGGCGCCGACAAGCGTATCCCAACCGCCTGCTGCGATGATGCAAAACAACGGTGCCAGAATGACAACGCCCACTGTTTTGACGATGAATTGCACGAGATCGGTCATGGTTACCGACCACATGCCGCCCACGAGCGTGTATGCGACGACTATGCCGCCGCCTGCCGCTATGGATGCAATGGGATTGGTGCCGAGGATTCCGTGGATCACCGTCCCTATGGCCAGTACTTGGGTGACGCTGAGCGCAAGTGTGTACACAAGAGTGAGAACCGAGCTGAAAACGCGCGCTGTGGGACCGTAGCTTCTCTCGACGACTTCGTTAACGCTGAGGGCTCGTAGCTTTGAGAGCTTGGAGGCTATGAGAAGCCCCGTTAAGGCAAGCCCTAAGCCTATGCTGAGATTGAGCCAGATTCCGCCGAATCCGAATTGGTATCCCAATCCGGTGCTCCCAACGGTCGAACCTCCGCCAAGGGCCATAGCGGCCATGCATCCGAAGAAAAGAGGGAACGACAATCGTCGACCCGCCACAAGATAGTCCTCTTTGGTTTTGGAGAATCTCGCTCCGAGGAATCCCACTGCAATGATGGTGATGAAATAGAGAAAAATGACGACGAAGTCGACTATTGACAAAGATGGCGCATCTTCCATTCCTGCCTCCTATCCAACATGCGAATGACGCAAGGAAGCTGAATAGGAGGGCGTTGGAGAGAAGCTATCCAGCTTCCGAATACGGAAGCGCGTTCGTAAACGCAGCGTTGCGACAGCTTGCAAACATGCGTTTGAAAGCGCTTGCTGTTCGGTTTGCTGGACGGGAGAATTATAGCACTTGAGCCGGTTCGCGGCCAAAAATGTCAACTGTCGCGCGCCGGGTTTTTCCCGAGGCATGTGCTTGGCGACGGTGAGGCGACGTTTGAGTGCGATGCTGTCGCGCGCCGCATCGATGGCGTTGCGACGCTTTGCTTGCCGGGTCCTGGGCGCCTTCTGCGCCCGCTGGCTTCTTTTGACGGCCCTCATCCCTTTGCTTCTTCTCGTTGCTGCGCGAAGGGCCGAATAATTCGAGGAGAAGGGGGCGTCGGAGCTTTGCTCCTTCGTTGGCTCGACGTGCGCGTCTTCGAGCTTCGCGACTTTCCGCTCGATGCCGCTTTCCGTGTGAATACACGTCCGCGGCGATCTCGGTAGCGGGCGTTTGCTATACTGGCATCGAATTACGCGAAGCGGCACCGCACCCGGTGCTGCTTTTGTATCTGAGACGAGAGGGGCGAAGGCGACGTGTATCCCATCGAACGAGTTGAGGCGCTGAACGCCGAGGTCACGCGCATGACGGTGCGAGCGCCCGAGATCGCCCGCAAGATCAGGCCGGGCCAGTTCGTCATGCTGCGCATCGACGAGCGCGGCGAGCGCATCCCGCTGACGATGAACGACTGCGATCCCGAGGCGGGCACCGTCACCATCGTGTTCCAGGCGGTGGGGGCCACCACGATGCGCCTTGCGCGGATGCGCGCGGGCGATGCGCTTCTGGACTTCGCCGGGCCGCTCGGCAATCCCACCGAGCTCGCGGGCGCGCGCCGCGCCTGCGTCATCGGCGGCGGGCTGGGGACGGCCATCGCCTATCCGCAGGCAAAATGGCTGCACGAGCACGGCTGCGAAGTGGACGTGATCACGGGCTTCCGCACGAAAGACCTGATCATCCTTGAAGACGAGATCAACGCGTGCTCCGCGCGCCAGATCATCATGACCGACGACGGCTCGAACGGCAATAAGGGCGTGGTGACCGCGCCCTTGCAGCAGCGCATCGACGAAGGTGCCGACTACGACCTCGTGCTGGCCGTGGGCCCGGTCATCATGATGAAATTCGTCGCGGCCACCACGAAGCCCTTCGGCATCAAGACGCTCGTGAGCATGAATCCGCTCATGATCGACGGCACGGGCATGTGCGGCGGCTGCCGCGTGAAGGTGGGCGACGAGTACCTTCACGCCTGCGTGGACGGCCCGGACTTCGACGGCCATCTGGTCGATTTCGACGACGCCATGCGCCGCGGCGTGATGTACCGCAGCTTCGAGGGCGCGGCGCGCGAGGCGGCGGCCGGTCGCGTGGCGGGCGAAGGGCGCGACTGCGGCGGGAGTGCTGTGGCGGGCGCGGTCGGGGCGGGTGCCGACGAGCGGAAGGGGGCCTAGCATGGCGCGGCTCAACTACGAGATGAACAGGCAGAAGGCGAAGGTCCCCATGCCCGAGCTGGACCCTGCGGAGCGGGCGAAGACGTTCGACGAGGTGGCGAAGGGCTATTCCGAAGAGGACGCCGTGGCTGAGGCGCGCCGGTGCATCCAGTGCCCGAACGCGCCCTGCGTGGGCGGCTGCCCTGTGGGCGTGCCCATCCCGCAGTTCGTCGCGCAGGTGGCAGAGGGCGACTTCGCGCGCGCCTACGCCATCGTGAAGGGCGCGAATGCGCTGCCCGCCATCTGCGGTCGCGTGTGCCCGCAAGAGACGCAGTGCGAGGGCGTGTGCACGCGCGGTAGAAACGGCGAGTCGGTAGGCATCGGGCGCTTGGAGCGCTTCGTGTCCGACTGGGCGTTCGCCCATCCCAAGGAGGCCGCAGCCGCGCTGGATGCGCTGCGCGAGGAGTGCGCGGCGGGGGACGAGACGGCGTGCGGCATCGTGCGCAGCGCCGAAGGGGCGGTGTCGAAGGATCTTGCCGGCAAGCGCGTGGCCGTCGTCGGGTCTGGCCCGGCATCCCTCACGTGCGCAGGCGAGCTGGCGAAGCGCGGCTGCGCCGTCACGGTGTTCGAGGCGTTGCACAAGGTTGGCGGCGTGCTGACCTACGGCATCCCCGAGTTTCGTCTGCCGAAGGCGCTTGTTGAGCGCGAGGTGGCGAAGCTTGGCGAGATCGGCGTGTCTTTCGAGACGAACGCGCTGGTGGGAAGGCTTTACGACATCGACGAGCTCATGGACGAGCGCGGGTTCGACGCCGTGTTCGTGGGCACGGGCGCAGGGCTTCCCAGCTATCTGGGCATCGAAGGAGAGGGCCTTAACGGCGTGATGGTGGCCAACGAGCTGCTCACCCGCGTGAACCTCATGAAAGCCTACGAGTTTCCCGCTTACGACACGCCGGTGTACGCCGGGAAGCGCTGCGTCGTGGTGGGCGGCGGCAACGTGGCCATGGACGCGGCGCGCACGGCGAAGCGCCTCGGCGCGGACGTGTGCGTGGTGTACCGTCGCGGCCGCGAGGAGATGCCGGCTCGTGCGGAGGAGATCCATCACGCCGAGCAAGAAGGCATCGAGTTCAAGCTGCTCACGAACCCGGTGCGCGTTGTCGGGGACGATGCGGGCTGGGTGCGCGGCCTCGAATGCGTGCGCATGGAGCTGGGCGCGCCGGATGCGAGCGGGCGGCGACGTCCGGAAGCCGTGGCGGGCAGCGAGTTTTCGATCGACATCGACATGCTGGTGATCGCGGTTGGGTCGAAGACGAACCCGCTCGTTGCCCGCGCTACTCCGGGGCTCGAGGTGACCCCGCGCAACCTCATCGTGGTCGACGAGCGCACGTGCGCCACGTCGAAGCCGGGCGTGTTCGCCGGCGGCGATGCGGTCATCGGTGCGGCCACGGTGATTCTCGCGATGGGCGCCGGCAAGCGCGCGGCGGCGGGGATCGCGGAGTACCTGGCTTCGGCGGTCTAGCGACCGTTGAAGCTCGCCGACGCTGCGGGGCGCTGCGGCGTCCGGTCTCGCGGCGAGGGCAGAGCGCCCTGCCTCGGCTTCGCCGATCAGGGCGCACCCGCTCGGGCGCATAGTGTGGGATCGAGCAGCCCGCTGGGCTGTTCGACACGTACCGAAGCACGCTTCGCCCCCCCCCCCGTTCTCCCCGCGATCTCGAGTGCCGCAGCGCTCCTCGCTGACTTACCGCGCCAACTGGGGCTTTTGTTCTCGCGCAGGGCGCTTCGCTCCGGCGCGGTCGCGCTGTGCGCAAACAGATGTTTCACATGAAGCATCTGCGTTTCGCTCTCGATGTTGTCTGGAGGCTGTTATGTCGTTCGCTCCGATAGCGTACATCAACGAGCCGCGGTGGCAGGAGTCGCGGCTCGGGCTCGATCGTATCCGCGAGCTGCTCGACCGGCTGGGCCGTCCACAGGACCGCCTCAGGTTCGTCCATGTGGCCGGCACGAACGGGAAAGGGTCGACCTGTGCCTACCTGGCGGCCATCCTGCAGACGGCGGGCTTGCGCACGGGGCTGTTCACGAGCCCCTACCTCGTCGCGTTCGAGGAGCGCATCCGCGTGGACGGCGTGAACATTTCGCTTGAGGAGCTGACCGAGGCGACGCTATTGGTGAAGGAGCAGGCCGAGGCCATGGCGGCCGAAACGGGCGACCATCCCACCGAGTTCGAGCTGA
Source organism: Rubneribacter badeniensis (assembly GCF_002899695.1). GTDB lineage: Bacteria > Actinomycetota > Coriobacteriia > Coriobacteriales > Eggerthellaceae > Rubneribacter > Rubneribacter badeniensis. The sequence goes on from NZ_PPEL01000025.1 coordinate 13,018, forward strand.
TGACCGCGGTGGCGCTCGTGCAGTTCGCGCGCCGCGAATGCGACATCGTGGTGCTGGAGGTGGGTTTGGGCGGCCGCCTCGACTCCACGAACGTCATCGATGCGCCCGAGGTGACCGTCGTCGCGCGCATCGGCCTCGACCACACGAAGCTGCTCGGCTCCACGTTGGCCGCCATCGCGCGCGAGAAGGCCGGCATCGTGAAGCCGGGCGCGCCGGTGGTGTCGTGGCCGCAGGAGCCCGAGGCGATGGCCGAGGTGAAGCGCAGGGCCGCCGAATGCGGTTGCGCGGTTGTAACGCCCGATTTCGCCGCGCTCGAAGTGGGGGGCGTTTCGCACGGCAAGGTTGGCGCGTGCGGAAAGCTTGGCGTGTCCGGCACATCCGACGAGGCTGGCACGGCTGACATGTCCGACGAGGCTGGCGCATCCGGAGCGTCCGACGCGGTCGCAACGCTCGTTCGCTCGTTCTCCTACCGCGGCGAGCGCTACGAGACGCGGCTTTTGGGAAGCTACCAGCCGGCCAACGCGGCGCTCGCCATCGAGGCGGTGCGCGTTCTGCGGGATCGCGGCTGGCGTATCGGCGCGGAGGCGGTGCGGGCGGGCATCGCCTCCGCGGAGTGGCCGGGGCGCTTCGAGGTGCGCGCCGACCCCGCTCCCGACGCGGCAGGGCGTCGCTTCGTGATCGACGGCGGCCACAACCCGCAGGGCGCGCGGGCGTTGGCGGACTCCCTCGCCGACGTGTTCCCCGGCGAGAAGCCCGTGTTCATCGTCGGCGTTTTGGAGGACAAGGACTATCCCGCCATGATGGAGGCCGTGCTGCCGCTTGGCGCGGCGTTCGTGTGCGTGACGCCCGACAATCCGCGCGCCCTTCCCGCCGACAAGCTGGCGCGCACCATCCGTTGGACGGGCCAAGATCTGCTGGGCTGCTCGGCGTGCGTGAAGCCGCAGGTGGCTTCCGGCTTCGACGACGCGGTGGCGCGAGCCCGCGCGCTGGCCGGCCCCGGTGGCCTTGTCTGCGCGTTCGGCAGCTTGTACTCGGTCGCAGCGGTCATGCGGGCCATCGCCGGAGAAAGCGGCTGCTGAGCCGAAGCCTACGGCTCAGCGACGACTGGGGGCGGCCTTCGGGCGCACGTGCTCGGCGCGTGCTAGGATGGCGGGCGCACGGCGGTGCCTCGGACGAGCCGGGGAGCGCGGGCCGGAAGGCGAAAGACGGCGGGAGGCGACATGAGCGTGGTGGAGCTGACGAAGGAGAACTTCGACCGAGAGGTGACCGAGGCGTCGGGCCGCGTGGTCGTGGACTTCTGGACGCCGGGATGCGGGCCGTGCCGCGCGCTCGATTCCGTTCTCGAAGAGTTGGCGAACGCGTGTCCGGACGTGCGGTTCGCTCGGATGAACGCCGCCGCGTTTCCCGACGTGGCATGGGCGTTCGAGGTGGCGAGCGCGCCGACGCTCGTGCGGTTTGAAGGGGGCGTGCCCACGGGCCGGCTCGTGGGTTTGACATCCGCTTCCCGCATCGAAGGGTTTGCGACGGGCGCAGACGTTTGACGGCTGCCGAGGCGGCGCTGGCGTAAGGCTTTCGCTCGCGGTCGGGGAAGCGGGACGGGGTGACGGGACGGCCTGGAAGGCTTTCGGCCTTCCAGGCCGCCGGATCGTTTCGGCGTTTGACGGGGCGGCGGGCTACAGGGAGTCGATGTACGCCACGAGGTCGCCCACGCTGGCAAGGCCTTCGGGTTCGCCGAAGTCCACTTCGCATGCTTCTTCGAGGTCGCAGATGAGCTCGACCATGTCGAGCGAGTCGATACCGAGCGATTCGAACGTCGACGACTCGTTTACGGTGGCGGGGTCGATGTCGAGGTTCTCCTGGAGGATGGTCTTGACGGTGTCGATGGTCGCCATGTCGGCTCCTTTCGTCGAAAACGTTGGTGCCCATAGTAGCAGACACCGGGCTCGCATGCTGGCGTCGCGCCCTGTCCGAGGTTGCGACAGGGCGCGACGCCTCCCTCCTGTAAACGTGATGTAAGCAGTCATGGACAAAAAGCGGCGTTTTCTCCGGTTTTTCGACTTGAAAAGACCTTCCGTTTGCGCGCTGCGATCGAAGTACGAGAAAAACACCTGGTCGAAGGCGAGTTCAGTTTCTTTGTTCTCAAGCAGGAATAGAGAAACCGTACGTTTTTGTCCAGCACCGAAAACCCCTGCTTAACCACTGGTGGCAGAGGTCGGGTCCGTCCGTCGGGCAAAGCTCTGCCGGCGCTTCGGGGCCCGTCCATCGGGTGGGTGGAAAGGGCCTTCCGAAACGCCCGACCAGGGGAAGCTCGGCTTGATATCCGGCGAACACGGGTTCATGTCAACGGCGGTTTGCAGAGAGCGAAAAGAAGGGGCCCCGCGGGGCCCCTTCGCACGTTCTTGCTCGACACGCGGCCGGTCCGACCGATCCGGTAGAGCGCTTACCGCTCCGTCTGCTTGAGTAGGCCGTAGCCGCCGTCGTCGCGGCGGTACAGCACGTTCACCAGGCCCGAGTCGCGATCGGTGTACGCGAAGAAGTCGTGTCCCAGAAGGTCGATCTTCACAAGCGCTTCCTCTTCGGTGAGCGGCTCGAACGCGATCTCCTTCACGCGCACGACCTCATCGTCAGCGGCAAGCTCCTCCATGAGCCCCTCGACGTCAAGCTCTCCCGCGGCGGTCGGCTCGGCTGCGCGGACCGACTCGTCGGCGGCGCGCAGCTTGCGGTCGATGACCTTCGTCTTGTACTTGCGCAGCTGGCGCACCACCTTGGCGGCGGCCACGTCGATGGCTGCGTACATGTCCTCCTCGCACTCCTCCACGCGGATGATGTGGCCTTTCGTGCGCAAGGTCACCTCGCAGCAGGCAGGGCGGGGGTTGGCGGGGTTCTTCTCGACGAACAGGACGATCTCGGCGACGAGCGGGTCGATGTCCATGACTTTCATGGAGTTGCCGATCTTCTCCTCGGCGTACTGACGCAGTGCATCGGTTACGGGCATTTTGCGTCCGGTGACGGTAATGCTCATGGCGATCACCTCTTTACTCGCAACGAATAAAAAACAGCTCAACCGCAAGCAACGCCCCAGTTCATGCGGGTAGACACGATATGCCCTTCACGCACGTTCCAAGCCGACTCCTCACGCCTCAGCTGCTAGGTACAGGATAGCGCAAATCCTCGTCGTTTTCCCGACCATTTTGACCTGTGTTATGAAATCGGTTTAAAAACGTGCGATAATCGAGCGGACGCATGGGCGTGATAGGGGATAATACGATGATTACCTATGCGGAAGGCGAAGGCTGACATGGCGGACACGAACATCGACGGCACCCAGCGCATCTTCATCAGCGAGGTGCAGGGTCATCAGGCGCGCTACAGAAAGCTCATCAAGTTCACCCACTCCTCCATGAAGGCGGCGGGTTTCATGTTGCTGGCCGCCGTGGTGGCGCTCGTCGTGGCGAACACGGGCGCGTACGAGGCGTTCTTGGGGTTCTGGCACACGGAGGTGGGCCTGTTCTTCGGCGGGTCGTTCGCCGGCATGTCGCTCGCGCACGTGATCAACGACATCTTCATGGCCGTGTTCTTCCTGCTCGTGGGTTTGGAAGTGAAATACGAGCTGACGGTGGGCGAGCTGACGAACATCCGTCAGGCGCTTCTGCCCATCATGGCGGCTGTGGGCGGCGTGATCGCGCCCATCGTCATCTACCTGCTGTTCAACGCCGCAAACCCCGGTACGGCGCACGGTTGGGGCGTGCCCACCGCCACCGACATCGCATTCGCCTTGGGCATCTTGGCGCTTCTGGGCAATCGCGTGCCGAGCGGCGTGCGCGTGTTCTTGAGCACGCTCGCCGTGGCCGACGACATCATCGCCATCTTGGTGATCGCCATCTTCTACGGCCACAGCCCGTCGCTGTTCTGGCTGGGCGCAGCGGCTTCGGTGCTGGTGGCGCTGGTTTTGATGAATCGCATCCACATCTACTCGCTTGTGCCGTACCTGCTGGTGGGCGGCGTGCTGTGGTACTGCGTGTTCATGTCGGGCGTGCATTCGACCATCGCGGGCGTGCTGTTGGCGTTCGTCATCCCGTCGGGTTCTCGCGTGAACCTCAAAAACTTCACTGCCTGGTCGGGCGACAAGGTGCGCGAGGCGCACGACGCCTACCAACCTGAAACGCCCGTCATCGCTCAGGGCGACTACATCGAAACGGTGTCGTCGTTGTCCCGCGTGGCGCGTCAGGTGGTGCCACCTGCCACGCGCTTGGAGCATCGGTTGTACCCGTGGGTGTACTTCGGGATACTGCCTCTGTTCGCGCTCACGAACGCCGACGTGGGCTTTGCGGGCATGGACGTGGGCGCCATGCTGACCGACCCTGTCTTGTACGGCGTCATGCTGGGCCTTCTTCTGGGCAAGCCGCTCGGCATCATGCTCATGAGCTTCGCCATCGTGAAGAGCAAGCTGGCGTCGCTGCCCGAGAACGTGAACTGGTTTCACATGCTGGGCGCGTCCATCTTGGGCGGCGTCGGCTTCACCATGGCCATTTTCGTGGCGAACCTCGCGTTCACCGACGAGACGCATGTGGCCACGGCGAAGCTGGGCATTTTGGCTGCCTCGCTTTTGGCGGGTGTGCTGGGATTTGTGTTCTTGCTGCTGCAAGCGAAAGCGGCGCAGAGGCGCGGCGTGGCCTATCTGTCGGCTAGCGGCGACGACGTGGCGCGCCAGACGGCGGGCGACGAGGCCACGCGCGATGCCGAGGAGCTGCTGCGCGATATCGAGAGTCCGGCCCTCAAAAGCGAGGTGGAGGCGGCGAAGAAGCGCGGCGGCGTGTTCGAGATCGTGGTTGATTTGGGCGAAGGCGGCCTTTTGGAAGGCGGCTCGATCGGCGATGTTCGTGAGGCTTTGCGCGAAGAGGTGGTGCGCGTGCTGAGCGAGGAGGGCGAGGACGAGCTGTTGAAAAAAGTGCAGCGCGAGTTCGAAGAGCATGAGGACGAACCGCCGCTCACCGGCGTTGAGGAGGTTTTGCGCCAGTCGGGGGACGAGGAGCGTTTGCGCGACGCGCTGCGCCGCGAAGGCGAGGATGTCACCGGTATGTCCGGCGGGTTCGAGGAAGCCGGCAAGCCTGACGGATCCGACGGGTCTGCCGGGTCGAAGTCCGATAGGTAGGAAGGCTACGGAGCGAAGGAGCATCATGGAGGCAGCTGCCATCGTGTTGGCCGCGGGCGCGGGAACCCGCATGAAGTCGAAGAAGCCGAAGGTCGCGCACGAGATCTTGGGCAAGCCGCTTGTCCGCTGGGTGGTGGACGCGGCGCGCGAAGCGGGATTGGCGCGCGTGGTGAGCGTGGTGGGCCATGAGCGCGAGCAAGTGATCCCGCTGGTGGAGGCCGACACGGACGTGGTGGTGCAAGAGGAGCGCAACGGCACGGCCGGCGCGGTGGCTGTGTGCGCCGACGCCCTGGCCGACTTCGACGGGTCGCTCGTGGTCCTTTCCGGCGACTGCCCGCTCATCACGGCGGGAACCATCGCCGAGCTGGTGCGCGTCCGCGAGGAGGCGGGCGCGGCTGTGGTGGTTCTGACCATGGAGCCGGACGACCCCTTCGGCTACGGGCGCATCGTGCGCGATCCTCAGGGGGGCGTGGCGCGCATCGTGGAGCAGAAGGATGCCGCGCCCGAGGAGGCGGCCATCCGCGAGTGCAATTCCGGCTTCTACTGTTTCGACGCTCGTGCGCTGTTCGAGGCTTTGCAGCAGGTGGGCAACGACAACGCCCAGGGCGAGTTCTACCTCACCGACGTGCTGGAGATCTGCCGCCGCGCCGGACGGGCGGTGCTGGCGCTTCCCTGCGCGGACGCTGCGGAGTGCTTGGGCGTGAACTCGCGCATCCAGCTGGCCGAGGCGACGAAGCATTTGCAGCGGCGCATCAATGCCGCGCACTTGGCGGCGGGCGTGACCATGGTCGATCCCGACCAGGTGTGGATCGGTCCCGACGTGCGCATCGAGCGCGACGTGGAGCTTTTGCCGCAGACGTTTCTGATGGGCTGCACGCAGGTGGGCGAGGACAGCGTGATCGGGCCGAACTCGCGCCTCACCGACACCGTGGTGGGGCGGGGCTGCGTGGTGGACGAGACGGTGGCTGTGGAGGCGCGCATCGACGACGGCGCCACCTGCGGCCCGCGCGCCTATCTGCGCCCGGCGGCGCACCTGTGCGAGGGCGCGAAGGCCGGCACGCACGTGGAGATCAAGAAGTCCACGGTGGGCAAGGGCTCGAAGGTGCCGCACCTGTCCTACATCGGCGACGCGACCATCGGCGAGGATGTGAACATCGGCGCCGGGTCGATCACCTGCAATTACGACGGCAAGAAGAAGCACGCCACCGTCGTCGGCGACGGCGCGTTCATCGGCAGCGACACCATGATGGTGGCGCCCGTGAGCATTGGCGCGGGGGCCATCGTGGGTGCGGGCTCGTGCATCACGAAGGACGTTGCGCCCGATGCGCTCGCCCTCACGCGCCCCGAGCAGCGCGAAGTTGCCGGCTGGGCCGCCAAGAAGCGCGCGCGGCAGGCGGGGGAGTAGGACGAGCGAACGAAGAAAATGGGGCGGCGCGGTCGCCCCGTTTTCTTTCATGGGTCAGCAACCCTGCCCTCTGCGCGAAGCGCGAGAGGCGGAAAACCACCCGCTATGCGGGTGGAGGACGATAGCCGCTACGCGAATTCGCCTTTCCCCCTACAATGGTGATTGCTCAGGTCATCAGAGATAGGGAGAAAGGCAACGATATGGCGCAACAAGCGAACAGCCTGTCGCACACGAGGTGGCTCTGCAAGTACCACATCGTGTTCGCACCGAAGTATAGACGAAAGATCATCTACAACCAATACCGGAAGAGCGTGGGGGAGATACTGCGCAGGCTCTGCTCCTACAAGGGCGTGGAGATAATAGAGGGGCATCTGATGCCCGACCATGTGCACATGCTGGTGAGCATCCCGCCCAAGATGAGCGTTTCGAGCTTCATGGGCTACCTGAAGGGGAAGAGCTCCCTCATGATGTTCGAGAGGCACGGCAACCTGAAGTACAAGTTCGGCAACCGCAAGTTCTGGTGCGAGGGCTGCTGCGTATCGACCGTCGGGCTGAACGAGGCGACGATCGCCAAGCACGTCAGGGAGCAGGAGGCCCACGACATGGCGCTGGACAAGCTGAGCGTCAAGGAGTACGACGACCCCTTCGCCAGGTAGCCGCATCCTGCGGCCCGCCAAGGCGGCAAGGGCATTTCCGACCTGAGCGCCAAGCGAAGGGCGGCGCCTTGAGACGCCGCCCGTTCCTCCTCGGGGTTATACCCCCAGAGCAAACCACCCGCTATGCGGGTGGTCATGATTTAGAGCCCCGCCTGCAGGAGCGCGAGGGCGTCTTTCGGCGTGAGCGCGGCGACGGGGGCGTGCTTGATGAGCCCTTCGTCGTTGGTGACGAGGTAGCTTGCGTTCGCTCGCTGCGCGGCGGCGACGATCAGGTTGTCCTCAAGGTCGTTGTGGATGCTGTGGAGGGCGCACGCCTTCCACAGGTCCGACTCGTCGGTGCCTACGGCGGTGGCTCGGTCGCGCATGGCGTTTACGCATCCCCAGGCAAGCTCGATTGCCGTTGCCGCATCGTGCCCGCCGAGCGTGCCGCTTTCGTTGCGCATATCGCGTTTGAAGTTATTCGCGGCCAGGTAGAACACGTCTTTGGCGATGGCGGCGGGATACAATAGTGGATAGCCGTGCTCATATGCGAACAGCATGAGGGACGTCGCTTCGGCGTGCTCCGGACGGTTGGGAAGAAAGCAGTCGAGCCAAACGTTGGTGTCGATCAGAAGAGAAGTTTGCTGGCTAACCATCGAGGCCTCGTTCCCGAAGGCGTTCGAGCAGGGCGTAATCGCGCATTTCTTCGTACGATGCGTTCATCGTCCAGTCCGAAGGCTTAATCCCGAGTCGCTCGTACGCTTCAACCATGATGTTCATGCTTTTTCGCATCTCCTCCCGTCTCCGCGCGCGCTCCTCCTCTGCCTTGCGCTCTTCCTCGTTTTCTTCGGTATCGAACAGGATCCTGATGGCGCGCGGGTCGTGCGCGTTGCGCGCGGCGAAATCCCACAGATTGCGTATCGCTTGCGAGGGCGTGTAGCCGGCGCGTTCGAGCGCTGCGTCTCCGCGCTCCTTGAGCGTGCGGTTGATGCGCGCGTTGATTTGGGCCGTCTCCGTTGACATGGGGTATCCTTTCATGCTTTACGTAAAGCAAAGCATATTTTGACATAAAGCAGCATGAAGGTGTGCGATGACGGCCCCGCATGTGCGGTGCGAGGCGCGTCGCGCTTGCGACACGGGACGGTGCGAGGCGCGTCGCGCTTGCGGGGTGGGTGCCTGAAAGCGCGGGTAACGGGAGGAAGCTGCCGCGCTTAGGCGAAAGCGGCCCCTCGGTCGATAGAACTGCAATGAGGTAACCGCCTTTGCCGATGCTGCCACCCGACCCGTATCCTGCCGCCTTTCCTGGCGCGGCTGGCCGCTGCGAAAAAGGGGGGCGTTAAGAAGAGAAAGCGACGCTCCTTGCATAATCCCAGTTCGCTTCATATGGTCACCCATTTTTGACGGTATTTCTGCACTCTTGGTCACCCATAAATATCTGCTTGTTCCCCACGTTTTCACGAATAACGGACGTGTTTCTTCTGCCTGGGGCCCGCTATGGTAAAGCCGCTCGAAATGAGGGCATGACGAGAGGAAGCGAGAGGAAGCGGGGGAGGCCAATGGCCGGTCATGGGCAAACAGTCGCACCGGTGCCGGACGCTGTCGGAGCTGTCGTCGAACGGCTTGGCGCTAACCGGGCGAACACGCTGGCGCTATGCGCCGTGCTGTCCGTCTGCAAGCGACGTATGCCGTACCGCGAGGCCGAGGCGCGCATCGACGCGCGTCCCGAATTGGGCCTCAGCACGCAGAACGCCCACGCGCTTCTGCGTATCATGATCGACTGCGGCGGCGTTGAAGCCGTCGAGGTGCCCGAGCCCGATTGCCCGCCGGATGCGCGACCCGAGGACATGCCCGTTGGCTACACCGTGGAGACCACCGCAGCCGGAAAGGCCGCTCTGGAGCGGTTTGAGCCCACGCGACGCTTCGCCGAAATGTTGCGTGATGAGCCTTCGGGCTATGCGCGCGCGTACGCCACCGCGCTTGGCCTCTGCGCCGAAAGCGGCGGCGCGACGAAGGCCGCCATCGAGCATGCGCTCGAGGGCGACCCGGCGCTCAGCATGCCGAAACGAGTATATGCCAGCTACTTCATCTCCAAGTTGGAGACCGTAGGCGGTCTTGCATGGGATGGCTCCTGGAAAACCACGAAACCCGGTCGGCAGATGCTGGCCGCGATCGGGTAGGGCACTGTCCGTTCATGTTGGCGCCGAGGGCGCGGGCATCCCATTCGAGATAGAGATCATCGAACATCAAGCATCATCAAAGAAGACGAGACGAAGGAGGAGGGAATATGACACAGCCTACCATCACGAGGCGCAGTTTCGTGAAGTCGGCAGCGGCGCTCGGTGCGGCGTGCGGTCTGGGCGTCGCCGTGAACGACGATCTCGTGCACGTCGAGCCGGCTCATGCTGACACGGGCGGCGACGTGAAGATCGTGAAGACGGCCTGTCGCGCCTGCATCGCCAGCTGCGCCGTGCTGGCCCACGTGAAGAACGGTCGCGTCATCAAGATCGAGGGCAACCCCGAAAGCCCCATGAGCCAAGGCGGCCTGTGCGCCAAGGGCATGGCCGGCATCCAAGCGCTCTATCATCCGAATCGCAACAAGTACCCCATGCGTCGCGTGGGCGAACGCGGCCAGAACCAGTGGGAGCGCATCACGTGGGACGAGGCCATCACCGAGATCGCCACGAAGCTCATCGAGATCGACGAGAAGTACGGCTCGGAGTGCGTGGCCGTGTCTACCGGCGGTGGCGGCAACCCGCACTTCAGCAATGTGAAGCGCTTCGGCGAGGCCATCAACACGCCCAACGTGTGGGAGCCCGGCTGCGCGCAATGCTACTTGCCGCGCATGGCCGCTTCGCAGCTGTCGAACGGCATGGGCAAGCCGAACAACCTGTCGTTCAGCGATTCGAACGGCTGGGACTACTACTTCACCGACTCGCCGGTGGAATCGCTTGTGCTGTGGGGCACCGACCCGTCCAACAGCTCGGTTGCCACGGGCGGTCGCGCGCTTGCCGAACTGCGCGCTCGCGAACAGGGCCTCAAGACGGTGGTCATCGACCCGCGTATGACCATGGACGCGGCCAAGGCCGATGTGTGGTTGCCCATCCGCCCCGGCACGGACGCTGCGCTCATCATGGCGTGGACGAAGTGGATCATCGATAACGAGAAGTATGATACGGAGTTCTGCACGAACTGGACGAACATGCCCTACCTTGTGAACCCCGAGACGCGCCTTACGCTCAAGCCGACGGAATGCGGCCTCGAAGGTTCTGATGCCGACTACGTTATATGGGATCCTGCGCAGAACAAGCCCGTCGTGCTCGAATATCCCATGAACGAAGGCGTGGTGCCTCCCCTGTTCGGCACGTACGAGATCGACGGCAAGCAGTATCCCACGGGTGGTCAGTTGCTTAAGGAAAGCGTGGAGGAGTTCACGCTGGCGAAGGCGGCCGAAATCTGCTGGCTTCAAGAGGATCAGATTGAAAAAGCGCTGGAAATATACACCTCCGGCCAGTCAGGCATCATGCAAGGTGTGGCGATCGACCAGTACGAGCAGTCGCAGCAATGCGCTCTTGGCGCACTCAATCTCGAATACCTCATGGGCAATGTGCAGAAGCCCGGTTCCATGCTGCAGAGTTTCAAAGTGTGTCCGGCGCGCGACCAGATTCCCAACACCCCGCGATTCATGAAGCGCGAGAAGATACTGAAGCGCCTGGGCGTGCAGGAGCACAAGGGTCTGCTCGATTGGGACATGGCGTTCATCCCCGCGGTGCTCAAAGCTATGAAAGACGGCGATCCGTATCAGATCCACGCATGGTTCGAGCGCTCCGGCAACAAGCACGTTATGCTGGGCAATTCCACATGCCTCGACGAGATCGTGCCGAACGTTGATTTCATCTGCCACATCTTCATGTATCCGACGGCGTTCTCGGTGCTGTGCGCGGACATGCTGCTGCCGTCGGCCGAGTGGTTGGAGACGAACCTCGTCATTCCGCAGCTCAACACCATCGTGATACGTCAGGCGGTCACCCATCTCTTCGAGACGGTGGAAGAGGGCCTTATTTGGACGCAGATCGTGCAGAAGATGGCCGAACTGGGCAACGAGCATGCGAAGGCGGCGTTCACGGCCGAAGGCACCAACGGCATCCCCATGTACAAAAACGAGTACGAGAAACAGAAGCTGCATCTGGACAAGCTTGACATGTCGTGGGAAGAGGCTGCGGCGAAGGGCGTGTTCGAGTGGTGCACCGAGGACGAGTACCGCACCTACTACACGTACAAGGCCGTGGACGAGGCTACGGGCAAGGCGAAAGGCTTCGGCACGCCGTCCAAGAAGTGCGAGGTGTACTGCGAATCCAACACCATCCTCGGGCGCACCGGGTTTCCCTGGTCGCAGTGCTTCGAGGAGAAGAACCTCGTGCTGGAGCCGGCATCGAAGGACTACGAGCCGCTGTGCTACTACAAGGAGCCGGCGGAAAGCCCGCTCACGGACACGGAGTACCCACTCGTGCTGACTGAGGGCCGTCTTCCCATGTACCACCACGGCACGCTGCGCAACATTCCCTACCTGCGCGAGATCTACCCCGTGCCGGAGCTGTGGATCCATCCCGAGGATGCGGCGAAGTACGGCGTGGAGGACGGTCAGTGGTGCACCATCGCCAGCCGTCGCGGCGAGACGCACGGCAAGGCGCGCGTGACCACCGCCATTGCGAAGGGCGTGGTGTACCAGGAGCGGTTCTGGGCGCCCGAGCTGCTTGATTCGGATCCTGAGCGCGCGTACAAGGTGATGAACATCAACGTGCTGACCAAGAACGACGAGCCGTACAACCCCGAGTACGGCACCTACACCCTGCGCGGCTTCCAGGTGAGGGTCACGCCTGACGCCGCCGCACCGGAAGGCGTGTGGACCGAGCCCGAGCAGTTCGAGCCCTGGATGCCGCAGCCGAGCGATCCCACCGAGGAGGTGTTCGAATATGGCGCATAACTGCATCGTGGTGAACCTCGACCGTTGCACGGGCTGCTATTCCTGCGAGATCACGTGCAAGATGGAAAACGACGTCGCCTTGGGCGAGTATTGGAACAAGATGCTGCAGCGAGGGCCCTTCGGCGAGTACCCGAACATGGTTCGCTATCCGCTGCCCACCATGTGCCAGCAGTGCGCCGATGCGCCGTGCGTGCACGTGTGCCCGACGGGCGCGAGCTACCGCGACGGCAACAACGTGGTGCTTATCGACCGCGAGAAGTGCATCGGCTGCAAGTACTGCATGATGGCCTGCCCCTACGGCGTGCGCGACTGGAACAAGGCGTCTCAGACGGTGGAGAAGTGCACGTTGTGCGGCCATCTGACCGCGAACGGCGAGCTTCCCGCCTGCGTGAAAAGCTGCAGCGCCGGCGCCCGCTTCTACGGCGACCTCGACGATCCGAACTCGGATGTGTCCCAGGAGCTTGCGAAGTACGACGAGGCGGACATCCACGAGCTTCCGAACGTGGGCAACAACCCCTGCACGAAGTACATCATGACCAGCATGCACGGCGAGTGGATGGAAGGGGTTGAGTAGCATGGAGATCCAATGGTCCCTCGTTCTGTTCACGGCTGTCGCCGGCTGCGGAACCTGGGCGTCGGTGGGTGTTGCGGTGGACGAGCTGCGTGGCCTGACCGAGCGCACGAATCGTTTGGCATCGGCGGTGGCTTTGGTGCTGGCCGTGGTTGGCGGCATCGCGTCGGTGACGCACTTGTCGCATCCCGACCGCATCATGGCGGTGCTCGGACATCCCACTCCGGGTATCTTCCTTGAAGCACTCCTCATCGGCTTGTTCATTTTGGCAGAGGTCGTGTATCTGATCCTGCTCGCCCGCGGCGTTTCGGCGGGCGTGCGCAAGGCCGTGGCGGTGGCGGCCGCCGTCATCGGCGTCGTGTTCAGCTTCGCGAGCGGTTACTCCTACATGATGGAGGCTCGTCCCACGTGGAACACCATCGCGTTGCCGTTTGGCTACCTGGGATTCGCTGCGGCGAGCGGTTTGGCGCTGTACCTGCTGCTGGCCGCTCTGAAGAAAGAGCGCGACGAGGCCCTTAAGCTGGCCGGCATCGAAACGGTTGTCGGCGGCGTGCTTGCAATCGCATCGGGTTTGGCCTTCGGGTTCGCGTCTGGCGCGGCTATGGGCGATTCCGCAGCCGTGTTCTGGGTTTCGCTTGCATGCGGCGGTGTGGTGCCTGCGGTGTGCGGGTGGCTTGCTTGCAGCAAGCCGGCATCGACGCTCGCGCTTGGGGTTGTTGCGTTTGCGGGCGGCATCGCCGGCTCGGTCGCTTTCCGCGCCGTCATGTGGATGGTGGGCACGGCGGTGGCCAACTATTTCGGAATCGCGCTGTAGCGACGCTTGCAAGGTGGGGGCTGTGCGCTACGTGGGCGGCAGCCTCCACCTGCCGTGGTTGGTCGCGCGGCCAGGCCGCAAGCGCCTTTCTCTCCAGGCGCAGGGCTTAGCCGAACGATCGAGGCAAGGGCAAGCAGGATCACGACGAATCTAAGAGGTTGAGAGGCTGAGAGGACGAGAGGCGAGGAGGACGGCATGGGGCTGCACGAGCGCGAAGAGCTGGTCGCGATGAACACCGCTCGCAAGGGCTTTTACGAGTTTTTGGCAAGCGTGTACAAAGTGGAGTTGACCGAAGAGCAGATCGAGTCGTTGGCGAAGTGCGATCTTCCTGCGGACGACGAATTCGTGGGTGCGGGGTACTCTGCAGTGAAGGAATACCTGCGTCATCGCGATTCCGGCACACGTCAGGAGCTTGCGGTGGATTACGCGCGCGTGTTTTTGGGCGCGGGCATGTACGAGCAGATTACCGCGCCGCCGTACGAGTCGGTGTACACAAGCCCCGAGCATTTGCTCATGCAGGAAGCGCGCGACGAGGTGGTGGCCTGCTACCTGAGCGAAGGGCTGGGTTTGCCGGCCGAGAACACCATGCCCGAGGACCATCTGTCCTTCGAGCTTCAGTTCATGGCCAAGCTTATCGAGCGTGCTCAGGCGGCGCTCGAGGCCGGAGACGATGCGCGCTACGCCGCGCTGTGCGAGAAACAGCGCCTGTTCTTTGACGAGCATCTGGCCGGATGGGTGCCGCGCTTGTGCGCCGATGTCCGCGCGTATGCGCGCACGGCGTTTTATCGCGGCATCGCCGATATCACCGAAGGATTCCTCGCATTGGAGGATCAGGTGATCGAGCCGGTCGGCAAAGCGGCATAAGCGGCGAACGGAGGAAGCCGTGGTCGAGTACACGCGTCGCGCGTTCATGGGGTTCTGCGGTGCCGCTGCGGCGTTCGCGGGATTCGGCGGGGTGGTAAAAGCCTTTGACGGCGCGTCTGAAACCGATCTTCTGCGCCCGCCGGGAGCGCAGGACGAGCTGCGCCTTCTGGCGTCGTGCGTGAAGTGCGACCGTTGTCGCAGCGTGTGCCATACGGGCGTTATCGGGGTGGCCGAGGTGGGAGATGGCGTGGTGCGCGCCCGTACGCCCAAGCTGAACTTTCATCGGGGGAGCTGCGACTTCTGCGGAGACTGCCTGCGCGTGTGCCCGACGGGGGCGATCGGGAATTTCGATCCGGATGTGGACAAAGTGGGCGTGGCGGTGGTGCAGAAGGATCGCTGCCTTGCTTACTATCAGGGCTGCGTCGAGTGCGAGCGAGCGTGCCCCTTCGAGGCCGTCGAACTGGACGATGCCGGCCATCCGGTGGTGAATGCCGAGCGCTGCAACGGGTGCGGCGTCTGCGAGGAGATATGCCCCGCGCTCGTATACCGCAGCTTTGCCGGTGGTGCGCGACGCGGAATCGTGGTGGTCAGCCCGAGCCGGTTCGCGGCGCTCGGCACGACCGTCGTCGAGAACGAGAGCGAGATGAATGCCTCATGAAGCGCGACGCGAAGCTGCTGCGCACGCTGTCCGCTTTGGCGGTGGTGGCGCTTGTGTGTTTGGGCTTGGCCTTCCATGCCGGAACGGGCACTCCTTCGGCCTGGGGCATCTACGACATCGCGGCGATCTGCCCGATCGGTGCGGTGGAGGTGGCTCTTGCCGCTAAAACCGTGGTGCCGCCGATGCTCATTGCGTTTGCCATCGGCGTGGTGCTTGTGCTGGTGTTTGGACGCGCGTTCTGCGCCTGGGGGTGCCCAGTGCCGCTTCTGCGGCGCATCTTCGGATCCGGTTCGTCTCGGGAAGCGGCCAAAGACGGTGCGGGCAAGCGCAAGAGGCTTTTCCGATCTTCCAAACTCGATGCGCTCGACATCCCCAACTCCAAGCGAGGCGGGGCGGGAGATTCGCGCAATTGGGTGCTGGGAGGCGCGCTTTTGTCCACAGCCGTGTTCGGGTTCCCGGTGTTTTGCCTGATATGCCCGGTGGGTTTGACGTTTGCCACCATCGTGGCGTTGTGGCGCCTCTTCCAGTTCAACGAAGTGGCTCTTTCGCTGGTGGTGTTTCCGGCCGTTCTTGTGTTAGAGTTGGCAGTGCTGCGAAAATGGTGCAGCCAGTTTTGCCCGCTCGGTGCGCTGCTGTCGCTGCTGTCGCGGCTGAACCGGACGTTTCGTCCGACAACCGACGAAGGAGCGTGCCTGCGCTCGTCTAAGGGCGAGCCGTGCCATCGGTGCGCCGAGGCGTGTCCCGAGGGCATCGATCTTCACGATCCGACCGCATCGGCACCGCTCAACGAGTGCACGAAGTGCCACGCATGCGCCGACGCCTGCCCGATGCACGCCATCACCTTTTCCTTTTTGCCGAAATCGACAAAGGAGAAGGGAGCTTCGCCGGAGGCGAAAGAGAAGGATCGGATGCTACAATAAATCGACGCGAAACGGGGTGCGCGCTGCGGTCGGGTTTTGCGAAGGGGGAAGAACGCTGTGGGGGCAGACAAGGCGAGCGGAAGGCGGGACGGTCGTGCGCGCTTCTCGGCGACGCGCTTGTGGGAAGATTTGGACGAGCAGTGGCCGAGCCTCAAATTTCTGGGTTTCGGTGCCTATTATGCCTGGATATTTCTTTGTTATAACAGCGATGTGCTGTTTGGCTGGGCGGGTAGCGCGGTGGGAAGCGATGCCATGTTCGCCATGTATCTGGCTTCCACGGCGGCGCTCGGCGTCGTGCTTATTGCGGCCGGTGTCTTCCACAACGTGGCTACCCGCATCGTGGAATCGCGGTCGGCGGTGCTTTCGATGGCGGGCGTTGCCGCTGTCACTACGCTGACGGCCGCTTGGTCGTCGCCTTCCGGTTCGCAGGATGCGCTGTTTATGGTCAGTTGCGCGCTGACGGGCGTTGGCACGGCGTTCGTTGCTTTGCGTTTGGGATCGGTGTACAGCACGGTAGGTGCGCGTCAGGCGCTCATGTACACCGCTGGCTCGTTCATCTTCGCAGGCATGCTGTTTTTCGTATGCATCGGGCTCCCTCATCCGGTGGGGTTGTTGGCGACTGCGATGCTTCCTCTTGTTGCGACCGCGTTCACCATGGCGGCGACTCGCGGGCCGGTTGCGCCCTCCGAGGACATTGTCCCCATGTGCGAATTGCCCCGCGGTTATTTCGTTCGGCTTGCGGTTTCGGTGGTGGTGTTCTCGGTCATCGCGGGCGTCACCAAGGGGTTCATGGCGCTGCAGCAGCCGCTTTCGACGGTTACTGATCAAGGCGTCATTATCGTGTTCGCCACGGCTTGCACCGCGGTGCTGTTGTTTGTGCTGGTGGGATTGTTGGTGCGAGAGTTCGACACGAGCCAGCTGTACTACCCTATCATCATCCTCGCATGCTTGGGCAACCTTGCAGTGCCGCTGTTCGGAGGGTTCGGCGTTATCCAGGGAGAGCTGGCGAGCATCGCATACAATCTGTTCATCTTGATGGTGTGGTGCCTGCTTGCCAATGTGGCGAACCGCACCGACCTTGCGTATGCAAGCGTGTTCGGCTGGGGCCGTGGAGCATCTGCGGCGGGCACCACCATCGGCTGGTTCGCAGGTTCGTCGCTTGCGCCCTTGTTGCTCGAGAATCCCAGCAACATGGTGGCGTTCGCCATGGGCATGGTGTTCGTGCTGCTGGTGGTGTCGATGGTGGTGCTCAACGAGCGCACCATCGGCCAAGCGCTGAAAAAGACGCGCAACTCCCAAGCCAACCAGGCCGCTTGCGATCCCTCTTCGGGTGAACGGAGCGACGGCGGGGCGGGCGGTTTTCCCCGCGAAGGCGCTTGGACGAAGAGCTGCAATGCGCTAGCCGAGCAAGCGGGCCTGTCTTTGCGCGAACGCGACGTGCTGTTCTTGTTGGCAAAAGGCTACACGATCGAGCACATTGCCGGCGAGCTGGGCATCTCCTTCAACACCGCGAAGAGCCATATTCGCAATGTCTATGCGAAAGCGGGCGTGCATTCCAAGCAAGAGCTGCAAAGCCTCATCGAAGAACGCAAAGGCGCACTGCAAGCGGGGGCCTTTCGTTAGCGCGCATTCATGCGCTCAATCTGCGAAGATGCGGAGATTGGCCCTGTGCGTGCGGGACCGCTGCGGATACAATAGGGGCAGGAGAGCGGGGCGACGGCTGCGGGGTGCGGCGGCCCCGGGGTGACGTAAGGAGCGCGCGCATGACGGAAGTGCAGAAGAGCATGGCCCTGTTCTCGGGGTCGGTCAATCCCGAACTTGCCGACGAGATCGCCAAGGAGCTGGGCGTTTCTCTGGGCAACGTGAAACTAGAGAAGTTCGCGAACGGCGAGATATACGCGCGCTACCAGGAGAGCGTGCGCGGTGCCGACGTGTTCCTCATCCAGTCGGTGTGCGCGGGCGAGGGCTACGACGTGAACGACGCGCTCATGGAGCTGCTCATCATGGCCGACGCGGCGAAGCGCGCCTCGGCACGTTCCGTATCTGCCGTGGTCGCCCATTACGGCTATGCGCGCCAAGACCGCAAGGCGGCTCCGCGCGAGCCGATCACCGCGAAGCTCGTGGCCGATCTTCTGGCCGCGGCGGGCGTGGACAACGTCATCACTATCGACCTGCACCAAGACGCCATCCAGGGCTTCTTCGATCAGCCGGTGAACCATATGACGGCCATGCCCATCTTCGTGGACTACTTCAAGAGCAAGGGGCTCGACCACGACCGCCTGTGCGTGGTGTCGCCCGACGTGGGACGCGCGAAGGCCGCGAAGAAGTTCTCCACGATGCTGGACTGCGACATCGCGATCATGCACAAGGATCGCCCGAAGCACAACCAAGCCGAGATCACCGCGCTCATCGGCGACGTGACCGACAAGATCTGCATCCTCAACGACGACATGATCGACACCGCGGGCTCGCTCGTGGCCGCCGCCTCCACGCTCAAGGCGAAGGGGGCGGCGCAGGTGTACGCGTGCGCCACGCACGGCCTGTTCAGCGGCCCGGCGTACGATCGCATCGAGAACTCGTGCATCGAGGAGGTCGTGGTGACGAATGCCGTGCCCGTGCCGCTTGCGCGCCAGACCGGCAAGGTGAAGGTGCTCTCCGTGGCGCCGCTGTTCGCGAAGACCATCAGCAACGTGTACAACAACGGCAGCGTCGCGAGCCTGTTCGAGTAAGAGAGGGCAGGTCCCGTCGTTCTCCAAACGACGGGACCTGCCGACGCTGCGAAGGGCGTGGTGCCCGATCTTCGCGCGATGCCGAAGACTCGCGTACTGAAGCGCGCTTTGCCTTCGCCATCCCGCGAATCTGAGGCGCTACGCCCCCTCTCGCTGACATACGTTCGACCCGTGGGTAGAAAGCTGGTTTCATGTTTTTGATCGTCGGCCTGGGGAATCCGGGCGAGGAGTACGCGCATACGCGGCACAATGCCGGGTTCGACGCGGTGGACATCATCGGAGATGAGGTGGGCGCGCGCTACTGGAAGACGGAGTGCGGCTCGCTCACGGCCAAGGGAGCCTACCGCGACGTCGATCTTGTGTTGGCGAAGCCGCAAAGCTACATGAACACGTCGGGTGGTCCGGTGAAGCAGCTCATGAACGCGTACGGCGTGGACGCATCGCACCTCGTCGTCATCCATGACGAGCTGGACATCGACCCCGGTACTGTGCGCGTGAAGTTCGGCGGCGGGCACGCGGGGCACAACGGGCTGCGCTCCATCTGCGACAAGCTGGGCACGCGCGACTGGTTCCGCGTGCGCGTGGGCATCGGGCGGCCGCCGGGGCGCATGCCGGTGGTCGACTGGGTTCTATCGCTGCCGAAGAAGGACGCGGCCGACGACTTCGCCTACGCGGTGGATCGCGGTGCGCAGGCGGCGCTCTCGTTGGTGACTGTAGGGCTGGAGAAGACGCAGCAGTCGTTCAACTAGGGATGTGGCTGCGGCTCGGATTCCGTGAGTGCGCGGGAGCAGGGCGTTCTGCCGGAGGGCGGGCGCGGAAGGCTTGCGGGCGCAAAGGAGAAGGGGCG
>NZ_PPEL01000026.1 GCF_002899695.1 Rubneribacter badeniensis
GGATGACGCCGACCCAGCGCGCCGACGGCCGGCTTCGGGGACGAGGCGGCGCGCTGGGTCGGCGTCATCCAGCAGAGCACCTACCTCTTCAACATGACGCTGCGCCCGAGCACGGCGACGCGCTGCCCTTGCGGCACCGTCAGGCTCACGTCGCGCAGCACGTCGCGGGAGCCGCCCGGATAGCGGAAGGACGCGCGCTCGATGCGCAGGTCGAACGGCGCGCGCGGCTCAAGGCCGCGGCAAGCTGCTCCGCTCGGCTCGGGAAGGTCGTTCAGGCGCCTGATGGAGTCGCGATAAGACTGCGCCTCCACGGCCGCTGAGGACAGCGGCGCGAACGCGTCGATGAGCGGGAAGAACCCCAGCGCGAACGCGGCGATCCAATGGACGGCGTCGCCCCCTTCCGGCCCGAAGCGCGCGCCCGCCCAAGCGAGCAGAAGTACCGCGCAGATGCCGAACAGCGCCTGCAGCACGAGGTCGCGGCGTCGGGCGAAGCGATCCATGCGCTCCTCGAGGTCGCGCATCGCGCGCTCACTCTCCTTGTGGCGCGCAAGGTACTCCTCCCCCCGGCCCGCGAACACCCAGTCGGACACGCCCAGGACGTTGTCGGTCAACGCGGCGTACAGCTCGTTTCTCATCTGCTTGCAGCGGGCTTGCCGAGCGGCGTTGGCAAGGACCGACACGAGCGGCACGAGGAAGACCGCCACGCCCAGCACGAGGAGCATCGCCAGCGCGAGGCGAAGCGAGAGCCAGCCCAGGCACGCGACGAGCGCGACGTAGAGCAGCCATGCCACCGCCGTGGGGAACACGGTGCGCAGATACAGGTTCTGCAGATGCCCCACGTCCTCCGCGAGCAGGCCCAGCACGTCCCCCGTGCGATGCGCCGCGCGGAAGGACGCCGCGTTGAGCTCAAGCGCCTCGTACAGCTTGCGCCGAAGGCCGCTCGTCATGCGAAGCACCCAGTCGTGGCTGGTCAAGCGCTCAAGGTACTGCAAGACGGGCTTGCCTGCGCCGAAGATGCGCACGAGTATGAGGGGCAGGTGCAAAAACAGCACCGTCTCGACGACGGCCGAGGCGCTCACCAGGTAGCCCGAGGTCACCATGAGCGCCGAGGCGAAGCAGAACGTGGCGACCCCCAGCGCGAGCGCGAGGGCGAGCGCCTTGCGGTAGCGGAGGAAAAACGGCCTCACCCACCGGTCGCGGCACGCCGCGACCGGTCCATCCCCTCCGCGCGGCACATCCTGCGCAACGCTTCCGCTCATCGCCAACCTCCTTCCACCTGCGCGGCCAGGCGCGCGAACGCGCCTCCCTGCGCGGCGAGCGCGCGCGGCGCGCCGAACTCGACCGCGCGGCCGCCCTCCATGACGATCACCGCGTCCATGTCGTGCGTCCAGTGCAGCCGGTGCGTGGCGAAGAACACGAGGCGGCCCTCCATGAGCGGCAGCATGCGCTCCTTCAGCTCCAGCTCGGTCTCGATGTCGAGGTGGGCCGTGGGCTCGTCGAACACGAGCACGCGCCGCGAGCGGTCGAGCAGCGCGCGGGCGAGCGCGACGCGCTGCCGCTCCCCGCCCGACAGCGCGCGGCCGCCCTCGCCCACGAGCGTGCCCAAGCCCTCGGGCAGCTCGGCCACGAGCTCCTCGAGCCCCATGGCGCGCACCGCGCGCTCGACCTCCTCGTCGGCGGCGTCGGGACGGTAGAACGCGATGTTCTCGCGCAGCGTGGCGTGGAAGAGGTACGGATCCTGCGGGATGTAGAGCACCTGGCGCTGCCACGAGGGCTCGCGCAGGTCGTCCAGCCGCCGGCCCGCCGCGAAAACCACGCCCGCGCTCGGCGCCAGAAAGCCGCCGAGGACGTTCGCAAGCGTGCTCTTGCCCGAGCCGCTCGCGCCGACGATGCCGATCCGCTTGAAGCCGCGCACGGAGAAGGCCACGTCGCAAAGCGCCTCGCAGTCGGGATACGAGAACCCCACGCCGGACAGCTCGAGGACGGCCCCCTCGCTCCACGCGAGAACCTCGCGCTCGCGCCCCGTCGCCCCGCATCCGGCAGCGCCCTCCGCCGTCGCACGGCGAGCCTCCTCGCCGTCCTTCGCCGACGCGACGATCCCCTGTATGGACGCGAGCGCGTTCTTTCCGTCGAGCGAGGCGTGGTAGTCGCTTGCGAACTCGCGGATGGGCTTGAAGTACTCGGGCACGAGCACGAGCACGAACAGCGCCGGGAAGAAGGCGATCGAGCCGTCCACCAGCCTGAACCCTAACATGATGGCCACGGCGGCCAGCGACAGCGTGGAGATGAGGTCGAGCACCGATCCGGACAGCGTGGCGATGCGCAGCGTCTTCACCGTGGCCTCGCGGAAGCGCTCGCTCACCTCGAAGATGCGCTCCCCGTGGCGTTTGTCCTGACCGAGCAGCTTGAGCGTGTCGATGCCGCGCACCGAGTCGACGAAGTGGTTGGACAGCCGCCGGTACTCGTCGTGCTGGCGCGCGGCGGCCGCCTTCGCCGTCTGGCCGATCAGCCCCATGTAGAACACGATGACCGGGTACATAACGAGCATGATCAAGCCCGACACCCAATCGACGGGCAGCACGCACAGAAGCACCACAAGCGGCACGGCGACCACGCATACGATCTTCGGCAGCACGAGGCGCACGTACGTCTCCACCTGGTCGATGCCCTCGAGGGCCAAGGCGGCCACGCTGCCCGTGCCCGTCTTTTGCACGATGCGCGCACCCTGCTCGAACACCGTCCGCAGAAGGCCGTCGCGCAGCTCCTCGACGCGCGCGCGGGCGTAGCGGCCAAGGAGCGCGTCCTGGGCGCAGCGCACGCCCTGCGCGCCCACGAAGCAGGCGAAGAACAGGGCGATGCGCGTCGTCTGGCCCGCAAGCGGCTCGCCCGCCCACAAGCCGACGACGGCGCTCGCGAGCGTCCACGCCTGGCCCACCGCGAGCAGCGCGCGCGTCGTCGCGAGCGCCAGCAGCGCCGCGAGCACCCCGCGAACGCCCTCGAGCGCGAACAGAGCGCGGTCGATCATCGGAAAGCCCCTTCTCGTCGTAAATGATCTTCAAATAGTATCATATATGGGCCTTCGAGTGAACGCAAAATGCGCCGCGCCTTCGCAGCGTCTTCGGCGAGCCGCCCTTTTCGCGCGCCCTGCCCCTGCGTCCTGCATGTGGCGGATCCGCTTCGCAAGGCCCTCGGCGCAACCGGCCTTGCCGTGCCGGATCGGCGAAGACTCCCGCGAACCGCAAAAGCGCACTTCCCCTCCCCTGCCGCTCCCGACGCTTCCGGCATCCCCGACGTCCCCGGCGTCCCGCAGCGAAGGAGCCGCCCTTCCGAACCTTGTCCGGACACGGTCGCGAAAGGGGCGGCCGTCCGCGTTCCGGCTCTCTGCGGCCCCGCGCGCAGGATGCGGATGGAACCAGGACGCAGGGCCCGTCTGCGCGCCTTCCCGCCCCGCTCCCGCGCACTCGGCGGACGCGACGAACAAGGACAGACCGAGAACAAATGTTTCACGTGAAACATTTGTTCCGATATCATGCGACATTGCGACACCGAGAAGGGGCCGGCATCAAAGAGCCCCGTCCCCGAACGGCTCCTCGAAGCCCCACATCCTCACCTCGGGCTCGAGCGTCACGCCGGACGCCTCCCGCACGCGCCTGCGCACCTCGGCGATCAGACGGCGCACGTCGTCGGCCGTCGCGCCGCCCGCGTTCACGACGAACCCCGTGTGCTTCTCGGACACCTGGGCCCCGCCGATGCGGAAGCCGCGCAGACCCGCGTCCTGGACGAGCTTGCCGGCGAAATGGCCCTCGGGCCGCTTGAAGGTGCTGCCCGCGCTCGGCAGCTCGAGGGGCTGCTTCTCCGCACGCCGCCGCGCGAGGTCGTCCATGCGCGCGCGAACGGCGCGCGGGCCTTCGGGGTCGCGCGCGAGGCGCAGCGCGGCCCCGAGCACCACGAGGCCCGCATCGCCCATCATGGAGCGGCGATAGCCCCACCCGGCGTCTTCGGCGGGCACCTCGACGAGGGAGCCGTCCGGCGCGAGGCAGCGCACCGATGTTGCGACGTCCGCGAACTCGCCGCCGTACGCGCCCGCGTTCATGACGGCCGCGCCGCCCACGGTCCCCGGTATGCCGGAGGCGAACTCGTAGCCCGCAAGCCCCGCCGCGCACGCCGCCTCGGCCACCTGCGCGTTCGAGGCCCCCGCCTCGACGCTCAGGAGGGCGTCGTCCGCACCGTCCTCCCCGTCGATCCGGATCGCCGAAAAGGCGCCCGCGACCTTCACCACCACGCCGCGCAGGCCCCGGTCGGCCACGAGCACGTTGCTGCCCAAGCCCAGCGTGAACACGGGCGCGCCCAGATCGCGGCAGCGGGCGTACGCCAGGCGCAGCTCGCCTTCCGAGCGCGGCTCGACCAGCATGTCGGCCGGGCCTCCGATGCGAAACGTCGTGTGGGCGGCCATCGGCTCGCCGAGGCGCGCGGCCCCGTCGCCGATCATGTCCGCGAAGGCGGTTTCAAGCAGCGTTCGATCCATGGTCGGGCGTCCCTCCCTCTCTGCGACGGCGCGCCCTCTGGGCGCTCGATGCCATGGTAGCGCATCGAAGGCGGGCGAAGGGCCTTGATCGCCCCAGCTCGCGAAAAGGCCTTGAAACCGTCGAACCGAGGGGCGGGGCCGCAGCCCTTTCCACCTGCCCCGCAGGCGACGCGTTCGCGGAAAGCCCGCGCGAACGGGCCGCAGTCGCTCTCAGCTGAGCGCGGCCACGGCACACCGTCGTCGCCTTGCCGCAGGAAACGTCGTTTCGGCGCGAAAACCGACCGTCCCGGGCGGCGAGGCGCGCCCCAAGCGGACGAGGTAAGGGCGCGCCGCCCGCGCGGGCACGCCGCGCCCTCCCCCGCCCCGGCGTCACACGGTCCAGTCGGCGGCGGCTCCCTGCAGCTCGGCCATGCGGCGGAACAGACCGTCCTCGCGGGACATCAGCTCGGCGGGCGCGCCCTGCTCGGCCACGCGGCCCTCCTTCAGCACGACGATCTTGTCCGCGCTCATCACGGTGCGCATGCGGTGGGCGATCACGATCACGGTCTTGCCCGCGAGCAGCCGCGACAGCGCCGCCTGCACCTGCGTCTCGTTCTCCACGTCGAGCGACGCCGTGGCCTCGTCCAAAAGCACCACCGGAGCGTCCTTCAGAAGCGCCCGCGCGATGCTGATGCGCTGCCGCTCGCCGCCGGAGAGGCGCGCGCCGTTCTCGCCGATGCGCGTGGCGTAGCCCTGAGGCATCCTCCGCACGAACTCGTCGCAGTTCGCAGCGCGCGCCGCCGCCAGCACCTCCTCGTCCGTGGCGTCGGCGCGGCCGAGCCGGATGTTCTCCATCACCGTCTCGTCGAACAGCACCACGTCCTGGAACACCTCGGCGTAGTCGGAAAGCAGCGTCTCCGGGTCGACGCCCGACACGTCCACGCCGCCCAAGGTCACGCGCCCGCCGTCGGCGTCCCAGAAGCGCGCCGCCAGCTTCGCCACCGTGGACTTGCCCGACCCCGACGGCCCCACGAGCGCCGTCACCTCGCCCTCGCGCGCCGTGAACGTCACGCCGGAAAGCACCTGCTCGCCCGTGTTGTACGAGAACGACACGTCCTCGAACGCGAGGTCGTGGCCCTGCGGCGCGAACGAGGTCGCGCCCGTCATGGGGCGCTCGGCCGACAACGCGTTCGTGCGCTTGATGGAGTGGCGCATCTCGGCCAGCTCAGCCGTGGATTGCAGCACCACGTTCACCGGGTCGTACACGCGCGTCACCACCAGCAAGAACGCGAAGTACGTCATGAAGTCCACCTGGCCGGCCACGATCAGCCCCGCCCCCGCCAAGACGGTGGACGCGATGCCCAGTTTCAGAAACGCCTGGGCCGAGGAGATGGTGGCACCCGTCGCCAACTCGGAGGCCACCATGCGGCGCTCCATCTCGTCCAGCTTGCCCCCGAGGCCGCCGAGGAACGCCTCGGACTGGTTGGTGGCGCGGATCTCCTGCGCGCAGTCGAGGAACTCCTGCACGCCGTCGGCCATCACGAGGCGCTGGCGCTCCTTGGCCTCCACCTTGCGGCGCACGAGCCCCATCAGAAGCCCCATGAACGCAAACGCCACCGGCACCGGCCAGAACGCCGCCAGCCCCAGCCGCCAGTCGAACGCCAGCACGCACACGATGGCGATGCCCGTGGAGATGCCCGTGCCGAACAGCTGCGGCACCACGTGCATGA
Source organism: Rubneribacter badeniensis (assembly GCF_002899695.1). Classification (GTDB taxonomy): domain Bacteria; phylum Actinomycetota; class Coriobacteriia; order Coriobacteriales; family Eggerthellaceae; genus Rubneribacter; species Rubneribacter badeniensis. The sequence continues at coordinate 6,235 of NZ_PPEL01000026.1, forward strand.
ACAAACGCTCCTGATCGGCGCAGTCCTTCATGATGGTGTTCGTGAGGTCGGCAAGGTCGCGCCGCCCGAAGAACGACAGCGGCAGCCTGCGCAGATGTTCGGCGATGCCCTCGCGCTTGCGCGCGCTCTCCTCGTACACCGGCCCGTAGGTGTTGCGGTACTCCAGCCACTGCGTGAGCGCGATGAGCGCAAGTATTGCCGCCACGCCCGCCACATACGGCGCCAGCTGCGGCAGCTCCGCGCCGTTCACGAGGTGGTTCATGAAGTCGTTCACCAAAAGAAACAGGATGCCGATGGGCGCGAACAGCATCAGGTTGGCCAGCGTGCAGAAGAACACGCCGCGCTTGAAGTTCCGCATGCCCTGCTCGGTCAGGCCCAGCGCGCTACGCAGCATGGCCGCCTCCTTCCGCTTTGCCGATGCGCCACGCGGCGGCGCGCCGGTAGTCCTCCCACATGCGGGCGTACACGCCGCCGGCCGCCGCCAGCTCGTCGTGGGCGCCCTCCTCCACGAGCCGCCCGTCGGCCAGCACGCAGATCTTGTCCGCCCCCACGACCGTGGATAGCCTGTGCGCGATCATCAGCACGGTCTTGCCGCGCGTGAGGTGCGCGAGCGCGCGCTGGATGAGCGCCTCGTTCTCGGGGTCGGCGAACGCCGTGGCCTCGTCCAGCACCACGATGGGCGCGTCCTTCAGGATGGCGCGGGCCAAGGCCACGCGCTGCCGCTCGCCGCCGGACAGATGCACGCCCGCGGCGCCCACCACGGTGTCCAGCCCGTCGGGCAGCTTCGCCACGATGTCGTCGCACTGCGCCGCGCTCGCCGCCGCCTCCACCTCCGCGCGCGTGGCGCCGGGCCGCGCGGCGCGGATGTTGTCGGCGATGCTCTGCTTGAACAGCCGCTCGTTCTGGAACACGAACGCCACGCGCTCCATCAGCGCGCGCTGCGGGATGTCGCGCACGTCCACGTCCCCGATGCGCACCGCGCCCTCGCCCACGTCCCAGAAGCGCGGCACGAGGCTGGCCGCCGTGGTCTTGCCGCCGCCCGAGGGCCCCACGAGCGCCACCGTGGCCCCTGCGGGCACGGAAAGCGTCACGTCGCGCAGCGCCGGCGCGTCGGCCGTGGGGTAGGTGAAGCTCACGTGGTCGAACTCGATGCTGTTGCCGGCCGGCTCCTTCGCCCGGTCGGGCGCGACCTCGTGCATGAGCGGCGCGCCGAGGATGCCCTCGAGGCGCATCACGGCGTCCTGCGCCTCGGTGAGCGCTTGCGAGGCGTACATCACCTTCGTCATCATCATGGTGGTGAGCGCCGAGAACACCACGTAGAACAGGAAGTCCGACAGAAACGCCGGGAAGTCGCCCGCGCTCTGCGCCAGCAGGATGCCCGCCGGCACCAGCACCGCGAACGTGGCGTTGATGGCCACGAGCTGCGCCACCTGCGGGGGCGTGCAGAGGCGCACGTAGGCGTTCGCGAAATCCACGTACGCCTGGATGGCGTCGCGGAACGTGTGGAACGACCGCACCGTCTGCTGGAACACCTTCACCACCGGGATGCCGCGCACGTACTCCACCGCACCCTTGTTCATGCGGTCGAGCGCGTCCTGGTAGTTCTTCATGAACGTCATCATGTTGGTGTTCTCGTCGCCCCCGCCGCCGGCCATCATCCACATCATGCACAGCGCCGACACCACGATGGGCACGAGGCATAAAAGCCCCAGCACCCAGTCGAACACGAACATGACGACGAAAAACGCCACCGGCGTGACGAGCGCGCCCACGAAGTCGGGGAAGCGGTGCGCCAGCACGCCCTCGGTGAGCCCCGTCGCCCCCTCGATGACGCGCCGCAGCTCGCCGGTGGAGTGCGTGCCGAAGTACCCGAGCGGCACGCGCGAAAGGTGCGCGAGCGCGGCCTTGCGCATGTTCGTGGCCGTGCGGAACGCCGCCAGATGCGTGCACATGAGCGCCGCGAAGTACACGATAAGCCCCGCGAGCGCGAACGCGAGCGCCGCGAGGCCGTACGCGGCCGCATGGGTGGCCAGTGCCCAGTTCGGAGCCACCGCCACGAGGTCGCGCAGCACGAACCACACGCACACGAGCATTGCGATGGACAGCACCGCGTTCACGCCCGACAGCACGCACCCCAGCACGGTGAGCTTCCTGTGCCCGCCCGCGAAGTCCAAAAGCCGCGCGATGGGGTTGCGCTGCTTGGGGGGCTTGGGAGGTTTGGAAGGTTTGGGGGCTTCGGATGCCCCGGGCGCTTTCTGCTTCCCATCCATAGATCGCCGCCGCCTTTCTCTCATGTTAGCTTCGGGGAATAAAATAACGCCCCATCCGAAACGCAGGGGCAAAACAGCAGAATCGAGCGATCCCGCCGAAAAAGTGAATAAGATGGGGTAAATAAAGGGGAGCAAGTTCGCTCGCGTGCAGTGAACCGGGTGAGATATCGCGGCGAAACGAACTTGGCGCAAACGCCCCTCTAAAAGAGGGAGCGAGACGAAATGCCATGCCCCATGCACCAGCGCGAGCGGCTGAAACACGCGGAGATGCATCCTTCTTGAAAGAAATTTGCGATTAGTGAACGGTTTGGTCGCCTTCGGCGGCGTTTCGAATCCCGCCATGCCCGCACGGAACAACACCAACTGGGCTTTTCCCTCCAACTGCTTCCCGCCACGCTCTCCGTAACCCCAAAACCGTTCGCCAATCGCAAATTTTCGCCGCGCGAAGGGGTTCTCCGCGCAAAATCGAGAGGCAAACCCTCCCCCTTTCCAAAAAAGAGGTTTGCGGGAGGCCACGCGAGAAGCGCCGCCCTCTAACAGGTGCTATCATGGCGGCATGGAGGACTTCGAGAGAACATGGCGGCTCATCCGCGAGCAGCTGCTCGATCAAGCGAGCGGCGCGCAGCCGCGCGCCGTCTCAAGCCGTCGAACCCTCTTCGGCATCCGCAGCTCCGTGGAGGAGAAGATGGATCGCTTCGCCCAAGAAATCGAAGAGGAGCAGCAGGCAAGGCGGGACGCGGAATCCGGCATCACCACCCCAACACCGCAGCGTCGCCAAAGCGCGGGGCCGGACAGCGCAACGGGGCAGGTGTTGCGCAACGGGGCACCCGCCCCGGAACAGACGCGCCCCGCCACGCCCCCTCCAGGAGATGTGGCAGAACAAAACGGGGCAGAACACATAGAGCGCACCGAGCGCGCCCGGCATCCCGGCTAGGCGGCGATCTTCGCGAAGTGCTTCTTGAAGATCTTCGCGCCCAAAAAGCCGCCGATGAGGGCGCCTGCCACGCAGCCCACGCCGGCCACGGCGATGAGCGGGCTCTGCATGAAGCTGACGAGGGTCTGGCCGTACTCCACGCTCATGCCGGACTGCACCACCATGTCCACGTAGGAGTCGCCCGCAAGGAAGATCATCGACTGCTGGCCCACCCAAAAGGCCAGCGTCCACGCGGCGAACGCGATGACGTTCTTCACCGTCGAGCGCTTGCCCACGCTCACGATGAGCTCTGCCAGAACGCCGCCCACAATGATGCCCACCGGGCCCGTCCACAACATGCCCAAAAGCAGCGCCACCACCGCCACCAGCACCGACATGATGAGGATCGCGCCGCGCTTCGGCACGCGCGCCAGCAAATACATCCACACGATGCCCGCCGGGATGGCGCCGATGGCGTGCGTGAACCAGAACGTGTTGGCGTTCATGCCCAGCACCATCGCGAAGATGAAGAACACGACGAACAAAAGCACGCCGAAGATCGCGATGAAGATGAAGTCCTTCCCTACCAACTTGCCCGAATTTTGGGCGTTTGCCGCAGTGACCATGTGAAACTCCCTTCGATTGACTGGATTGGCTGAGCGGTCGGGCACAAAGGCCCTCTCCCGCATGGTTCCTTATCCGGCGAGGCGCGCCGCGCCGACCTACCCGAAGCCGAACACCTCCCGTGCGCGGCGCAGCGTGCGCGGCGAGAACGCGAAGCGCTCCGCGATGCGGCCGTCGGCCATGAAGGCCAGCTCGTCGCAGGTGGCGCATGCGAACTCGAAGTCGTGCGTGACGATGACGAGGCAGGTGCCGCGCGCCTTCAGCCGCTCGATCTGCGCGGCCACGCGACGCATGTTGGCGAGGTCGAGGCCGCTCGTAGGCTCGTCCAGCACCATCACGCGCGCCCCCTGCAGCGCGCCGGCGGCGATGGCGAGGCGCTGCCGCTGGCCGCCCGAAAGCGACAGCGGATGGCGCTCGCGGAAGTCCCCGAGGGCGAAGTCGGCAAGCGTGCGGTCGACGAGGGCCGCGGCCTCCTCCTCGGGAAGCGCCTCGCCATCGCGGCGCTCGCGCGCTTCGAGGGCGAGGCGCAGCTCGCCGGCCGCCGTGTCGCTGAACAGCTGGTAGCCGCTCTCCTGCATGGCAAGGTACACGCGGCCCGCCCGTTCGCGCGGGCCGAGGGCGCGCCCCGACAGGCGCACCTCGCCCGCGCTCTCGGCGTGCAGTCCCGCGAGGCAGCGCGCCAGCGTGGTCTTGCCCGCCCCGTTGCGCCCCACGAGCGCCACCGCGCGCCCCGCCTGCGCGGAGAACTCGCAGTTGCGGACGACCGCCGCGCCGCGCCGCCCGTAGCGCGCTTCAAGGCCCCGCACTTCAAGGAGGGGATGGGCGGGTTCTTCCGCGCATGAAGCCTCAAGGGTGCGCGCTTCCACGCCGCCCCGGTCCTCCGAATCCTTGGCAGCCGGCTCCACCTCGGCGATGTCCCAGGCGCGCAGGCCCTTGCGGGCGCGCTCGGCAGCGGGCATCGCGGCGAACTCGGCGACGGGCAGGTCGCAGGTGATGCGGCCGTCTTCCATAAGCACGATGCGATCCGCCACACCCGCGAGCCACCACAGGCGATGCTCGGCCACGAGGATCGCCTTGCCGGCGGCCTTCAAGCGCGCCAGCACGTCGCGCAAGCGCTTCATCGCGTCCACGTCCAGCGCGGCGGTGGGCTCGTCCAGCACGAACACGGACGGCTCCATCGCATGCACCGACGCCACGGCCACCAGCTGCTTCTCGCCGCCGGACAGCGCGCGGATATCGCGCTCCATCAAACGCTCGATGGAAAGCTCGCGCACGGTGGCCGCCACGCGCGCGTGCATCTCGCCCTGCGGCACGCCCATGTTCTCGCAGCCGAACGCCACCTCCGAGGTGGTGTCCAAGTTGAAGAACTGGCTGCGCGGGTTCTGGAACACGCTGCCCACGGCACACGACAGGTCATCCATCTCCCATGCGTCCATCGGCACGCCCTGCACCAGCACCTCGCCGGTCGCCTCGCCCGCGTACAAGGCGGGGATGAGGCCGTTCACCATGCGCGTGAGCGTGGTCTTGCCGCAGCCGGACGGCCCGGTGAGCACCACGCATTCCCCCGGGCGAACCACGAGGTTCACGCCGGACACGGATGCCGCCCCGCGCGCGTGCGCGCCCGAGCCGCCGTCCGACGCCCCCGCTGCCCCGCGCGGCGCGCCGTCGGCCTCCCCGTCCAGCGCGGCGTAGGAGAAGCCCGCGTCGCGAAATTCGATCGCCGGCGCGCTCATGCGAGCCACCAGCCCATCCGCACGCCCAGCAGAAACGCGGCCACCACCCCGAACGCCGCCAGCATGAGCCAGTCCATCGCGCGCAGCCGCAGGTCGTAGTACGACGTGCGCGGGCGCGACGAGTCCATGCCGCGCACGGTGGCAGCGTTGCCCAGCTCGTCGGCCACGATGGCAAGGCGGCTCATCACGGGCACGAGCAGGTTCTCCATCACGCGCACGGGCTGCGTCACCACCATGCGGGCGTTCAGCGGCACGCCGCGCACGCGCATGGCCTCCACCACCGAGGTGAACTCGGCCGCCATCGTGGGGAAGAACCGCAGCGCCACGCACAGCGCGATGATGGCGTGGCGCGGCAGGTGGACGCGCTGGAGCGCGCACGCCAGCTCGCCCACGCGCGTGGTGGCGATCATGTTCGATGCGAACATGCCGATGCAGAACACGCAGCGCACCACCACGAGGATGACCGCGAACGAGGCCGCTGCCGAGCTGGGCGCGAGCAGCGACAGGTAACCGACGGCGGTCACCGCCACGTACACCGCGCACCAGCGCGCAGCCGAGGCCGCGCGCCCGCACCAGACGCACACGACGGCGCACAGCCCCACCATGGCGAAGTGGGCGCCCATCGTGTTCGGCGAGAACGCGATGGCGTTCAGCAGCACGAGGATGGCCACGGACACGCGCGGGTCGAGCCGCCGCGCCGCCAGCGCACCGCGAACGGGGACGGAGCCGGATACGCAGGAGGATCGCGCGCCGGAAGCGGCATCCGGAGCGACGGGCTCCTTCGGCGCATCCGCGGAAAGGGCGTGCGACGCGGCGCCCGAAGCCATCCCGCCCGCCGAAACCTCGGCAACGCCCTTCCCACCGGCTTCGGAAAGCCCGTCAGCCGACATCGGAGAGGCCGCCGCCTCGCAAACCGCGCGAGCACAGGGCTCTCCGAGAGCCGAGGAGGCGAAGGCAGACGGCCCGCAGGAGGATCCGCATGCGGCTTTGGCAACCGTCGCCGGAGGCTGTGCGCTCATGGACGACCCCCCCCCAGGAAGGTTCGAGGCTCCGCTTGCAATCGCTGAAAGAGTTCTTTACTATTAGCCATAGTTAACATATTAGCGAGAAAACGGAAAGAGCGCGTCGATTTACCCCATTGGCACGCCCAAGCCGAAAAACGATGCGATCGCGCCGAAAACCGAAGGGTCGTGCGGCGCAAACGGATGGACGAGCGGCGCACCCTCGAACCGCAGGGAAGGCGCGGCGCTCACCCCCGGCGCAAGCGAATGAATGAGCGGCAAGCCCTCAGGCCGCAGGCAAAGCGCACTTCGAGCCGCCGGTCGAGGCGCGGTGTCCGTCCGCGCCGCAGGGGAACCGCCCCGCAACGGAAAGGAGCCTTCGTGACCACCCGCGACACCAAGCGAACGACGGGGATCGAGGAGATGTTCGCGCCCCAGGTGAAGGCCATGCACGGCATCCCCTTCGAGGAGGGCGAGCTGCGCCGCTGCGGGCGCGGCTGGCGCATCGACCCCGCGTGGGGCGAGGGCACGTACTGGTACTACTCCATGAACGGCACCGCGGCGTTCGCCGTGTTCGACCTTGAGTTCCACCGCAAGACCGACATGTCCATGCACTGCGCCGACATGCTGTGCTTCGGCAGCTACGGCCGCGGCATGATCCCCTACTTCACGGCGTTCTCGAAGGTGGACGACGGCGTGGAAACCGGCACGCTTCTGGGCTACATCTGGCACGACAGCTTCTACCGCAACATCGTGCAACCCGGCAGCCCGCTGGCCGTGACAAGCCTCGCCCTCACGCCGGAGGGCGCAGCGCAGATGGCGGCCCGCATCGGCGTGGACCCGCTCGCGCTGGCCTCGGCCATCGCGGCGCTGGACGGCACGCACCGCAACCTCGCCCTCTTGCACCTGTTCGACGAGGTGCGTCGCACGTGCCCCGGCGAACCGGTGGCGCGGGCGTACTACGACAGCAAGGCCGTGGAGGCGTGCGCGCTCGTGGTGGACTGGTGGAACTCGCTGCAGCGGAAGGGCGGCGCGCGCATCCGCCCCGCCGACCGCACGGCGTTCAACCTCGCATGCGCCTACGCGCGCGAGCATCTGGGCGAGGTCATGGCGCTGGAGGATCTGTGCCAGGCGTCGTGCGTGAGCGCCAGCAAGCTCACCGGGCTGTTCAAGGACATCGAGAACACCACGCCGATGGGCTGGGTGCGCGACCGCCGCATGGAGCGGGCCTGCCAGCTGCTCGTCCAGACCGACGACTCCCTGGCGGCCGTGTCCGCGGCCGTGGGATTCGCGCGCCAGGGAAGCTTCTCGGAGGCGTTCAAGGACCGCTTCGGCGTGACGCCGCACGCGTTCCGGGCGATGAGGGGCCAGACGTCCGCGCCGCAGCCGGAATCGAGCCGCGCAGGCGAGTGAGGGTCCCGAGGAGCGCCCGCCCGACCCCCTCAGGCGCTCCTGCCCAGCGAGCGCACGGTGCGCTCGCCCAAGTCGATGAGCTCTTGGCGGCCATGCGTGCCCGTTTTGGCGTAGATGCGGCGCAGGTGCGTCTCCACCGTGCTCTTCGAGATGAACAGCTCGGCGGCGATGCGCTCGCCCGTGCGGCCCCGCAGCGCGAGCGGCAGCACCTCGGCCTCACGCCTGGACAGCCCGAACCTCTCCGCGATGGCCGCGCAGGCGTCCTCGAACCTATCCGCGTCGCGCACGATCACCGACAGGGCCCTGAAGTCGCGCTCCGTGAACAGGAACAGATAGGAGAACAGCGCCGCAAGCCCTGCGGTGGCCGCGACGGCATAGGGAGCCTGGCCCGCCGGCTCCATGAGCTCGATGCCGTTGCCCAGCACCACGCCCGCCATCTCCCCCGCGTAGAGCGCCGCGAACCCGCGGGCGAACGACAGCGCCGCATCCTGCCCCGTGATCTTCGCCATCACGAGGAACAGCGACACGAGCACGCACGTGAGTCCGAGGTAGCCGGCAAGCACGATGGCCTCGCCCGGAACACCGAACGCGCCCAACACCGGCACGAACAGAAAGCCCGCCATCATCACGAGCACGGCGAGGCGGTAAGCGGCATCGAGCGGCCCTTCGGCGTCATCCGACGCGCTCGCGCCCAAGGCCCCATCCACCAGAAGCTGCAGCGCCGCGATGCAGAACAGCACGAGCAGAAGGAGCGCCGCCGCGAACGCGGGCGTCGAGGCCATACCGGGATCGGAGCCGAACGTCTCCATGAACCCGGCGGCCAAGCCGAACAGAGCGGTGCCCGCCACGATCTTCTTCGAAAGCCTGGCCGTCTCTGCGCGCTGCTCCCTCGTGGCCACGAGATCCCCGAACGTGAGAGAAGCCGCCTCCTCGGCGCCGCGCGCGCCTTTGGAAGGCGCATGCGCCCGACGCGAGCCCCTTTGCAAAGCGAACGCGCTTCCCAACGGCAGGAGCTTCAACGCGAGAAGCGCTTCGGACACGGGCACCGCCGAGACGGCCAGGCACGCCGCAGCCGCCACGCCAAACGCCGCGAGCACCCCGGGCACTGCGCGCTCCACCGGCCTCCGTCCGAGCTCGCGGCCCCATGCCGCCAGCATGAGGCCGCCGGGGGCGCCCACGAACAGGCTCTCCAGCGCGATGCCGCCCGCCCCCGACTCCGCGATGGAGGGCATGAGGGATCCGAGCACGAGCAGCGCCGCGTAGCACCACAGAAGAGGCCCTGCCAAAAGCGCGTCGCGCGCGCGAGGCGAGGCGGCGCGCAAAAGCGCGAACGACAGGACCATGCACAGAAGCGCGCCGAACAGGTCGGCGCGCTCGAACGCGAACGCTCCCTCGCCGATCGCGCGGTTTTGCCCCAGGTAGAACAGCGAGAACACGAACCCTTGATGGCAGGCGAAGCCGAGCGTCACCCGAAGCGCGCCCTCATCGCGCAGACTTGCAGCACGCACGCCGAACGGCACGGTCGTTCCTTCCCCCTTGTCGAACGTCTGGCAGGGGCCGCACACGCGGCCTCTGCCATCATACCCGAAGCTCCGAGAGCCCACGGCGCGCCGATGCGTTTCTCCCCCAAATGCGCAACCGCCCCGGCACGCTCGCCGGGGCGGTTGCGGGCGCGGGGAGGGAAGGGATCGCGCCTCTGAAAAAGAGAGTGGTTGATGGTTAGGCGGTCTGCTCGGTCTTCTTGGCGACCCTGACCGTCTTCTTCTTGGGGGCCGGATGCTCGGGCTCTTCGTCTTCGTCCTCGACGGCCAGCTCGACGTTCTCAGCTTCCTTCTCGGGCTCGTCGCTGCTCATGCCCTCGCGCAAACCCTTCACCGTCTTGCCGAGCGAGGCACCGAGTTTCGGCAGATTCTTCGGGCCGAAGATGAGCAGCGCCACCGCCAGGATGATGAGCAGTTCGGGCATCCCCATGCCAAGGATCTTCATATCTGTGCGCCTCCTACCAATTCGACAGGCCGCGCCGCGCAGACGGGCCTCCGTTTCGCTTGTTCGCTTTCAACGGATGCCAGTATGCCTCGGATCGCGGCGGCCGCCTATCGTGCAGATGCCTGATTTTGCGTGCTCGCCGCGGTTTCGCTTTGTCGTGCAAACGGGGTAGGATATGCGTCTTACCAGATCGGGCGCTTAATGCCCACCATCAACCCAAGAAGAGCCTAAACGGTTTCCCGCCGCGCGAAACAGCGAAGCGCACAGACAGCCAGTTCTGCACCCTCCACCACATCTCGTCGCGAAGCATCGAGGATGTCGGGCCGCAGCACGCAAGCCTTCAAAAGATCTGGGATTCCCGAGGCTCGCACCTCGGCATGCGCGGCCCTTCGCACACGCGTCGCAAGCGTCCGCGCTCATGTTCGACGTTTCATGCCCAACGCGCTCGCAGCCGAATTCCCAACGCACCTTCGTACAGGAGGCGATCACACAGACGGCGACGAGATCAAAAGCAGGGACGCGCGCTATCGCACAGGGGCATGCAACCGGCGGGAATCGCCGGAGCAGAGCCTACAGCCCTTCGACGACCTTGGCGGATACGACGTTGCTCGGGGATATGAGGATGGCACCCGCCTTCCCGAGCTCGGGGGCGCTCACGTAGAACGTCGAGCCGATCGTCTCGCCCATCACGAACAAGCCCTCGTCCTGCGTCGAGATGACGATGTCGAAGCCCTCGATGCCCGCGAGGTACTCCCTGTCGGACACGATCGCCACGACGAAGTCCACCGCATGCTCGTCGAAGTAGGCCGCCTGCCGCTCAAGGAAACGGGGGGACGCGGGCCCGGTCACGGCGAGCACGCCGAACCGGCGGCCTCCCCTTTTGAGGATGACCCCCTCTTCGTAACGGGAGGGATCGAGCGTGGACAGCGAGAACGCGGTGGCGCCCTTCTTCTCGTAGCTCTCCTTCACGTCGTCCACGCTGAGGGGAAGCTGCGCGCCGTCCTGTCCGACCGCGGAAGACGGGGGCGTGTCGGCCTCCGCGCCAGAGGGCGTTTCGGCTTCGGAAAGAGGCTCCGGGCCTGCGCCCTCTCCGTCCGGCGCCCCGTCGGCTGCCGAATGCGGCGTCGGACCGGCCTCGCCCTGCCCGTCGGAGAGGTCTGCCGGCCCTTCGGCGTCCTCGGACCCCTCGGGATCGACGGTGCCGGCGTAGACGATAGCCGTGTAGCCTTCCATGCTGCCGAAGGTGTCGTCGATGTTGGAGGCCGCAACGTTCCACGAATGGCCCGCGACCAGATACGATCCGAGCCCAAGCAAGCTCAGCATGATGAGGGCGGCAAACACCGCCAGCGCCATTTTCTCTCGAGACCGGGAATGCATAGTGCTCGCATTATACCGCGCCCATCCCCTGCGAGCGGAACGTCCCGCAAGGGACAGAATTTCGACAGGAAGAGGTGCAGCCTGCGGCTTCCGCGAACGCGACGGACACGATCGCTCAGACGAGCTTCTCGAAGGCCACCCGCTCGGGCGTGGCCCCCTCGGCATGGCCGATGAGGATGATGCCGCATCGCACGTAGCCGCACCGTCCGAGCAGCCTCTGCATGGGAACGTTGCCGGGATGCGTGTCCACGCGCACGCTCGCCGCGCCGCGCTCGCGCGCCAGCCCTTCGGCGCCGGCCATCGCGAAAACCGCGGCGCCCCGCCCTCGGCTCTCGGCGGCCGTGGACACGCGGTGCACCACGCCGTAGCACGGGTCATCCGAAGTGCAGGACGTGAGCCACGCGCCTTCCCGAATGCAATCGTAATCGCGCTCGCCCGAGAAGCCCACCATGGCGGTCGCCACGACCACGCCTTCGTCTTCCACAAGATAGGACTCCCCGCGCGCCACGTCGCTTTCGATCACTCCACGGTGCGGGTAACCGCCCTGCCACTGATCGAGGCCGAGCGCGCGGATGGCCGCCCGACCGTCCGCGACGATCTCCATGATGCGGTCGACGTCTCCCTCTGTCGCTTTCCGGAAATGCACAGCTGGTTCGCTTTCTCTCGTCGTTTGGTCGTTCGTCGTTGCCCGCCCACGCCGCCCGATCTTCCGGGCGCGGCAGGCCTACCAGGTTCGCTCGTAGGCGGCGCGCCGCCTCACGCGGCCGAGACCGGGTCTCAGCTCGATGTCGCCGCAGTGCCGGTAGCCGTACTCTTCGAGCAGCGCGCGGATGGGCGCGTTCTCGCGATACACGTCGGCGCGGATGCTCGAAAGCCCCTCCTCGCGCGCGATGCGCTCGGCGGTTCCAAGAATGTAGCCGCCCACGCCACGTCTGCGCGCTCCCGCGGCCACCGTCACCCAGTGCAGCGCCGCGTAGACCGCCCCGCCGTCCGGCCCACCTGCGCCGTCGGCCCATCGCGCGCCCACAGCGTGCGCGTAGGCGGGATCGCCTTTCGGATCGAGCGCGAACACGCCGATGACGCGCTCCGATCCGGCAGCGTCCTGAGCGCTTGCGGCCCCTTCGCCGTCGGCGGTCCGCTGAGCGACCACCACGTAGGCGCACCCGTCGTCGATGGCGCGCATGAGGCGTCGCGCCGAAGGATACCGCTTGCGCCCTTCCTTGATGCCGAGCGCGCGCACGGCGCGCCGCCCGTCCTCGAGCACCTCTTTCATGCGCCCGAAGTCGCCGCGCACAGCACGGCGCGCGCGGTAGTATCCCAGCTCGGTCGCACGCCCTTGAAACGGCGGCAGGTTGTCCACCGCCCCGTCATAGGCGGCCGCTCCCTGCGCCGGACGGTCGTCTCGCTGCGCCACGAGGAACATCATGCCGATGATGAGCGCAACCCCTGCAAGATCCACCGGCACGACCGGCGTCCCCAGCCACACGGCCGAGATCGCCGTGGCCGACACCGGCTCCACGCAGCCGACGAGACCCGCGCGCACGGGGCCCGCGTCGGTGATGCCCTGCAGATAGAACAAATACGCCGCGAACGTGCCCACGAGCACCATCGCCCCCATGACAAGCGCGAGGTCGAGCGAGAGGTCCACCTCGATCGTCCAGGGCCGCACGGCCGCCGTGGCCACCACGCCGCCGATGAGCATGGACAGCCCCGTGACGATGAAGCTGCCCCACTTCTCGAGCGCCTTGCCGGGAATGAGCGTGTAGCAGGCGAGCGCGAACGCCGACACGAGGCCCCAGAACAGGCCCTCGGCCGGGATGGCGAGCGCGCCGAGGTTGCCCTTCGTGGCGATGAGCACCGTGCCGGCGATGGCCAGCACGAGGCCCGCCGCCTCGCGCACCTTCGGAAGCCGCCGCGTGCGCAGGCACACGTACAGCATGATGAGCACGAGCCCCAAGCGCTCGAGCACGGTGCCCGTGCCCGCGTTCGTGTACGAGATGGCGGTAAGATAGCTCATCTGCGTGAGCAAAACGCCGAAAAGCGCGAACGCCGCGATGCGTGCGAGCGAGCGGACATCGCGCAGGGCGGCCAGCAGGTTGCGCGGCTCGCGCACGGCGCACACCGCGAGGAAGATGACCGCGGCCGAAAGCAGGCGCACGCAGGTGATCCACGACGCAGAAACGCCGAAGCCACTCGTCATGAGCTGGGCGCACGTGCCCGAGAAGCCCCAGCAGATGCCGCCGAGCGCCGCGAACGCGATGCCGCGCGCCACGCGCCCGCCCGTTCGAGCGTCCGCCGAAGCCCTTTCCCGAGAGGCCGTCCCCACAGCAGTCGAAGCCATGCCGTCTCCTCTCCGCGCCACCGAGCGCCCCTCCGGACGCGTCCCGTTCCTTCGCGCCCTCCAGGGGCACCTGCGCATTGTCGCACGTCGAACCGCGTCGGTAAAGGGGCGCGGCGCGACTTTCGCCAAGTTTTGCGCAAGCGCTCAAAAAGCCACGTCAAACGGCGATAGGAAGGATGCTGGGCAGATGCCGGGAAGAGCTCGCCACGCGCCGCCCCGAAGAGGCGCGCCCTGCGGTCCGCAAGCGCCCCGCGTCTGCGGAATCGCGCGAAGCCGACAACGGCCGCAAAAGGCGCAAGCAGTGCGAAGCGCCCTTTTGGCCCCGCCGGCAAGGGCCCCTCCCAACTCCTCGGCAACCTACCCGTGCAGCAGACGCTCGTAGGCCGCACGGCGCTTCTCACGGCCAAGCACGTCTTTGACCACGATCTCGCCGCACCGTTCGTAGCCGTGCTTCTCGAGCAGCCTTCGCATGGGCGCGTTCTCCGGGTAGACGTCGGCACGGATGCTCGCGCGCCCGCCTTCCCGCGCGATCCGGTCGGCTTTGTCGAGGATGAACATGCCCACGCCGCGGCGCCGCGCGGGCCGGTCCACTGCCACCCAGTGCAGCTCGGCGTAAGGCTGAGGGTCGGCGCGCATGTCGGTCAGCCACGCCCCGTCGATGCCGCGCGCATAGTTCTTGTCGGGCGCGAACGACACGGCGAACACCGCGATGAGACGGCCCCGCTCGTCCTCCACCACGTGCGTCGTGCCGTTCTTGATGCTGTGCATAAGGCGGCGCGCCGAAGGGTACTTCTTGTTGCGCCCCTCGTCGATACCGAGCGAGGCGAACGTCTCGTGCCCGACGTCGAGCAACGCCGACACGCGGCCGAAGTCCTCGCGCGCGGCGGGACGGCTCGCGTAGTAGCCGAGAACCGACGCGCGGCCGGCGAATAGCGGCGGGTCGTCGGGGATCGCTCCGTTCTCCGAGTCCAGCCCAGCGTCGGGCGCCGCCTCGGCGGGTGCGGCGGCGGGCCTCCGCTCGCGCTCGGTGACGAGGAAGATCATGACCACGATGAGGACGCAGCCGACCGCGTCCCATACGGATACGGGGGCGTGCAGCCATACGAGCGCGAGCACCGTGGCCGACACCGGCTCGGCGCAGCACAGAAGGCTCGCTTTCACCGGACCCGCATCGGCGACCCCCTGCAGGTAGAGCATGTAAGCGCCCAGCGTTCCCACCAGCACGATGGCCACGAGCGCGGCCAGACCTCCGCCGGAAAGCTGCACGTCCATCGTCCACGGCTGCACGACAAGCGACGCCGCCGATCCCCCGAACAGCATGGCCAGGCCCGTCACGAGCATCGAGCCCCATTTCGCCAGCACCCGCACGGGCATGAGCGTGTAAAACGACAGCGCCACGGCCGACACGAGACCCCAGGCCAAGCCCTCGACGGGTATGGCGAGGCTGCTCGGATCGCCTTGCGTGGCGATGACCGCCATGCCGCCGAGCGCGAACACGAGGCCCGCCGCCTCCCGAGCGCGCGGCAGACGCCGCGTGCGCAGACACACGTACAGCATGATGATCACGAGCCCCACCTGCTCGATGGTGGTGCCAACCCCGGCAGACGTGTAGCCGATGGCGTTGAGGTAGCTGAGCTGCGTAAGCAGCACGCCGAACACGGCGAAGGCCGCGATGCGCGCGAGCGAGCGCCAGTCGCGCAGCACCGCCACGAGGTCGCGCCAGTCGCGCACTGCAGTGAGGAACAGGAAGAACACGGCGGCGATGACCATGCGCACGCAGGTGATCCACGTGGCGGGAGCGCCGTAGTCGCTCATCAGCAACTGGGCGCACGTTCCCGAGAACCCCCAGCACACTCCTCCCGCGAGCGCGCACGCCACGCCCCGCGCCACATGGCGGCCCTCGACCGCCGCACCCGTCTGCGCCACCTGATCGACCCCCTTGCCCGCATCGGCGCCTCCTGCGTCGGCGACGCATTTTCGCACGATCCGACCTTGCGGTAAAGGGGTTCTCGGGGGGAATCGGCGAAGACCGGCTGCGCCTCCCCTCTGCGGAGCCGCAGCCCGGCGCGATGCCCCGAGCGCCCAAGCCGGGCTTTCCGCTTCGACGGCGAAACCGTGCCGAAAGGAATCGGCGGGCGGGCACCGTCGGCGCGCGCCGCCGTTCGCACCCCACGCGAAACGCCCGCTCGAACATCATGCGGCGAAGGCGCAAGCGCCACTCGAGGACGGGGCGCCCGCGCCGCGCACGGCAACGGGCTACAGCCGCCCGTCCGCGAGCATCTTCTTCACGAAGCGGCCGGTATGGCTCTCGGGAACCGAGGCCACCTCCTCGGGGGTGCCCTGCGCCACGATGCGGCCGCCGCCCTCGCCGCCCTCGGGGCCGAGGTCCACGATGCGGTCGGCGCACTTGATGACGTCGAGGTTGTGCTCGATGACGAGCACCGTGTTCCCCGCGTCCACGAGCCGCTGCAGCACGGCCAGAAGCTGGCGCACGTCCTCGAAATGCAGGCCCGTGGTGGGTTCGTCCAAGATGTAGAACGTCTTGCCGGTCTGACGTCGCTGCAGCTCGCTCGCCAGCTTCACGCGCTGCGCCTCGCCGCCGGAGAGCGTCGTGGCCGGCTGCCCGAGGCGGATGTAGCCCAGCCCCACGTCGAACAGCGTCTGCAGCTTGCGCTTGATGCCGGGTATGTTCTCGAAGAACGAAAGGGCGTCCTCCACCGTCATGTCCAGCACGTCGGCGATGCTCTTGCCGCGGTAGGTCACCTGCAGCGTCTCGCGGTTGTAGCGCGCGCCGCCGCACACCTCGCAGGGCACGTAGATGTCGGGCAAAAAGTGCATCTCGATCTTGATCTGGCCATCGCCCTTGCACGCCTCGCAGCGCCCGCCGTTCACGTTGAAGCTGAACCGCCCCGGCGAGTAGCCGCGCGCCTTGGCCTCCTGCGTGCTGGCGAACAGCGCCCGGATGTCATCCCACAGGCCGATGTAGGTGGCCGGGTTCGAGCGCGGCGTGCGCCCGATGGGGCTCTGGTCGATGTTGATGACCTTGTCGATCTTGTCCAGCCCCGTGATCTTCTTGTACGCGCCCGTGCGCCGATGCGCGTGGTTCACGCGGTTCGCGAGCGCCGGGGCCAGCGTGTCGGTGACAAGCGAGCTTTTTCCCGAGCCGGACACGCCCGTCACCACGGTGAGCGTGCCGAAGGGCACTTCGAGCGTGACGTTCTTCAGGTTGTTCTCAGTCGCGCCCGTCAGCTTGAGCGCCCCGCGGCGCGGCTTGCGGCGCGCGGAGGGCACCTCGATGCGGCGCCGCCCGCTTAAATAGTCGGCCGTGAGCGAGCCTTCGGCGCGCGCCACCTCCTCGGGCGTGCCCGCGGCCACCACTGCGCCGCCATGCTCGCCCGCGCCCGGCCCCATGTCCACCACGAAGTCGGCGCTTCTGATGGTGTCCTCGTCATGCTCCACCACCACCACGGTGTTGCCGAGGTCGCGCAGGTGCGCGAGCGTGGCGATGAGCCGTTCGTTGTCGCGCTGATGCAGGCCGATGGACGGCTCGTCCAGAATGTACAGCACGCCCATGAGCCCCGCGCCGATCTGCGTGGCGAGCCGGATGCGTTGCGCCTCGCCGCCGGAGAGCGTGGCCGTGGCCCGCTCGAGCGTGAGGTAGTCCAGCCCCACGTCCACGAGGAACTTGAGCCGCGCCTTGATCTCCTTCACGATGGGCCCGGCGATGTGGCTCTGCTGGCCCTCGAAGGAAAGCCCCTCGAAGAAGCGCAGACCCTCGGCCGCGCCCATCTCGGTGACCTCGTGGATGGACTTGCCGCCCACCGTCACCGCGAGAATCTCCGGCTTCAGGCGCTTGCCGCCGCAGGTGGCGCACGGCACGATGGCGAAGTAGCTCTGCAGCTTCTCGCGCTGCGCGTCGCTTTGCGCCTCTTGGTAGCGGCGCATGACCGCCGCGAGCGCGCCCTCCCACTCGATGCACCAATACGTCTCGCGCCCGTCCACGGTCACGTAGTCCACGCGCACCTTCTCCTTGCCGAGGCCGTGCAGAAGCGCGTCCTGCGCCTTCTTGGGCATGTCCTCCCACGGCGTGTCCTCGTCCACGCCCAGGTGCTTCGCCACGGCGCGCAGCACCTGCGGGTAGTAGTTGCCCGTGCGGAAGGGGGCGATCACGCCCTCGGCAAGCGACAGCGACGGGTCGGGCACCACGAGGGAGGCGTCCACCTCCTCGCGGCTGCCGATGCCGAGGCAATCCGGGCATGCGCCGTAGGGGGCGTTGAAGCTGAAGTCGCGCGGCTGCAGCTCGTCCATCGAATGGCCGTGCTCGGGGCACGCGAGCGCGAGCGAGAAGATATGCTCGCCCGCCCCGAGGCCACCCGTCGCGCCCGAGGAGCGCCCGCCGCCCTCCCCGAGCGGCTTGCCGTCCGGCCCCAGCACCTGCACGAGCACACGCCCGTCGGCGAGCTTCGTGGCCACCTCCACCGCCTCGGCAATGCGGCTCGTGGCGCTCTCTTTCAGCTGCACGCGGTCAACCACCACGTCGATGAAGTGCTTGATCTTCTTGTTGAGCGTACGCGGCTCGCCGTCGAGCTTCACGATCTCGCCGTCGATGCGCACGCGGGAGAAGCCCTCGCGCGCCAGGTCGGCGAACAGCTTCGTGAACTCGCCCTTGCGGCCGGCCACCACGGGCGCCATGACGATGGCCTTGGCGTCGGGCGCGAGCGCCAGTATCTCGTCGGTCACCTGGTCGGTGGTCTGCTTCATGATGGGCCGCCCGCACTCCGGGCAGTGCGGCACGCCCACGCGCGCGAACAGAAGGCGCAGGTAGTCGTATATCTCGGTGGTGGTGCCAACAGTGGAGCGGGGGTTTTTGCTCGTGGTCTTCTGGTCGATGGACACCGCGGGCGACAGCCCGTCGATGCTGTCGAGGTCGGGCTTGCTCATCTGCCCGAGGAACATGCGCGCGTAGCTGGAGAGGCTCTCCACGTAGCGGCGCTGGCCCTCGGCGTACATCGTGTCGAAGGCGAGCGACGACTTGCCGCTGCCCGACAGCCCCGTGATCACCACGAGCTCGTCACGGGGTATCGTGAGGTCGACGTCCTTGAGATTGTGCTCGCGGGCGCCCTTGATGACGATGGCGTTCTGTCCCATGCGCTTCCCTATCCTGTCCACCGCCCGGCGCGCGGGGCGACGCGGGCGGAAATGAGCGTTTCGTGCGACCATTCATTGTAGCGCAGTGCCGACGGCCTTTATCGAAAGAACATCTGTTCCGGTAAGCCGTTCAAGGTTTGCCCACATTTCGTTCGGTTCGGAACGCCCCTCATGCGGACAAAGACGTCGCCCTGTTCCCCACCCCTTTGTGCGCCGCCCTGCCTCCCGCTCCCGCGCACCCCGCCGTCTGCGCGCGGAAATCCCTCCCGTCGGGCTTTCCGCGCGCAGAGTCGTAACGCGTCGAGAAAGAGAAGGGGCGACCCCCTTTGAAATTCCCGAGCGCACCCGTCGCGCGCCTTCAAGTTATGCTACTATAACTTTCATGAAAGAGCTGAACGACACCCCTCAGACCGCCAAGCGGCGGGCCCGCGAGAAGCGCACCGTCTCGCAGATGATCGCGCTGTACTGCATGGGAAACCACGACGCCAGCGCGCGCACCGAGCGCGCCATGTGCGGCGAGCCCGTGTGCCCCGAGTGCGCAGCGCTCGACGCCTACGCGGCGCTGCGCACCGAGCGCTGCCGCGAGATGGACGTGAAGACCTCGTGCGAGCAGTGCGGCAACCACTGCTACAAACCCGAGATGCGCGAGAAGGTGCGGGCCGTCATGCGCTACGCCGGCCCGCGGATGCTCACGAAGCACCCCGTGGCCGCCCTGCGCCACCTGCTAGGCAAGTAGGCGCGTCGCGCGTCATCTCTCGGCGACGCCCTCGTAGGCCCTGTAGCGGGACGCCCCCTCTTCGCAGCAGTTCATGACCACGCCGACAAGGTTCGCGCCCCCTTTGCGCAGCTGGTCGCACGCCTTCGCCACCATCGCCCGCTCGGCGAAGCCCTCGCGCACCACGAGCAACGTGGCGTCGACGATTGATCCGATCACGGCCGCGTCCACGAAAAGGCCCGCCGGAGGGGTGTCCACCACCACGTGGTCGAACCGCCTTCCCAAATGGGCGATCAGAGAGCGGAAGCTTTGCGAGTCGAGGATGTCGACAGGGCACGCCACGCCGGGCTCGGCATCGAGAAGGTGCAGGCGGGGAGCCGTCGTGCGCACGATCGCTCGGGCCGGCTCGACATCACCGAGCACCACCGAGCAAATCCCCGCCCGGGCATGCGCCCCGAGGCGCCCGGCGAGGGAGCGCCTCCTCATGTCGCACTCCACGAGCAGGGTCCGCTTCCCCGACGCCGCCATCGCCCGCGCCAGTTCGATGGCGATCGTCGTCTTGCCCTCGTTCGCCATCGCGCTCGTGATCGCGATCGTCCGCAGCGGCTGATCGACGCTTGCGAATCCCAGGTTCGCGCACAGCGTGCTCAAGGCGTTTCGCTGCTCCGATCCGAACGGTTTCGCCAGGCGGGCCTTCGTCCTTCTTCCGATCATCCTCACCGTCGCTTTCCCGGCTGTGCGGACGACATAGTCCTTTTCGTGCCGGCAAACTTCTCTCCACATTCCTCAATCGGCTTCATATATGAAGCCGATTGGATGATTATACCGAATAATCTGAGCAGATGGACGCCGACAAGAAAAGAGCGCTCTTGGGAAGCGCGATACGCAAGCGACGGGAGGCCCAAGGCCTGTCGCAACAGAAGCTCGCCCTCATGGTAGGCAGCAGCAAGTCCCATATCTGGCGCATCGAAACAGGCCGCGTGAGCGTGGGCCTCGACGATCTCGGCCGCATAGCGGACGCCCTCGACGCAAAAGTCCGCGACCTCATCCTCTTTTAGACCCGCCCTGCCGCCCGCCGGAGATGAAAGAAGATTCGCCCTGAAGACGGCCGGGGCCCTCGAAGACGGATACCCCAACCGGTGCGGACGGCCCCCTGCGTGAGAACGCGAGACTGCACCGAACCCTCTGTCAAACCGGGATTGGCACGAACCTGTGTTCGCCCATCCTCGAGCCGAGCCTATTCTGACCGGGCGCTTCGGAAGACCCCTCCCCGCCCACCCAAGAGGCGGGGCCTCCTGCAGTGCCGGCGAGATCCTGCCCGGAGAACAGACCTGATGTCAATCTTGGTCTAACAGAGGGGCGATCTCCGCTGTTAAGCCAAAATCGACACGAACTCACGTTCGCTTAATATCGAGGCGAGCCTCCCCTGACCGGGCCCCTCTTCACGAAGGAGGGGCAGCCGCACCTCGGGCATGCGGCCGGCTCGCCTGTTGCCCTTGAGCGAGCTCCTCAGCGATGGCGGCCTTGGGGTCCTCGAGCAGCCCGATCCCCTCTTCGCACGCAAGCTGCGAGGTGAATTGCGATGCGATGCCTTTCACGGGCCCTTCCTTTCCCGATGCGGTTCTCGACGATCGCATCTTAAAAAGGGGGGGGGCCTCTTTCCATGCGCTCCGAAAACGCCCCGGTGACCTGCAAGATATCAATGGCGGTTCAACATAGACGGGAGAGGCGTTTAGCGCAAAATGACGGTTAAGAACGATTCTTCCGCTTCCTAGAGGAGCGTTTTCGGAGAAACGCCAGGTCGCGAAACTCGATCTCGTTGAAAAATCGTTCTTAACCGTTATTTCGTGCTACCGCATCGGCGCCGCTATGGCAAACCAGGATTGACACGAACCTGTGTTCGCTGATGCTCGGGCCGTACTTCCCTGATCGGAGCTTCGGAAGCCCCCGTCCGCTGGACGGGACGGGGGCTTCCGAAGCTCCGACGGCCCATCTCGGCGGGCCGACCCGGCCCCTGCCGATCCCGGCTTGGCAGGGATAACGCCCCGAAACGGCGCAGATCGCGTCTTGCGCATAGGTTTTCTCCCGGAAAAGCGCCCCGAGGAGCCGGCGGCGGCTCCGATGGAGATCCCAGCTTAGGAAAACGCCCTCGCCGAGAAGGGAGGGCGCTCGGCTGCCTATGCGCAAGGCGCGATCTCTGCCGTTTCGGGCCGAAGTCCGTGCCAGACCAAGATCGATGCGGCTTGCATTCTCCTCATATCGAACCCGATCCGGACAAACTCGGCTCGAGGCCCGGCGAACGTGAGCTCGTGTCAATCCTGGTTCAACAGGTAGGTCCCGCTTCCCCTTGTTCGCCACCAGGCCCGCCAAAAAGCGCGCCCATCCGGCGCGGGCGCCTCCGTCTGCGCGGGGAACCGAGCGCCGACGGCTCCCCGCGCCCTGAGTTCAAAGCCCCTGCGTTGCGAGGAACCCCGCGAACGCGAGCGCATACGCTCCGAACGCCGTCCATGTCGCCTTGCCGAGTCCGCGCAGCCCCGCAAGGCCGTGCTCGAGCACGGAGCCAGCAGCCGAGCAGAGGGCGACGGCCAGAAACGCGATGGACGCGATCGGGAACACGTTCGATGCCACGGAGCCTCCTTCCCGAGAATCGTCGCGATATCCACCCCGGCCCGTCTGCACGCGCGGGCCCCGACGCCTCGAAGCCCGCGCGCATCCGACGCGCCGCCTACCCCAGAAGCCTTCTGCCGAGCGAGGCGCGCACGAGGCCGCGGCTCGCGAGGTACGTGACCAGCAGGTAGCCGCCGTACACGAGGGCCGTGAACGCGGCGGCGGCGGCGACGGCGTCCGACACCGACACGCCCAGCTGGTCGAGCACGTCGCGCGCGATCACGCTCACGGCGCACGCCGTGTGGCACGCCGCCAGCGCAAGCGGCGCGAGGAAGTAGACGGCCACCTGGACGAGGATCGAGCGGAACATCATGCGCCGCTCGCACCCGATCTCGGCGAGCATGCGGTAGCGCGCAAGCGAGTCGCTCGCCTCGGAGAGCTGCTGGATGGCCAGAAGCGCCGCCGTGGTGATGAGGAACACGAACCCGATGTAGAGTGCCAGGTAGGTGATCATCATGCGCATCCCGCCGGACTGCTCGACCACCTCGTCGGCGGTGTAGGTGGCGGTGACGGGCCAGGGCGAGCGATCGTAGGAGGGCTCCTGCGCCCCTTCCCGGCCCTCGGCCGGCAAGGCGAGGGCGAGGGCCTCTTCGAGCAGCCGGTCGCCCTCGGCCCGGTCCGTGCGGTAGGACAGGTCGAGGTAGCTCGCGTAAGGCGCCTCGCCGGCGGCGCGCAGGGCCTCCACCGTCTCGTCGGGCACGACGAGCATGGCCCCGTCGGTGACGAACGCCGAGGTGGACAGCGGCTGCTCGACGTAGAGGCCCGAAGCCGAGAGCACGCGTCCCCCCACCTCGATCTCGACGCCCTCCTCGGCCATCGCGCGCGAGAGCTCCTCGGACAGGGCAACGGCGTTGTTCACGGCGTAGGTGCCCGCGGAAAGCTCGATGGGGCCGCGTCCGGCCAGGGCGCGCACCGCGTTGAACTGCGACAGCCCCACCACGCCCACGGTCTGGGGCGCAAGGGCCTCCTCCTGCAGGCCTCCGTCGACCCCCGCGCCCAAGCGCTCCATGAGCGCTCCGTAGGTGTCCGTGCCCTCCCGCGGCTGGTAGAGGTCGGCCTGGGCGGCCTTTTCCACGAACTCGTCCCAGTTCGGCACGGATTCGTCAAAGAAGCGCGCGATGTCCCAGCCGTAGGCGCCCGCCTTTTCGCGCACGGCCTGCGCGGCCTCATCGTCGCCGCCGTCGAGCGCAAGGTACACGTCCGCTGTGAGGGAGGCGTCGAACAGCGTTCCCTCCTCCACGCCGTCGGAGAACACCTGCACGAACCCCGATCCGGTGGAGAACACGGCAAGCGAGAAGAACAGCATGACGCACACCGTCGACAGCGACAGGAACGCCGTGTTCACCTTGCTCGCCACCTGCCGCGTCGTGAACATCGCGAGGCCCCTGAAGTACACGCCGGGAACCCGCTCGAGCGCGGCCACGGCGAAGCCGGCCGCCGACCAGAAGAACAAAAACGTGCCCGCCACCATGAGCGCCGTCGCCTTCCAGAACTCGGCGCCGAACTCCGTGAGGCCGCTCTCGAGGAGCGTGCCGTAGGCCCACGCCAGAAGCCCCACGGCCACGGCGAAGCCCGCCAGGCCGACCCAGGGGCTGCGGATGCGGGACCGCTCGCTGCGCACGGCGGCGCCGAACAGGTCGACGAGCCGGCAGCGGCGCAGGGACAGCGTGTTGAACAGCGCGACGACCGCGAAGATGATCGCGAAGCACAGAAGCGTCTGGCGAAGCGCCTCGGCCGAGAGCACGAAGCGGTACTGCTGCATGGGGATGCTGAACAGCCCCGCCGTGAGGAAGGACAGCCCTTGGGACAGCGCGAGCCCCAGCACGAGGCCCGCCGCGAGCGACGCCGCGCCCACGCAGGCCGTCTCCATGAGCACGATGGCCGACACCTGGGCCGGGCGCATGCCCAGAAGGAGGTACACGCCGAACTCTCGCTTGCGCCTGCGGATGAGGAAGCGGTTCGCGTAGATGACGAGGAACCCCAGCACGCACGCGATGAGGACCGAGAACATCCCCAGGAAGCGGGCCGTGAGGTCGAAGGCGTCGGCGGAGGCGACGCCTCGCAAGTCGAACAGGACGGATTGGCTCTGCACGGAGTTGAACGCGTAGAACGCCGCGACGCCGAACACGAGCGTGACGAAGTACACCGCGTAGTCGCGCATCGAGCGGCGCACGTTGCGGACAGCGAGTCTAGCCAGCATCGCGCACGTCACCGCCCAGAAACGTCACCACTTCCATGATGCGCCCGAAGAACTCGGCGCGGCTCAGGCCGCCCCGCAGGATCTCGTTGAACACGGCGCCGTCCTTGATGAACAGGATGCGGCTTGCGAACGACGCGGCGAACGAGTCGTGCGTGACCATCATGATGGTGGCCCCCAGCCGCCCGTTCATCATGGACAGCGTGTCGAGAATCACCGACGCGCTGCGGGAGTCGAGCGCGCCGGTGGGCTCGTCGGCCAGCACGAGCTTCGGGTCGGCGACCATGGCGCGGGCCGCGGCGACGCGCTGGCGCTGCCCGCCCGACATCTGGCAGGGGCGCTTGCCCAGCACCTCCGACACGCCCAGCGCGGCGGCCGTCTGCTCCACCCGTGCGCGCACGGAGGCGGGCCTCTCGCCTTTGATGGTGAGCGCGAGCGCGATGTTCTCGAAGCCCGTGAGCGTGTCGAGCAGGTTGGAATCCTGGAAGATGAAGCCGAGGTCGTCGCGCCGGAAGCGCGAGAGCGCGCGGGCGCGCAGGGACGTGATGTCGCGCCCGTCCACGAGGATATGGCCGCTCGTCACGGTGTCGATGGTGGCCACGCAGTTCAGAAGCGTGGTCTTGCCCGATCCCGACGGCCCCATGATCCCCACGAACTCGCCGGGCATGACGTCGAAGCTGATGTCGTTTATCGCGTGCGTGATCGAATCGCGGTTGCCGTAGACCTTCTCGATCTGCCTCACGGACAGGATGGGCCGCGTGCCGGCCGCCCCCTGGGCGGCGGCGGAGCGCGGCGTCGCGAACGTTTCCGCCATGGCTCTTCTCCTTCTCTCATCGGGTGCGCCACGATGCTACCCCGCCGCGCGCCCGCGCGCCATCGAAGAGCCTTACCCGAACCTTACGGTTTCGTCAGGTTTCGTCAGATCGCCCGCGAAAGGCCCGCCATGGCCGCCTCTCGCCGCAAGCGTCCCGCCCGCCCCCGTCAGGCCC